>NZ_SSTC01000080.1 GCF_004801855.1 Pseudomonas sp. A-1 | reverse complement strand
CGGGTCGCGGTGACCCTCGGCCTGCGCGGCACCGCGCTCAGCGAGGTGGTCGAGGGCCTGGCCGCGGGCGATGCGGTGCTCGCCGCCGACGCCGAGCCCGGCCAGCGCGTGCGCCTGCGCGAGCAGCCGCTGCCGGCCGGCGTGACGGAGTGAGGCCATGCGCCTGATCGACACCCAGTGGGTCGAATGGAAGATCGCCCTGCGCTTCCTCGCCGACAACCGCCTGCAGAGCCTGCTGATCATCGTCGGCATCGCCGTCGGCTCGGCGGTGATCGTGTTCATCACCGCGCTGATCACCGGCCTGCAGGCCAACGTCATCGAACGCACCCTCGGCACCCAGGCGCACATCCGCATCCTGCCGCCGGACGAGGTCAACCGCGTGCCGCCGCCGCAAGACGGTGCCGTGGCGCTGACCCTGGAAAGCCCGCGCGCCCAGCGCCTGCGCACCATCGTCAACTGGCCCGACGTGCGCGACGTCCTCGACCAGCAGCCGCAGCTGCGCGCGGTGTCGCCGCTGATCAGCGGCCCGGCCATCGCCCGCCGCGGCGTGGCGCGCGCCTCGGTGGCCCTGCTCGGCATCGACCCCGCGCGCTACCAGCGCATCATCCCCATCGAGCCGCACCTGATCGCCGGACGCTTCCGGGTCGAGGCCGGCCATGCGGTGATCGGCAAGGAGCTGGCCGAGGATCTCGGCCTGGGCATCGGCGACAAGCTGCGCCTGGATGCCGGCGAGGGCCGCGAGGCGGTGGTCGACGTTTCCGGCATCTTCGAGCTGGAGGTGCGCGAGCTGGACGCGCGCTACGTCTACCTCGACCTCAAGCAGGCGCAGACCCTGCTCGACCTGCCCGGCGGGGTGACGGTGATCGAGACCGCGGTGCAGCAGATCTTCCAGGCCGAGGCCATCGCCACGCGCCTGGCGCGCCTCACCGGGCTCAAGGCGGAAAGCTGGATGGCCACCAACGGCCAGCTGCTCAACGCGCTGCGCTCGCAGACCATGACCACCCAGATGATCCGCCTGTTCGTCGGCCTGTCGGTGGCCTTCGGCATCGCCAGCGTGCTGGCGGTGAGCGTGGTGCAGCGCACCCGCGAGATCGGCATCCTGCGCGCCATGGGCAGCCCGCGCGGGCAGATCCTGCGCGTGTTCCTCCTGCAGGGCGGCCTGCTCGGCCTGGCCGGCTCCGGCCTCGGCGGACTGGTCGGCTGGTCGCTGGTGCAGGTGTTCAACGTGTTCGGCCCCGGGCTGTTCTTCATCCCGGTCGACCCGACGCTGATTCCCACCGCCATGGCGGTGGCCACCGTCACCGGCGTACTGGCCGCGGCCATGCCGGCGCGCCGCGCGGCCCGTTACGACCCGGCAGTGGCGATCCGCTATGTCTGAATTCGAACGCGACCAGGAAGTGCTGCGCCTGGCCGGCCTGTGCAAGGCCTACAACCCCGGCACGCCGCTGGAGCAGCAGGTGCTGCACGACATCGACCTGCGCCTGGTGCGCGGCGAGCTGACCGCGCTGATCGGCCCGTCCGGCTCGGGCAAGAGCACCCTGCTCAACCTCATCGGCCTGCTCGACTCGCCCACCGGCGGCGAGCTGTACCTGCTCGGCCAGCCGACCCGCGAGCTGGACGACGGCGCGCGCACCCGCCTGCGCAACGAGGCGATCGGCTTCGTGTTCCAGTTCCACCACCTGATCCCGGCGTTCAGCGTGCTGGACAACGTGCTGATGCCGCTGATGATCCGCCACGGCAAGCCGCGCGCCGAGGACCGCGAACTGGCCCTCGAGCTGCTCCACGCGGTCGGCCTGGCCGGCTTCGCCGCCAGCAAGGCCAACCGCATCTCCGGCGGCCAGCAGCAGCGGGTGGCCATCGCCCGCGCGCTGGTCACCCGCCCGGCGCTGCTGCTGGCCGACGAGCCGACCGGCAACCTCGACACCAGGACTGCGGAAAGCGTGTTCACCCTGTTCCGCCGCTTCAACCGCGAGTTCGGCTGCGCGGTGCTGGTGGTCACCCACGACCCGCGCCTGGCGGCCAGCTGCGCGCGCACCGTGCAGCTGGTCGACGGGCGCATCGTCAGCGATCAGCTGAATGGCTGAGTGGTGCGCCGTGCGCACCAAGGCGCTACCCATGGTGCGCACGGCGCACCCTACTGCACGCGGAAATTCTTGAACTGCCAGGGATCGTCCGTGTCGAGATCCTCGTCGAACAGCCAGCCGCGCCCCTCCAGCGGCGTCCAGTCGCTGAACGCGCCGACCAGCTCGCCGAGGTAGGGCCGGCAGAAGTCGAGGATCTCCTCGAAGGGCATCTCGTCGGGCTCGACCACCCCGCAGGCCGGGTTGCGCATCGCCCAGACCACCCCGGCGACAACGCCCACCGTCACCTGCAGGCTGGTCGGGCCGTTGGCCGGACACAGCGCACGGGCCTGCTCGACGGACAACCGCGAGCCGTACCAGTAGGCTCCGTCGTCGTGACCGAGCAGCAGCACGCCCAGCTCGTCGACGCCGGAGACGATGCCGTCGCGCAGCACGCGCAGCCGCGGCTGCAGCTGCCAGTTGCGCCCGGCCAGTTCGTCCAACGACAGCACGGTGTCGTCGCAGGGGTGGTAGGCATAGAGCACGGTCGGCCGGTACTCGGGGGCATCGCCCGCCCCCAGGGTGAAGTAGTCGGCGATGGAGATCGCCTCGCCGTGGCTGATCAGGAAACCGTGGTAAGGACCGGCCAGCGGCGTCCAGCTGCGCACCCGGGTGGCCGCGCCCGGACGCTCCAGGTAGATGGCCGCCTGGCTGCCCCCGGCATGGCGACGGCCGTCGGCTGGCAGATGCCGCTCGTGGCTGCCCCAGCCCAGCTCGACCGGCTGCAGCAACTCGCTGACGAAGCCGGGCACCGACCAGGTGTTGACGAACTCGTCCGGCACCTTGCGCTGGCGGTCCACCTGCCAGTCGCGCTCAGCGACGTGGATGACGCGAACGCCCAGGCGCTGCGCCAGGCGCGCCCACTCCGTGCGGCTGGCCGGCGCCGGCTGCGCCATGCCGTTGCCGGCGGCCAGTTCGAGCAGCGCCATCTTCACCAGGTGCGATACCAGCCCCGGATTGGCACCGTGGGCCAGCACCGCGGTCGGCCCGGGCGCATCGCTCCGGCGCAGCGCCAGCGCCGCCTCGCGCAGGGCGTAGTTGCTGCGCTGCGCCGCCGGCAGGCGGCGGTCGACGTAACCGCCGGCCCAGGGCTCGATGCAGGCGTCCAGATAGAGGGCGCCGCGCTCGCGGCACAGCGCGATCAGCGCCACGCTGCTGACGTCCACCGACAGGTTGAGCAGGAAGTCGCCCGGATCGAGCAGCGGCTCGAGCGCCGTGCGGTAGTTGGCCGGGGTGAGCGCCAGCTGGCGATGGGCGATGCCGGCCTGCTCGGCCGCAGCGAAACCCTCGGCGTCGGCGGCGAGAATCACCAGCTGCGCCGGGCGCAGGGCGATGTGGCGCAGCAGCAGCGGCAGCACCCCCTGGCCGATGCAGCCGAAGCCGAGCAGGACGATGCGCCCGGCGAACGCCTGACGCTGATGCGAAGTGTCCAATGGCCGTCCCCCTTCCTGGCATTCCTGGCATAGGCCTCAGTATAGGAAGCGGGACGCCGGCGCGAGGGAAGACGGCCCAGGGGTGTGCCGGCCGCCCTGCGGGCGACCGGCATGGCCGGGCTCAGAGCGCGCGGCCGAGCTCCGGCACCGCCTCGAACAGGTCGGCGACCAGGCCGTAGTCGGCGACCTGGAAGATCGGCGCTTCCTCGTCCTTGTTGATCGCCACGATCACCCTGGAGTCCTTCATCCCCGCCAGGTGCTGGATGGCGCCGCTGATGCCGACGGCGATGTACAGCTCGGGGGCGACTATCTTGCCGGTCTGCCCCACCTGCATGTCGTTGGGCACGAAGCCGGCGTCGACCGCCGCGCGCGAGGCGCCCACCGCGGCGCCGAGCTGGTCGGCCACCTGGTAGAGCAACTGGAAGTTGTCGCCGTTCTGCAGGCCGCGGCCGCCGGAGACGACGATCTTCGCCGCGGTCAGCTCGGGACGCTCGGACTGCGCCAGCTCCGCGCCGACGAAGCAGGAAATCCCGTAGTCCTCGCCACAGGCCAGGGGCTCGATCGCGGCGCTGCCGCCGGTGGCGGCCACCGCGTCGAAGCCGGTGGCGCGCACGCTGATGACCTTCACCGCCGCGCTGGACTGCACGGTGGCGATGGCGTTGCCGGCGTAGATCGGCCGCTGGAAGGTGTCGGCACTGACGACCCTGATGATTTCCGAGATCTGCTCGACGTCGAGCAGCGCGGCGACCCGCGGCAGGACGTTCTTGCCGTTGCTGGTGGCCGCGGCCAGCACGTGGCTGTAGGCGCGGCCCAGCTCGGCCAGCAGCGGCGCGAGGTTCTCCGGCAGCTGGTGGGCGTAGGCCGGGGCGTCGGCGACCAGCACCTTGCTCACCCCGGCGACCTGGGCGGCGGCGGCGGCCACCGCGCCACAGCCCTGGCCGGCGACCAGCAGGTGGATGTCGCCGCCGATCTGGCTGGCGGCCGCGAGGGTGTTGAGGGTGGCCGCGGCCAGCGCGGCATTGTTGTGCTCGGCGAGTACCAGGATAGCCATCAGATCACCTTCGCTTCGTTCTTCAGTTTGTCGACCAGCTCGGCCACCGAGCCGACCTTGATGCCGGCCTTGCGCGCGGCCGGCGCCTCGACCTTGAGCACCTTCACCGTGGAGGCGGTGGACACGCCGAGCGCCTCCGGCGTCAGCACGTCCAGCGGCTTCTTCTTGGCCTTCATGATGTTGGGCAGCGAGGCGTAGCGCGGCTCGTTGAGGCGCAGGTCGGTGGTGACGATGGCCGGCAGGTTGAGGGACACGGTCTGCAGGCCGCCGTCGATCTCGCGGGTCACGCGGGCCTGTTCGCCGGCGATCTCCACCCTGGAGGCGAAGGTGCCCTGGGCGAAGCCGGTCAGCGCGGCGAGCATCTGCCCGGTCTGGTTGTTGTCGCTGTCGATGGCCTGCTTGCCGAGGATCACCAGCTGCGGCTGCTCGCGGTCGACCACCGCCTTGAGCAGCTTGGCGATGGCCAGCGAGCCGAGCTCGTCAGTGCTCTCGACCAGCACGGCGCGGTCGGCGCCGAGGGCCAGGGCGGTGCGTAGCTGCTCCTGGGCGGCGTTCGGGCCGACCGAGACCACCACCACTTCGCTGGCGATGCCCCTTTCCTTGAGGCGCACTGCCTCTTCCACGGCGATCTCGCAGAACGGATTCATCGCCATCTTGACGTTGGCCAGGTCGACGCCGGAGCCGTCGGCCTTGACGCGGACCTTGACGTTGTAGTCCACCACGCGTTTCACGGTCACGAGGATCTTCATCGGTTGCCTCTTGTTGTCACTTGAAGTTGCGGCGGATCAGCTTCTGCACCCAGCCGACGATGCCGGCGCGGAACAGCAGCACGCAGAGCACGAAGATCACCCCGAGGATGACGTGCACCCAGTCGCCCAGCGGGCCGTTGGACAGGTAGCTCTGCAGGGTCACCACCACGCCGGCGCCGACCAGCGGGCCGAGCACGGTGCCGACGCCGCCGAGCAGGGTCATCAGGATCACCTCGCCGGACATGTGCCAGTGGGCGTCGGTCAGCGAGGCCAGCTGGAACACCACGGTCTTGGTCGCCCCGGCCAGGCCGGTGAGGGTGGCGGAGATGACGAAGGCCAGCAGCTTGTGGGCGGCGACGTTGTAGCCGAGGGAGATGGCGCGCGGCTCGTTGTCGCGGATCGCCTTGAGCACCTGGCCGTAGGGCGAGTGGATGGTGCGCTGGATCACCGCGAAGCCGAACACGAACACCGCCAGCACGAAGTAGTACATCGCCAGGTTGCTCTTCAGGTCGATCAGGCCGAACAGCTCGCCGCGCGGCACGCCCTGCAGGCCGTTCTCGCCGCCGGTGAACGGCGCCTGGACGAACAGGAAGAACACCAGCTGCGCCAGCGCCAGGGTGATCATCGCGAAGTAGATGCCCTGGCGGCGGATCGCCAGCAGGCCGAAGCCCAGGCCGAGCACGCCCGAGGCCACCGTGCCGGCGAGGATGCCCAGCTCGGTGGACAGCCCCGAGTACTGGCTGAGCAGGTAGCCGGTGACGTAGCCGCCGGTGGCGAGGAAGGCGGCGTGGCCGAAGGACAGCAGCCCCGCGTAGCCGAGCAGCAGGTTGAAGGCGCAGGCGAACAGGGCGAAGCACAGCAGCTTCATCAGGAACACCGGATACACCGCCAGCGGGGCGACCAGCGCCACGCCGAGCAGCACCAGGTAGCCGACCAGCTTGCGCCGCTGCTGCGCGCGACGGCGCTCCAGCTCGACCTGCGGATGGGCGACGGCCGCGGCCGCCTGAATGTTTTCCAGACTCGACATACTCATGCCTCCTTCCCGAACAGTCCCGCCGGGCGGAACAGCAGGACGATCACCATCACCAGGAACACCACGGTGCTGGCCGCCTGCGGATAGAACACCTTGGTCAGGCCCTCGATCAGGCCCATGGCCAGACCGGTGACGATGGCGCCCATGATCGAGCCCATGCCGCCGATCACCACCACGGCGAACACCACGATCAGCAGGTTGGCGCCCATGGTCGGGCTGACCGGGTAGATCGGCGCGGCGAGCACCCCGGCGAAGGCGGCCAGCGCCACGCCGTAGCCGTAGGTCAGGGTGATCAACAGCGGCACGTTGATGCCGAAGGCCTGCATCAGCTTGGGGTTCTCGGTGCCGGCGCGCAGGTAGGAACCGAGGCGGGTGCGCTCGATCATGTACCAGGTGGCGATGCACACCACCAGCGCGGCCACCACCACCCAGGCGCGGTAGGTGGGCAGGAACATGAAGCCGAGGTTGACGCCGCCCTTGAGCAGCTCGGGCATCGGGTAGGAGGCCCCGGACACGCCGAACAGCTTGACGAAGCTGCCCTCGACGATCAGCGCCAGGCCGAAGGTCAGCAGCAGGCCGTAGAGGTGATCCTCGCCGGCGATGCGCCGCAGCAGATGGCGCTCGACGGCCATGCCGATGGCGCCGACCAAGAGCGGCGAGAGCACCAGCGCCACCCAGTAGTTGACGCCCAGGTAGTTGAGGCCGAGCAGCGCGGTGAAGGCGCCGAGCATGTACAGCGCGCCGTGGGCGAAGTTGATGATGCGCAGCAGGCCGAAGATGATCGCCAGGCCGAGGCTGAGCAGCGCGTAGAAGGCGCCGTTGATCAGGCCGAGCAGCAGCTGGCCGAGCAGCACGCCCAGGGGAATACCGAATACGAGAGTCATGAGTCACCACCCACAGGAAGTCCGCGACACCCGGCCGCGCGGGCCGGGTGGATGGCTCGCTCCCGCGCGCACTCAGGCGCGCGGGAGCCGGCGGTCGATCAGTTCTTCGCCACCCGATCCTTGACCAGCTTGCACTGGCTCTCGCTCAGCGGGCGGAACGCCTGGTCGCCGGGGATGGTGCTGACGATTTTGTACAGGTCCCACTCGCCCTTCGACTCGGCCGGGGTCTTGACCTGGGCCAGGTACATGTCGTGGACCATGCGGCCGTCCTCGCGGATCTTGCCGCCCTTGGCGAACATGTCGTTGACCGGGGTGGCGGCCATCTTGGCGCGCACGGTGGTGGTGTCGTCGCTGCCGGTGGCCTTGACCGCGTTGAGGTAGTGCATGGTCGCCGAGTAGACGCCGGCCTGGGACATGGTCGGCATGCTGCCGACGCGCTCGTAGTAGCGCTTGGCCCAGGCGCGGGTCTCGTCGTTCATGTCCCAGTACCAGCCGGTGGTCAGCATCAGGCCCTGAGTGACGTCCAGGCCCATGGCGTGGATGTCGTTGAGGAACACCAGCATGCCGGCCAGCGTCTGCCCGGACTGGGTGACGCCGAACTGGCTGGCGGTCTTCAGCGCGTTGACGGTGTCGGCGCCGGCGTTGGCCAGCGCCACCACCTGGGCGCCGGAGCCCTGGGCCTGGAGGATGTAGGAGGAGAAGTCCTGGCTGGGGAACGGATGGCGCACGGTGCCGACCACGCTGCCGCCGCCACCGGTCACCACCTTGGTGATGTCCGCCTCCAGGGCATGCCCGAAGGCATAGTCGGCGGTCAGCATGTACCAGCTCTTGCCGCCGGACTCGAGCACCGCCTTGGCGGTGCCGTTGGCCAGCGCGTAGGTGTCGTAGGTCCAGTGGATATGGTTGGGCGAGCAGGATTCGTTGGTGATGCCCGAGGAGGCGGCGCCGGAGATCAGCGCCAGCTTGTCGGCCTGCTCGACCACCTTGACCGCCGCCAGCACCACCGAGGAGGCGACCAGGCCGGTCACCATGTCGACGTTGCGCTCGTCGACCCACTGGCGCACGGTGTTGGCGCCGACGTCCGGCTTGTTGAGGTCGTCGGCGTTGAAGATGACGATCTTCTTGCCGTCGACGTTGCCGCCGAAATCCTCCACCGCCATCTTCAGCGCCTCCAGGCCACCGGGACCGGCGAGATCGCGATAGGTGCCGGACATGTCGGCGAGGTAGCCGATGCGGATCTCGTCGTTGCTGATCGATGCCTGCGCGCTGCCGGCGATCAGGCTGGAGACGAGCAGAGCGGTTGCGGTCTTCTGGAATACCTTCATGTGTTCACCCACTGTTCCATGGTTATTGTTGTGGTACAGACGAGCAGACCGACGGAAGCCCGCCGGCGCGTGCGCGCCGGGCAGGTGCCGCGGGGTATTACGGGGTTCAGACGCCCAGACAGGTGTTGAGCAGTTCCTTCTTCGCCGGCAGTTCGGCGGCGGTAATCTCCTCGACGATCTGGCCGTGTTCCATCAGGTAGTGGCGGTCGGCCAGCGGCGCGGCGAAGCGGAAGTTCTGCTCGACCAGGACGATGGTCAGGCCCTTGTCCTTGAGCTTGAGCAGCACCTCGCCGAGCTTCTGCACGATCACCGGGGCGAGGCCCTCGGTGATCTCGTCGAGCAGCAGCAGGTTGGCGCCGGTGCGCAGGATGCGCGCCATGGCCAGCATCTGCTGCTCGCCGCCGGACAGCCGGGTGCCCTGGCTGAAGCGGCGCTCGTAGAGGTTGGGGAACATCTCGTAGATCTCGTCGAGGCTCATGCCGCCGCTGCGCACGGTGGGCGGCAGCAGCAGGTTCTCCTCGACGTTGAGGCTGGCGAAGATGCCGCGCTCCTCGGGGCAGTAGCCGACGCCCAGGCGCGGGATCATGTGCGCGGCGACGCCGATGGTCTCGTTGCCGTTGATCATGATCGAGCCGGTGCGCCGGCCGACCAGGTTCATGATCGCGCGCAGGGTGGTGGTGCGCCCGGCGCCGTTGCGCCCAAGCAGGGTCACCAGCTCGCCGCGGCGCACCAAGAGATCGATGCCGTGGAGGATGTGCGACTCGCCGTAGAAGGCGTGCAGGTCGCTGAGGCGCAGCTGTTCGAAATCCGGATTGGTGTGCAGGCTGGTCATGCGTGGGCCTCCTCGGCGGCGGCCTCGCTGCCCAGGTACGCCTCGCGCACCTGCGGGTTGGCGGAAACGGTGGCGTAGTCGCCCTCGGCGAGGATCGAGCCGCGCGCCAGCACGGTGAGGCGGTCGCACAGGCGGCTGACCACGCTGAGGTTGTGCTCGACCATCACCACGGTGCGGCCGACCGCGGCGCGGCGCACCAGGCCGACCACCATGTCGACGTCCTCGTGGCCCATGCCCTGGGTCGGCTCGTCGAGCAGCAGCACCTTGGGCTCCAGCGCCAGGGTGGTGGCCAGCTCAAGGGCGCGCTTGCGGCCGTAGGGCAGCTCGATGGTCAGGGTATCGGCGAAGGACAGCAGGTCGACCTCGGCCAGCAGCTGCTCGGCGCGCTCGTTGAGCGCATCCAGGCAGCGCGCCGGCTTCCAGAAATGGAAGGAGTTGCCCTCGCGCTGCTGCAGGGCCACGCGCACGTTGTCGCGCACGCTCATGTGACCGAACACGGCGGAGATCTGGAACGAGCGCACCAGGCCCAGGCGGGCGATCTCGTTGGGCTTCATGCCGGTGATCGGCTGGCCGTAGTAGAGGATCTCGCCGCGGGTCGGGGTGAGGAACTTGGTGAGCAGGTTGAACACGGTGGTCTTGCCGGCCCCGTTGGGACCGATCAGCGCGTGGATATGGCCCTTCTGCACGCGCAGATCGACCGAGTCCACCGCGGTGAAGCCGCGGAATTCCTTGGTCAGGCCGCGTGTTTCCAGCACGAACTCTGGTGCCATGGGGTGCCCTCTAACCTTGATTGTTTTTGTTGGATGAGGCGCAGGCCTTGGTGGCCTTTACGTAAACGTTAACAGCATGGAGCGGCGGGCGGCAAGCGCCATTCGTACGCCTTTAGTGCAGTGCAACGTGATCAGCTGCGCGATTCGCGCGGCAGACGGCCCATCAGGTAGAACTCGTCGTTGGGCGGGGTGCCGGCCAGCGACACCAGGCGGTTGGACAGGCTGAAGAAGGCGGCGACGGCGCCGATGTCCCAGATGTCGTTCAGGCTGAAACCGACCGCCTGCAGGCGCGCCTGCCAGGCGTCGTCGAGCACGCCGTGCGCGAAGCTCAGGTGCATGGCGAAGTCGAGCATCACTCGCTGGCGCTCGCCGATGGCCGCCGTGCGGTGGTTGATGGCGAGCTGGTCGGCCAGCTGCGGATCCTTGCTGCGGATGCGCAGCACCGCGCCGTGCGCCACCACGCAGTACAGGCAGCCGTGGCGGGCGCTGGTGGCGACCACGATCATCTCCTTCTCGGCCACCGTCAGGCTGTCGGATTCGCGCTCCATCAGCGCGTCGTGCCAGGCGAAGAAGGCGCGGAACTCGTCGGGGCGGTGCGCCAGCATGAGGAACACGTTGGGCACGAAGCCGGCCTTGTCCTGCACGGCGAGGATGCGCTCGCGCAGGTCCTGCGGCAGCTCGTCGAGGGACTCGGGAACGGGGAAGCGGCTGATCGAAGCGGTCATGCGTGATTCCTTTCTTGTTATCCGATTGATGGTGCCCACGCTCCGGGCGCGCTGCGCCCGTGCTCACGCTGGAGGGACGCGGAGCGTCCGGGCGGCGACGTTCCCACGCGGAGCGTGGGAACGATCACCGAAGCTGCCGGCATTCAGTGGTGGTTGATGCCCAGCTCCACCACGCTGATCTCGCGCATGCGGAACTTCTGCACCTTGCCGCTGATGGTCATCGGGAAGTCGCTGACGAACTTGATGTGCCGCGGGATCTTGAAGTGGGCGATGCGCCCCTTGCAGTACTCGCGCAGCGCCTCGGCCTCGACCGCGTGCCCCGGATGCAGCTTGACCCAGGCGACGATCTCCTCGCCGTACTTGCTGTCCGGCACGCCGATCACCTGCACGTCGGCCACCGCCGCGTGGGTGAACAGGAACTCCTCGATCTCGCGCGGGTACACGTTCTCGCCGCCGCGGATGATCATGTCCTTGTTGCGGCCGACGATGCGGATGTAGCCCTCGTCGTCCATCACCGCCAGGTCGCCGGTGTGCATCCAGCGCGCGCCGTCGATGGCCTCGCGGGTGGCCTCGGGGTTGTTCCAGTAGCCGAGCATCACGCTGTAGCCGCGGGTGCACAGCTCGCCGATCTGCCCGCGCGGCACCACGCGGCCGTGCTCGTCGACGATCTTGCTCTCCAGGTGCGGCTGGGTGCGGCCGACGCTGGTCACGCGGCGCTCCAGATCGTCGGCCGGGCCGGTCTGGGTCGATACCGGGCTGGTCTCGGTCATGCCGTAGGCGATCTGCACCTCGCTCATGTGCATCTCGGCGATCACCCGCTTCATCACCTCGATCGGGCAGGTGGCGCCGGCCATGATGCCGGTGCGCAGGCTGGACAGGTCCATGCCGGCACGCTCGGGGTGGTCGAGCATGGCGATGAACATGGTCGGCACGCCGTACAGCGCGGTGGCGCGTTCCTCGGCCACCGCCTGCAGGGCGGCCAGCGGCTCGAAGGCGGCGCTCGGGTAGATCATGGTGCTGCCGTGGGTCAGGCAGCCGATGTTGCCCATCACCATGCCGAAGCAGTGGTACAGCGGCACCGGGATGACCAGGCGGTCCTGCTCGGTGAGGCCGAGGCTCTCGCCGACCATGTAGCCGTTGTTGAGGATGTTGTAGTGGCTGAGGGTGGCGCCCTTGGGGAAGCCGGTGGTGCCGGAGGTGTACTGGATGTTGATCGGCTCGTCGAACTGCAGCTGCTCGCCGCACTGGCGCAGCTGCTCGGGGCCGACCTGCTCGGCCAGCGCCTGCAGCTGCTGCCAGCCGAGCATGCCGTCGGCCGGTTGCGCGCCGAGGCTGATCACCCCGCGCAGCTCCGGCAGCATGTGGCTGTGCAGCGCGCCGGTGGCGCTGGTGGCCAGCTCGGGCAGCAGCTCGCCGAGCATGGCGTGGTAGTCGGAGGTCTTGAAGGTGTCGGCGCAGATCAGCCAGCGACAGCCGGACTGCTTGAGCGCGTACTCCAGCTCGTTGAGCCGGTAGGCGGGGTTGATGTTGACCAGGATGACGCCGGCCTTGGCGCTGGCGAACTGGGCGATGGTCCACTCGGCACGGTTCGGCGACCAGATGCCCAGGCGCTCGCCCGGCTGCAGGCCGAGGGCGATGAAGGCGCGCGCGCAGCGGTCGACCGCCTCGCCCAGCTGGGCCCAGCTGTAGCGCAGGCCCTGGTCGCGCACCACCAGCGCCTCGCGCTGGGCAAAACGGGAAACCGTCTGATCGAAGGCTGCACCGATGGTCATGGCCAGCAGCGGTTTCTCCTGCGGTCCGCAGGTGTAGCTCGGAAGATTCATAGAATCCCTCAGTCTTATGTTTGTTATGAGGTTTGCCACTTCTGAGACTTGCTGTCCCGGGGCGACCGGGGTTGTTGACAGTCGCCGCGGGGTTTGTTTACGTTAACGTAAAGGTTACCGACTGACAACCCACCCCGGAACGGCAGGCGCCGGACTGGAACGGGGGCTCCGGGAGCAGCGCACCGGTTACCGTACTAACCTGCAAACCGCACAACTACAAGACAGACAAAAGGTGGTTCCATGACTTACTCCAGCCTCAACTTCGCCCTCGGTGAAACCGTCGACATGCTGCGCGACCAGGTGCGCGCCTTCGTGGACGCCGAGCTGGCGCCGCGTGCCGCCGAGATCGACGCCACCAACACCTTCCCCATGGACATGTGGAAGAAGTTCGGCGAGATGGGCCTGCTCGGCATCACCGTGCCGGAGGAGTACGGCGGCGCGGGCATGGGCTACCTGGCCCACGTGGTGGCCATGGAGGAGATCAGCCGCGCCTCGGCCTCGGTGGCGCTGTCCTACGGCGCGCACTCCAACCTGTGCGTCAACCAGATCAAGCGCAACGGCAGCGAGGCGCAGAAGCAGAAGTACCTGCCCAAGCTGATCAGCGGCGAGCACGTCGGCGCGCTGGCGATGAGCGAGCCGAACGCCGGCTCCGACGTGGTCTCCATGAAGCTGCGCGCCGAGAAGCGCGGCGACCGCTTCGTCCTCAACGGCAGCAAGACCTGGATCACCAACGGCCCGGACGCCAACACCTACGTGATCTACGCCAAGACCGACCTGGACAAGGGCGCGCACGGCATCACCGCGTTCATCGTCGAGCGCGACTGGAAGGGTTTCACCCGCGGCAGCAAGTTCGACAAGCTGGGCATGCGCGGCTCCAACACCTGCGAACTGTTCTTCGACGACGTCGAGGTGCCGGAGGAGAACGTCCTCGGCCAGCTCAACGGCGGCGTGCGCGTACTGATGAGCGGCCTCGACTACGAGCGCGTGGTGCTGGCCGGCGGCCCGGTCGGCATCATGCAGTCCTGCCTGGACGTGGTGGTGCCCTACATCCACGACCGCAAGCAGTTCGGCCAGGCCATCGGCGAGTTCCAGTTCATCCAGGGCAAGGTCGCCGACATGTACACCCAGCTCAACGCCAGCCGCGCCTACCTGTACACCGTGGCGCAGGCCTGCGACCGCGGCGAGACCACCCGCAAGGACGCCGCCGGGGTGATCCTCTACACCGCCGAGAGCGCCACCCAGATGGCCCTGCAGGCGATCCAGATCCTCGGCGGCAACGGCTACATCAACGAGTTCCCCACCGGACGCCTGCTGCGCGACGCCAAGCTCTACGAGATCGGCGCCGGCACCAGCGAGATCCGCCGCATGCTGATCGGCCGCGAGCTGTTCAACGAGTCGAAATGAGCATGATGGTGCCCACGCTCCGGCGTGGGCACCCCGAACGGACGCTCAGCGTCCTCAAGCGGCACTCCCACGCCGGAGCGTGGGAGCGATCGATCCCGACGGAGTGAGCCCCATGGCCATCCTGCACACCCAGATCAATACCCGTTCGCCGGAATTCGCCGCCAACAGCGCGGTCATGCTCGAACAGGTGAACAACCTGCGCGCCCTGCTCGGGCGCATCAGCGAGGGCGGCGGCGTCGCCGCCCAGCAGCGTCACACCGCGCGCGGCAAGCTGCTGGTGCGCGAGCGCATCAACGCCCTGCTCGACCCGGGCTCGGCCTTCCTCGAGGTTTCCGCGCTGGCCGCCCATGAGGTGTACGGCGAGGACGTGCCGGCCGCCGGCGTGGTCGCCGGCATCGGCCGCGTCGAGGGCGTCGAGTGCATGATCATCGGCAACGACGCCACCGTGAAGGGCGGCAGCTACTACCCGCTGACCGTCAAGAAGCACCTGCGCGCGCAGACCATCGCCCAGCAGAACCGCCTGCCGTGCATCTACCTGGTCGACTCCGGCGGTGCCAACCTGCCGCGCCAGGACGAGGTGTTCCCCGACCGCGAACACTTCGGCCGGATCTTCTTCAACCAGGCCAACATGAGCGCCCAGGGCATCCCGCAGATTGCGGTAGTCATGGGCTCGTGCACCGCCGGCGGCGCCTACGTGCCGGCGATGGCCGACGAGACCATCATGGTGCGCAACCAGGCGACCATCTTCCTCGCCGGCCCGCCGCTGGTGAAGGCAGCCACCGGCGAGGTTGTCACCGCCGAGGAACTGGGCGGCGCCGACGTGCACTGCAAGACCTCCGGGGTGGCCGACCACTACGCCGAGAACGACGCCCACGCGCTGGCCATCGCCCGCCGCTGCGTGGCCAACCTCAACTGGCGCAAGCAGGGCCAGCTGGAGAGCGTCGCGCCGCGCGCGCCGCTGTACGCCGGCGAGGAGCTGTACGGAGTGATCCCGGCCGACGCCAAGCAGCCGTTCGACGTGCGCGAGGTGATCGCCCGGCTGGTCGACGGCAGCGAGTTCGACGAGTTCAAGGCGCTGTTCGGCACCACCCTGGTGTGCGGCTTCGCCCGCCTGCACGGCTACCCGGTGGCCATCCTCGCCAACAACGGCATCCTGTTCGCCGAGGCGGCGCAGAAGGGCGCGCACTTCATCGAGCTGGCCTGCCAGCGCGGCATCCCGCTGCTGTTCCTGCAGAACATCACCGGCTTCATGGTCGGCCAGAAGTACGAGGCCGGCGGCATCGCCAAGCACGGCGCCAAGCTGGTCACCGCGGTGGCCTGCGCCAAGGTGCCGAAGTTCACCGTGATCATCGGCGGCAGCTTCGGCGCCGGCAACTACGGCATGTGCGGCCGTGCCTACGACCCGCGCTTCCTGTGGATGTGGCCGAACGCGCGGATCGGCGTGATGGGCGCGGCCCAGGCCGCCGGGGTGCTCACCCAGGTCAAGCGCGAGCAGGTCGAGCGCAGCGGCAAGACCTTCTCCGCCGAGGAGGAGGAAGCCATCCGCCAGCCGATCCTCGAGCAGTACGAGCGCCAGGGCCACCCCTACTACTCCAGCGCGCGGCTGTGGGATGACGGCGTGATCGACCCGGCGCAGACTCGGCAGGTACTGGCGCTGGCGCTGTCGGCCAGCCTGAACGCCCCCATCGAGCCGACCCCGTTCGGCGTGTTCCGGATGTAAGAGGCCCCGAGATGAGCGACTTCCAGACCATCCAGCTCGACTTCGATCCGCGCGGCTTCGCCACCCTGTGGCTGGACCGCGCCGACAAGAACAACGCCTTCAACGCCACCATGATCCGCGAGCTGATCGACGCCCTCGACCGGGTCAAGGACCACCCCGAACTGCGCTTCCTGATCCTGCGCGGGCGCGGCAAGCACTTTTCCGCCGGCGCCGACCTCGCCTGGATGCGCGAGGCCGCCGAGCTGGACTACGACGCCAACCTGCGTGATGCCCACGAACTGGGCGAGCTGATGTACAACCTCTACCACCTGCCCCTGCCGACCCTGGCCGTGGTGCAGGGCGCGGCCTTCGGCGGCGCGGTGGGCCTGGCCGCCTGCTGCGACATCGCCATCGGCGCCGAGGACGCGCTGTTCTCGCTGTCCGAGGTGCGCATCGGCCTGGCCCCGGCGGTGATCAGCCCGTTCGTGGTCAAGGCCATCGGCGAGCGCGCCGCGCGCCGCTACGCGCTGTCCGCCGAGCGCTTCAATGGCCCCCGCGCCCGCGAGCTGGGCCTGCTCGCCGAGTGCTACCCGGCCGCCGAGCTGAACGCCGCGCTGGAGCGCTGGATCGCCGAGCTGCAGCTGAACAGCCCGCAGGCGATGAAGGCGACCAAGGACCTGCTCGGCGAGGTCGGCAGCGCCGAGCTGTCGCCGGCCCTGCGCCGCCACACCGAAAGCGCCATCGCCCGCCTGCGCGTCAGCCAGGAAGGCCAGGAGGGCCTGCGCGCCTTCCTCGAGAAACGCAGCCCCGCCTGGCAGGAGAAGCACGCATGACCCGACACATCGACACCCTGCTGGTGGCCAACCGCGGCGAGATCGCCTGCCGGGTGATGCGCACCGCCAAGGCCCTCGGCCTGACCACCGTGGCCGTGCACAGCGCCATCGACGCCAACGCCCGCCACGCCCGCGAGGCCGACATCCGCGTCGATCTGGGCGGCGCCAAGCCGGCCGACAGCTACCTGCTGGTCGACAAGCTGATCGCCGCGGCCAAGGCCAGCGGCGCCCAGGCCATCCACCCCGGCTACGGCTTCCTCTCCGAGAACGCCGGCTTCGCCCGCGCCATCGAGGCGGCCGGGCTGATCTTCCTCGGCCCGCCGGCCAGCGCCATCGACGCCATGGGCAGCAAGTCGGCGGCCAAGGCGCTGATGGAGACCGCCGGCGTGCCGCTGGTGCCCGGTTACCACGGCGAAGCCCAGGACTACGAGACCTTCCGCACCGCCGCCGAGGTGATCGGCTACCCGGTGCTGCTCAAGGCCGCCGCCGGCGGCGGCGGCAAGGGTATGAAGGTGGTCGAGCGCGAGAGCGAGCTGGCCGAGGCGCTGGCCTCCGCCCAGCGCGAGGCGCAGGCCGCCTTCGGCGACGCGCGCATGCTGGTGGAAAAGTACGTGCTCAAGCCGCGCCACGTGGAGATCCAGGTGTTCGCCGACATGCACGGCAACTGCCTGTACCTCAACGAGCGCGACTGCTCGATCCAGCGCCGCCACCAGAAGGTGGTCGAGGAAGCCCCGGCCCCGGGCCTGTCGCCGGCGCTGCGCCGCGCCATGGGCGAGGCGGCGGTCAAGGCGGCCCAGGCCATCGGCTACGTCGGCGCCGGCACCGTGGAGTTCCTGCTGGATGCGCGCGGCGAGTTCTTCTTCATGGAGATGAACACCCGCCTGCAGGTCGAGCACCCGGTCACCGAGGCGATCACCGGCCTCGACCTGGTCGCCTGGCAGATCCGCGTCGCCCGCGGCGAGCCGCTGCCGATCAGCCAGGACGAGGTGCCGTTGCTCGGCCACGCCATCGAGGTGCGCCTGTACGCCGAGGATCCGGACCACGACTTCCTGCCGGCCACCGGCACCCTGGAGCTGTACCGCGAGCCGAGCGCCGGCCCCGGCCGCCGCGTCGACAGCGGCGTGGCCGAGGGCGACACCGTCTCCCCCTTCTACGACCCGATGCTCGGCAAGCTGATCGCCTGGGGCGAGAACCGCGAGGAAGCGCGCCAGCGCCTGCTGGCCATGCTCGCCGAGACCGCGGTGGGCGGGGTGAGGACCAACCTGGCCTTCCTGCGCCGCGTGCTGGCCCACCCGGCGTTCGCCAATGCCGAGCTGGACACCGGCTTCATCCCGCGCCACCAGGCGCAGCTGCTGCCGCCGCCGGGCGAGCTGCCGGAGAGCTTCTGGCAGCTGGCCGCCAGCGCCTTCGTGCAGGGCGAGGCCGAGCGCGTGCGCGGCGACGATCCGCACTCGCCCTGGCAGGGCAGCTGCGGCTGGCGCGCCGGCCTGCCGGCGGAAACCGACCTCGCCCTGCGCTGCGGCGACGCCCAGCGCGTGGTGCGCCTGCG
>NZ_SSTC01000079.1 GCF_004801855.1 Pseudomonas sp. A-1 | reverse complement strand
GGTCGCGCTCCCGCCGGTCGAGCCGGTCGCCAAGCCGGCACCGGCTCCCGCCCCGGCGGCTGCACCGGCACCTGCACCGGCAGTCCAGTCTGCCGCAGTCGCCGCTGTGCCGGTCGCCAAGCCGGTTGCTGCGCCCCAGCCGGCGCCTGCCAAGCCGGTCGCGGCGGCTCCGACCCCGGCTCCTGCACCAGCCTCGGCGGCTGGCGGCGCCGGCAACAGCGGCTGGTATCTGTCTCAGCCGGTCGGCCAGTACACCCTGCAGCTGCTCGGCACCAGTTCGGAGGCGGCGGCGCAGAGCATGGTGCGCGAGGGTGGCGGCGAATACCGCTACTTCCGCAAGCTGCACCAGGGCAAGCCGCTGTACGTGGTGACCTACGGCCGCTTCAGCAGCCCGGAGGCGGCGAAGTCGGCGGTGGGCGCCCTGCCGGGACGCCTGCAGGCCGGCAAGCCCTGGCCGCGGACCTTCGCCAGCATCCAGCAGGAAATCCGCCAGGCCGGTCGCTAGACTCGCTGAGGTGATGAAAAAACCGGCGATGCGCCTAGGCGCATCGCCGGTTTTCTTTTATAAATGCGACATCGAATTTTCGCTTACGCGTCATTTGTGCTTTTTCGGTCATGGTGTGCACGCTACAATGGCGCATCCGTGATCGCAGCAAGCGCCGCAAACGTGGTAGGAAAGCGGGACAAAGTTGCGAAGAAACGCCCGAATCGAATAGAAAGCTAGCCGGTGAGAGTGTCTATGAAAGCTGGTCTGTACCAACCTGAACAATTCAAGGACAACTGCGGCTTCGGCCTGATTGCCCACATGCACGGGCAGCCCAGCCACCATCTGCTGCAGACCGCCATCGAAGCCCTGACCTGCATGACCCACCGCGGCGGCATCAACGCCGACGGCAAGACCGGCGACGGTTGCGGCCTGCTGCTGCAGAAGCCCGACCGCTTCCTGCGCGTGCTGGCCGCCGAGCAGTTCGGCGTGCACCTGCCCGAGCAGTACGCGGTCGGCATGGTGTTCCTCAGCCAGGACGAGGCCCGCGCCGCGCGCGCGCGCGCGGAAGTCAACGCGCAGATCGTCGCCCAGGGCCTGACCCTGGTCGGCTGGCGCGCCGTGCCGGTGGACACCTCGGTGCTCGGCCGCCTGGCTCTGGAGTGCCTGCCGCGCATCGAGCAGGTGTTCGTCAGCGGCGAAGGCCTCGACGACCAGCAGATGGCGATCAAGCTGTTCTTCGCCCGTCGCCGCGCCGAAGTGGCGCTCAAGGACGATGCGGACTTCTACGTCTGCAGCCTGTCGGCCAAGGACATCATCTACAAGGGCCTGATGATGCCGGCGGATCTGGCCAGCTTCTATCCGGACCTCGGCGACGAGCGCCTGGAAACCGCGATCTGCGTGTTCCACCAGCGCTTCTCCACCAACACCCTGCCGCGCTGGCCGCTGGCCCAGCCGTTCCGCTTCCTGGCGCACAACGGCGAGATCAACACCATCACCGGCAACCGCAACTGGGCGGTGGCGCGGCGCAACAAGTTCGCCAACGAGCTGCTGCCCGATCTGGAAAGCATCGCGCCGCTGGTCAATCGCACCGGCTCCGACTCCTCGAGCATGGACAACATGCTCGAACTGCTGGTCACCGGCGGCATGGACCTGTTCCGCGGCCTGCGCATGATCATCCCGCCGGCCTGGCAGAACGTCGAGACCATGGACGTCGAGCTGCGCAGCTTCTACGAATACAACTCCATGCACATGGAGTCCTGGGACGGCCCGGCCGGCGTGGTGCTGACCGACGGCCGCCATGCGGTCTGCCTGCTCGACCGCAACGGCCTGCGCCCGGCGCGCTGGGTCACCACCAGGAACGGCTACATCACCCTGGCCTCCGAGGTCGGCGTGTGGAACTACGCGCCCGAGGACGTGCTGGCCAAAGGCCGCGTCGGCCCGGGGCAGATCCTCGCCGTGGACACCGAGACCGGCCAGGTGCTGCACACCGCGGACATCGACAACCGCCTGAAGTCGCGCCACCCGTACCGCCAGTGGCTGCGCCAGAATGCCCTGCGCATCCAGGCCGGCATGGACGACGATCACGGCAGCTCCGCCTACGACGCCGACCAGCTCAAGCAGTACATGAAGATGTTCCAGGTCACCTTCGAGGAGCGTGACCAGGTGCTGCGTCCGCTGGCCGAGCAGGGCCAGGAGGCGGTCGGCTCGATGGGCGACGACACCCCGATGGCGGTGCTCAGCCAGCGCGTGCGCTCGCCCTACGACTACTTCCGTCAGCAGTTCGCCCAGGTCACCAACCCGCCGATCGACCCGCTGCGCGAAGCCATCGTCATGTCCCTGGAGACCTGCCTGGGCGCCGAGCGCAACGTCTTCGAGGAGACCGCCGATCACGCCAACCGGGCGATCCTCAACACCCCGGTGATCTCCCCGGCCAAGTGGCAGACCCTGATGACCCTCGACCGCCCGGGCTTCGAGCGCGAGATCATCGACCTCAACTACGAGGAGTCGCTCGGCCTCGAGGCAGCGGTGCGGCGCATCGCCGACCAGGCCGAGGCCGCCGTGCGTGCCGGCAAGGTGCTGCTGGTGCTGTCCGACCGCCACATCGCCCCCGGCAAGCTGCCGGCGCATGCCGCGCTGGCGGTCGGCGCCGTGCATCACCGCCTGACCGAGACCGGCCTGCGCTGCGACTGCAACATCCTGGTGGAGACCGCCACCGCGCGCGACCCGCACCACTTCGCCGTGCTGATCGGCTTCGGCGCCACTGCGGTCTACCCGTTCCTCGCCTACGAGGTGCTGGCCGACCTGATCCGCAGCGGCGAGGTGCTCGGCGACCTGCACGAGTCGTTCAAGCACTACCGCAAGGGCATCTCCAAGGGCCTGCTGAAGATCCTCTCGAAGATGGGCATCTCCACCGTGGCTTCCTACCGCGGCGCCCAGCTGTTCGAGGCCATCGGCCTGTCCGATGCGGTGGTCGAGCTGTGCTTCCGCGGCGTCGCCAGCCGCATCCAGGGCGCGCGCTTCGTCGACCTCGAGGCCGAGCAGCAGCTGCTGGCCCGCGAGGCCTGGAACCAGCGCAAGCCGATCCAGCAGGGCGGCCTGCTCAAGTTCGTCCACGGCGGCGAATACCACGCCTACAACCCGGACGTGGTGCGCCTGCTCCAGGAAGCCGTGCAGCAGGGTGACTACGCCCGCTTCCGCGACTACAGCGCGCTGGTCGACCAGCGCCCGGTATCGATGATCCGCGACCTGCTCAAGGTCAAGCCGGTCGAGCAGCCGCTGCCGCTGGATCAGGTCGAGCCGCTGAGCGCCATCTTCAAGCGCTTCGACGCCGCCGGCATCTCCCTCGGCGCGCTGTCGCCGGAAGCCCACGAGGCGCTGGCCGAGGCGATGAATCGCCTGGGCGCGCGCTCCAACTCCGGCGAGGGCGGCGAAGACCCGGCCCGCTACGGCACCGTCAAGAGCTCGAAGATCAAGCAGGTGGCCACCGGCCGCTTCGGCGTCACCCCCGAGTACCTGGTCAATGCCGAAGTGCTGCAGATCAAGGTCGCCCAGGGCGCCAAGCCCGGCGAGGGCGGCCAACTGCCGGGCGGCAAGGTCAACGGCCTGATCGCCCGCCTGCGCTATGCGGTGCCCGGCGTGACCCTGATCTCGCCGCCGCCGCACCACGACATCTATTCGATCGAGGACCTGGCCCAGCTGATCTTCGACCTCAAGCAGGTCAACCCGCAGGCGCTGGTGTCGGTCAAGCTGGTCGCCGAGCCGGGCGTCGGCACCATCGCCGCCGGCGTGGCCAAGGCCTACGCCGACCTGATCACCATCTCCGGCTACGACGGCGGCACCGGCGCATCGCCCTTGACCTCGATCAAGTACGCCGGCAGCCCGTGGGAGCTGGGCCTGGCCGAGGCGCACCAGACCCTGCGCGGCAACGACCTGCGCGGCAAGGTCCGCGTGCAGACCGACGGCGGCCTGAAGACCGGCCTCGACGTGATCAAGGCCGCCATCCTCGGCGCCGAGAGCTTCGGCTTCGGCACCGCGCCGATGATCGCCCTGGGCTGCAAGTACCTGCGCATCTGCCACCTGAACAACTGTGCCACCGGCGTGGCCACCCAGAACGACCAACTGCGCAAGGACCACTTCATCGGCACCGTCGAGATGGTGATGAACTTCTTCACCTTCATCGCCGAGGAAACCCGCGAGTGGCTGGCCAGGCTGGGCGTGCGCAGCCTCGGCGAGCTGATCGGTCGCACCGACCTGCTCGAGGTGCTGCCGGGCGAGACCGCCAAGCAGGGCAACCTGGACCTGACCCCGCTGCTGGGCAGCGATCTGATCCCGGCCGACAAGCCGCAGTACTGCCAGGTGGAGAAGAACCCGCCGTTCGACCAGGGCCTGCTTGCCGAGAAGATGGTCGAAATGGCCCTGCCGGCGATCGAGGCCAAGCGCGGCGGCGAGTTCGCCCTCGACATCGGCAACTGCGACCGTTCCATCGGCGCGCGCATCTCCGGCGAGATCGCCCGCCGCCACGGCAACCAGGGCATGGTCGACGCGCCGATCAGCTTCCGCTTCAAGGGGACCGCCGGGCAGAGCTTCGGCGTGTGGAACGCCGGCGGCCTGCACCTGCATCTGGAAGGCGACGCCAACGACTACGTCGGCAAGGGCATGACCGGCGGCAAGATCGTCATCACCCCGTCGGCCGGCAGCGCGCTGAAGAGCCAGGAGTCGGCCATCGTCGGCAACACCTGCCTGTACGGCGCCACCGGCGGCAAGCTGTTCGCCGCGGGTACCGCCGGCGAGCGCTTCGCGGTGCGCAACTCCGGCGCCCATGCGGTGGTGGAAGGCACCGGCGATCACTGCTGCGAATACATGACCGGCGGCTTCGTCTGCGTGCTGGGCAAGACCGGCTACAACTTCGGCTCGGGCATGACCGGCGGCTTCGCCTACGTGCTGGACCTGGACAACAGCTTCTTCGACCGCGTCAACCACGAGCTGGTCGACCTGCAGCGCATCAGCGGCGAGCCGATGGAGGCCTACCGCAGCTACCTGCGCCGCGTGCTGGTCGAGTACGTGGAGGAGACCGGCAGCGCCTGGGGCCGCGAGGTGCTCGACAACCTCGACGACTACGCCCGCCGCTTCTGGCTGGTCAAGCCGAAGGCCGCGAGCCTCAAGACCCTGCTGTCCAGCACCCGGGCCAACCCGCAGTAAGGCCGAGCCAGACCGAGGCCCGTCCGCGCGGGCCCGGTCATCCAGATGAGTTTCGCAGCCGCAGGCGCCTGGCCTGGGGCTGCTGCAAAGAGGTTCTGATATGACTGAGCGTCTGAACAACGACTTCCAGTTCATCGAGGTCGGCCGCAAGGATCCGAAGAAGAAGCTGCTGCGCCAGCGCAAGAAGGAATTCGTCGAGATCTACGACCTGTTCAAGCCGCAGCAGGCCACCGAACAGGCGCACCGCTGCCTGGGCTGCGGCAACCCGTACTGCGAGTGGAAGTGCCCGGTGCACAACTTCATCCCCAACTGGCTGAAGCTGGTCTCCGAAGGCAACATCCTCGCCGCCGCCGAGCTGTCGCACCAGACCAACACCCTGCCGGAAGTCTGCGGCCGCGTCTGCCCGCAGGACCGCCTGTGCGAGGGCGCCTGCACCCTGGCCGACGGCTTCGGCGCGGTGACCATCGGTTCGGTGGAGAAGTACATCACCGACACCGCCTTCGCCATGGGCTGGCGCCCGGACATGTCCAAGGTGGTGCCGACCGGCAAGCGGGTCGCGGTGATCGGCGCAGGGCCGGCGGGCCTCGGCTGCGCCGACGTGCTGGTGCGCAACGGCGTGACCCCGGTGGTGTTCGACAGGAACCCGGAAATCGGCGGCCTGCTGACCTTCGGCATCCCCGAGTTCAAGCTCGAGAAGACCGTGATGAGCCGTCGCCGCGAGGTGTTCGCCGGCATGGGCATCGAGTTCCGCCTCAACACCGAGGTGGGCAAGGACATCACCATGGAGCAGTTGCTCGCCGAGTACGACGCCGTGTTCATGGGCATGGGTACCTACAGCTACATGAAAGGCGGCTTCCCCGGGGAGGACCTGCCGGGCGTCTACGACGCACTGGACTTCCTGATCGCCAACGTCAACCGCAACCTCGGCTTCGAGAAGTCCCCGGCGGACTTCATCGACATGGCCGGCAAGAAGGTTGTGGTGCTCGGCGGCGGCGACACCGCCATGGACTGCAACCGCACCTCGATCCGCCAGGGCGCCAAGGCCGTCACCTGCGCCTACCGCCGCGACGAGGAAAACATGCCGGGCTCGCGCCGCGAGGTGAAGAACGCCAAGGAAGAGGGCGTGAAGTTCCTGTTCAACCGCCAGCCGATCGCCATCGTCGGCGAGGGCCGCGTGGAAGGCGTCAAGGTGATCGAGACCCGCCTCGGCGAGCCGGATGCCCGTGGCCGCCGCAGCCCCGAGCCGATCCCGGGCTCCGAGGAGATCCTGCCGGCCGACGCCGTGGTGATCGCCTTCGGCTTCCGCCCGAGCCCGGCGCCCTGGTTCGAGCAGCATGGCATCCGGGTCGACGGCTCCGGCCGGGTGATCGCCCCGGAAGCCGGCCAGTTCAAGTTCCAGACCGGCAACCCGAAGATCTTCGCCGGCGGCGACATGGTGCGCGGCTCCGACCTGGTGGTCACCGCGATCTTCGAAGGCCGCCAGGCCGCCGAGGGCATCCTCGACTACCTGGGCGTCTGATCCGGCCGACGGCCGTGGCGATGCTCGCCGCGGCTGACCCCGGTCAAGCAAGCTACGAAAGGCACGGCACCCGCCGTGCCTTTTGCCGTGTGCTTTGCGACAATGCCCGTCTGAATTTTCGTCGGAAGCCGTTATGACCGCCCTGAAGAACGACCGTTTCCTCCGCGCCCTGCTCAAGCAGCCCGTCGACGTCACCCCGGTGTGGATGATGCGCCAGGCCGGACGCTACCTCCCCGAGTACCGCGCCAGCCGCGCCAAGGCCGGCGACTTCATGAGCCTGTGCATGAATCCGCAGCTGGCCTGCGAGGTCACCCTGCAGCCGCTGGACCGCTACCCGCTGGATGCGGCCATCCTGTTCTCCGACATCCTCACCATTCCCGACGCCATGGGCCTGGGCCTGTACTTCGAAAGCGGCGAAGGTCCGCGCTTCAAGAAGCGCATCGACAGCATGGCCGACATCGACGCGCTGCCGATCCCCGATCCGGAGAAGGACCTGGGCTACGTGATGGACGCGGTGCGCACCATCCGCCGCGAGCTGAACGGCCGCGTGCCGCTGATCGGCTTCTCCGGCAGCCCCTGGACCCTGGCCACCTACATGGTCGAGGGCGGCTCCAGCAAGGACTTCCGCAAGTCCAAGGCGATGCTCTACGACAACCCGCAGGCCATGCACACCCTGCTCGACAAGCTGGCCCAGTCGGTCACCACCTACCTCAACGGCCAGATCCGCGCCGGCGCCCAGGCGGTGCAGATCTTCGACACCTGGGGCGGCAGCCTGTCGGATGCGGCCTACCGCGAGTTCTCGCTGTTCTACATGGAGCGCATCGTCCACGGCCTGATCCGCGAGCACGAAGGTCGTGAGGTACCGGTGATCCTGTTCACCAAGAACGGCGGCCAGTGGCTGGAGGCGATGGCCGACACCGGCGCCACCGCGCTGGGCCTGGACTGGACCTGCGACATCCGCAACGCCCGCGCCCGCGTCGGCGACAAGGTGGCCCTGCAGGGCAACATGGACCCGACCGTGCTGTACGCCAATCCGTCGGCGATCCGCGCCGAGGTGGCGCGCATCCTCGAGCGCTTCGGCCACGGCAGCGGCCACGTGTTCAACCTCGGCCACGGCATCACCCCGGAAGTCGACCCGGCGCATGCCGGGGTGTTCATCGAGGCGGTGCACGAGCTGTCGGCGCAGTACCACCACTGAGTCGCGCAATAACCACAGAAGCCCGATCAATCGATCGGGCTTTTGCGTTTCAGGGGATTGGGAAATTCGTGCGGCGAAGTGGCGGACAATCGCTGCGCGGGTTGTCGCACCCTGCGGGATTACCGCTTCAGGCCACCGGCCGCTTGGGCGGCAGGCGCGACAGGTGCAGGGCCACGCCGAGGGCGACGGCAAGCAGGGCGGCGATGAACAGGCCGACGCCGGTCCAGCCGCCGTGCTGCCAGAAGAAGCCGCCGGCGGTGCCGGCGATGCTCGAGCCGAGGTAGTAGCTGAACAGGTACAGCGACGAGGCCTGGCCGCGCGCCTCGAGGGCGCGGCGGCCGACCCAGCTGCTGGCCAGCGAGTGGGCGGCGAAGAAGCCGAAGGCGAACAGCAGCATGCCGGCGAGGATCAGCGCCAGCGAGCCGAACAGGGTCAGCAGCAGGCCGGCGAGCATCACCAGGATCGCCGGCCAGAACACCCGGTGGCGGCCGAGGCGGTCGGCCAGCACGCCGGCCTGGGTCGAGCTGTAGGTACCGGACAGGTAGACCACCGAGAGCAGGCCGACCCAGGTCATGCTCAGCCGGTAGGGCTCTTCCAGCAGGCGGTAGCCGATGTAGTTGAACAGGGTGACGAAGCCGCCCATCAGCAGGAAGGCCTCGAGGAACAGCCACGGCAGGCCGCGGTCGGACAGGTGCAGGCGCAGGCCGCCGGCCAGGTTGGCGAAGCTCAGCGGCGTCGGCCGGAAGTGCCGCGAGTCCGGCAGCAGGCGCCAGAACAGCAGCGCGGCGAGCAGCGCCAGGCCGCCGAGGATGCCCAGCGCGGCCTGCCAGGACAGGTGGTCGACCAGCACGCCGCTGACCAGGCGTCCGCTCATCCCGCCGAGGGCGTTGCCGGAGATGTACAGGCCCATGGCCAGGCCGAGGTGCTGCGGGTGGATCTCCTCGCTGAGGTAGGTCATCGCCACCGCCACCAGGCCGCTCAGCGACAGGCCGACCAGCGCGCGCATCAGCAGCAGGGCGTGCCAGCCGGGCACCAGCGGGGCGAGCAGGGTGCACAGGGCGGCGGCGACCAGCGCGGCGACCATCACCGGCTTGCGCCCGACGGCGTCGGACAGCGGCCCGGTGAGCAGCAGGCCGACGGCCAGGGCGATGGTCGCCACCGACAGCGCCAGGCTGCTCTGCGCCGCACTGACGGCGAACGCGTCCGACAGCACCGGCAGCATCGGTTGCACGCAGTAGAGCAAGGCGAAGGTGGCGAAGCCGCCGGCGAACAGCGCCCAGTTGGTGCGGCGGAAGGCGGCGCTGCCCTTCTCGATGTGGCCGGGTTGTTCGGTGGCGGCGCCCTCGGCGGGGCTGGCGGCAAGGCTGGGCATCGGGACCTCGGTACGGACGGTCGTGCCGCTCCGGGAAGCGGGCGGGGTGGATGCCGGCAAGCATAGGCGAGGCAGGATTGTTAGTTCCAATATATTATTCGACTCGTCTGATATGTATTTCGAATCGAATGGGCTGCCCATGGAACTCCGTCACCTGCGCTACTTCGTCGCCGTCGCCGAGGAGCTGCACTTCGGCCGCGCCGCGGCGCGGCTGGGCATCTCCCAGCCGCCGCTGAGCCAGCAGATCCAGGCGCTGGAGGAGGAGCTCGGCGTCTGCCTGTTCGAGCGCACCAACCGCCGGGTGGCGCTCAGCACGGTCGGCGAGCTGTTCCTGCCCGAGGCGCGCGCGGTGCTCGCCCAGTTGGACAGGGCGGTCGATGTCGCCCGCCGCGCCCGCCAGGGCGAGCTGGGCGAGCTGAAGGTCGGCTTCACCTCCTCGGCGCCCTTCACCTCGACCATCCCGCGGGCGATCCAGGCCTTCCGCCTGGTCTGCCCGCAGGTGCACCTCGACCTGCGCGAGCTGAGCAGCCGCGGGGTGGCCGAGGCGGTGGCCGCCGGGCTGCTGCAGGTCGGCATGATGCGCCCGCTCGATCCGTTGCCGGTGGGGCTGGAGGCGCTGGAGCTGTTCGTCGAGCCGCTGGTCGCGGTGCTGCCGGCCGGCCACCCGCTGGCCGCGCGCGATGACGGCATCGCACTGGCCGAACTGGCTGGCGAAGCCTTCGTGTTCTTCCCGCGCAGCTTCGGCACCGGCCTCTACGACCAGTTGCTCGAGCTGGCGCGCGGCGCCGGTTTCGCTCCGCGCATCGTCCAGGAGGCCAGCGAGGCGATGACCCTGATCGGCCTGGTGGCCACCGGCCTGGGCGTCACCGTGCTGCCGGCCTCGTTCAACCGCATGCGCATCGACGGCGTGGTCTGCCGCACCCTGCGCGACCCCGGCGCCGGCACCGCGGTGTGGCTGGTGCGCCGCGCAGGCGATGCCTCGCCGCTGGTACAGCGTTTCGCCGAGCTGCTCGAGAACGAGGCCGCCGAGGCCCGGCGCCAGCGTGCTCGTCCCGAAGGCTGAGCGCGCGGCGGCGGAATGGGGTTAAATGCGGGACACACGGCAGAACGACAAGGAGACGACGGTATGCGGCGCGTGGTGTTCAACCAGAAGGGCGGAGTGGGCAAGTCGAGCATCGCCTGCAACCTGGCGGCAGTGAGCGCGGCGCAGGGCTATCGCACCCTGCTGATCGACCTCGACAGCCAGGCCAATTCCACCCACTACCTCAGCGGGCTGAGCGGCGACGACATCCCCGCCGGCATTGCTGACTTCTTCAAGCAGGTGCTGGCCGGCAGCGCCGGCAAGAAGGCGCGGGTCAAGGTGGTCGAGACGCCCTTCGCCAACCTGCATCTGGTCACCGCCTGCGCCGAGCTGGCCGAGCTGCAGCCCAAGCTGGAGCAGAAGCACAAGATCAACAAGCTGCGCAGGCTGCTCGACGAGCTGGACGAGGACTACGACCGGATCTACCTGGATACCCCGCCGGCACTGAACTTCTACACGGTTTCCGCGCTGATCGCCGCCGACCGCGTGCTGATCCCCTTCGACTGCGACAGCTTCTCGCGCCAGGCGCTGTACGGCCTGCTGGCCGAGATCGACGAGCTGCGCGAGGACCACAACGAGGATCTCGAGGTCGAGGGCATCGTGGTCAACCAGTTCCAGGCGCGCGCCGCGCTGCCGCAGCAGCTGCTCGCCGAACTGCTCGCCGAGGACATGCCGCTGCTGCCGGTGTACCTGGGCGCCTCGGTGAAGATGCGCGAGTCGCACCAGGCCTGCACGCCGCTGATCCACCTCGATCCGCGGCACAAGCTGACCCGCCAGTTCGTCGAACTGCACGCCTGCCTGGAGGGCTGAGGCTCCTTCAGCGCGCCACCAGCACGTCGCAGGGCGGGTGGCGCAGGCACTCCAGGGTCAGGCTGCCGAGCAGGGCGTCGGCCAGTTCGCCGCGGCTGTGGCTGCCGAGGGCGAGCAGCTGCGGGCGCTGCTCGGCGAGCACCGCCTGCAGGCAGGCGCTGCGCTCGCCGGCGCGCAGTTCGTGGCTGAGCTGCAGGCCGCCCGGCAGTCGCGCGCGCTCCTCGGCGACCAGGTGCTCGAACAGCTCGCTCTCGAAGGCCAGTTCCTCCGGATCGTCGCCGGCGTGCAGCGGCGCCACTTCCTCGACGTGCAGGGCATGCAGGCGGGCACCCGCCTCCAGCAGCCGGGCCGCCTGGCGCAGGGCGCGGCTGGCGCAGGGCGAGAAGTCCAGTGCCACCAGCGCGCGTTGCCAGGGGCTGTCGCCGACCGCCAGCAGCACCGGGGCCGGGCTGCGTTGCAGGATGCGCTCCAGGGTGGTGCCGGCGAAGCCCTCCGGCGAACCGCGGTGGTGGGCGCCGAGCACCAGCAGGTCGGCCTCCAGGCCGCGGGCCTGACGGAGGATCTCCTCGGCGACCGGGCCGTGGCGCAGCACCAGTTCGGCACGCGGCAGGACGCAGGCCGCCAGGCGCTCCTCCAGCTGCCGACGCAGGTCGTCGGCGTCCGCCGCGAGCTGGGCGGACTGCACGTGCAACAGGCTCAGGCGCGAGCCGCTCTGGCGGGCCAGGCGGGCGGCGCGCTGCAGGGCCAGGTCGGCCTCGGGGCTGAGATCGTGGGCGACGAGGATGTGCTGGGGCATGGCGGCCTCACTGCGGGGAACGAAGGTTGCCAGTATGCCGCGCAGGTCCCGGGCTGTCCTGCCGAGCGTAGGGGGCGCCGCGCGCACCGCCGCGCCAGTCGAGGCGTGGAGCGCAAGGCGCTCCCTACGCTACGCCGTGCTGGCGCAGCCAGGCGAGCAGCTGCGGCAGCGCCATGGCGCCGCTCTGACGCGCCACCTCGCGGCCGTCCTTGAACAGGATCAGGCTGGGAATCGAGCGGATGCCGAACTGGCCGGCCAGCTGCGGTTCGGCCTCGCTGTCCAGCTTGGCCAGGCGCACGCGCCCGGACAGCTGGCGTGCCGCCTGGTCGAAGACCGGCGCGAAGGCCTTGCACGGCCCGCACCAGTCGGCCCAGACGTCGAGCAGCAGCGGCAGGTCGCCCCTGAGCTGGGCGGCGAAGCCGGCGCCGTCGACGGCGAACGGCTGGCCCGGCAGCACGGCGCCCTTGCAGCGCCCGCAGCGCGGTGCGTCGCCCAGGCGGGCAGCGGGGATGCGGTTGAGCCCGTGGCAGTGCGGGCAGGGGATGATCAGCGAATCGGTCATGGCGGGCTCCACGGGGTGATGTCCCTAGTGTGGGGCCGGCGCTGCGGATATCAAGGCAATGCAGGGTGCGCCGTGCGCACCGATGCGCAGCGGCGGCGGTGCGCACGGCGCACCCTGCGGGAGTCAGCCGCGGGACGCTTCCAGCGCCTGGCCGAGGTCGGCGAGGATGTCGTCGATGTGCTCGATGCCGATCGACAGGCGCACCAGGTCGCGGGACACGCCGGCGCGGGCCAGTTCCTCGTCGTTGAGCTGGCGGTGGGTGGTCGAGGCCGGGTGGCAGGCCAGCGACTTGGCGTCGCCGATGTTGACCAGGCGCACCACCAGCTTGAGGGCGTCGATGAAGCGCGCCGCCGCCTCGATGCCACCGACGATACCGAACGACATGATCGAGGCCGGCTGGCCGCCCATGTAGCGCTGCGCCAGCTCGTGCTCGGGATGGTCGACCAGGCCGGCGTACTTCACCCAGCTGACCTGCGGGTGCTGCTGCAGGAACTCGGCGACCTTGCGTGCGTTCTCGCAGTGGCGCTCCATGCGCAGCGGCAGGGTCTCCAGGCCCTGGAGGATCAGGAAGGCGTTGAACGGCGACAGCGCGGCGCCCATGTTGCGCAGCGGCACCACGCGGCAGCGGCCGATGAACGCGGCGGGGCCGAAGGCCTCGGTGTAGGTCACGCCGTGGTAGGAGGCGTCCGGGGTGTTGAGCAGCGGGAAGCGTTCCTTGTTGTCGGCCCAGGGGAACTTGCCGGAGTCGACCACGATGCCGCCGATGCTGGTGCCGTGGCCGCCGATGTACTTGGTCAGCGAGTGCACCACGATGTCGGCGCCGTGCTCGAACGGCCGGCACAGCACCGGCGTGGCCACGGTGTTGTCGACGATCAGCGGCACGCCGTGGCGGTGCGCGGCCTGCGCGAGGGCTTCGAGGTCGACGATGTTGCCCGCCGGGTTGCCGATCGACTCGCAGAACACCGCCTTGGTGTTGGCGTCGATCAGCGCTTCCAGCGCGGCGATGTCGTCGTGCGGAGCGAAGCGCACCTCGATGCCCTGGCGCGGCAGAGTGTGGGCGAACAGGTTGTAGGTGCCGCCGTACAGCTTGGCCACCGAGACGATGTTGTCGCCGACCCCGGCGATGGTCTGGATCGCGTAGGTGATCGCCGCCATGCCCGAGGCCACCGCCAGCGCCGCCACGCCGCCCTCCAGCGCCGCCACGCGCTTCTCCAGCACGTCGGTGGTGGGGTTCATGATCCGCGTGTAGATGTTGCCGGCGACCTTGAGGTCGAACAGGTCGGCGCCGTGCTGGGTGTCGTCGAAGGCGTAGGAGGTGGTCTGGTAGATCGGCACCGCCACCGCCTTGGTGGTCGGGTCGGGGCTGTAGCCGGCGTGGATGGCCAGGGTTTCCGCTTTCATGCACACATTCCTTCGAGACAGGGAAAAGTGTGCAGCATGCCGAGCGGGCTGTGCCATGGTCAATGCCACCATGCGCGATGGGGGCATTGGCCCGGGCGGTCAGACCGGGGTCAGCGGCCAGACCAGCGGCAGCACGGCGGTGGCGACCAGCCACAGCAGCAGGTTGAGCGGGATGCCGACCTTCATGAAGTCGCTGAAGCGGTAGCCGCCGGCGTTGTAGACGAAGGTGTTGGTCTGGTAGCCGATCGGCGTGGCGAAGCTGGCGCTGGCGGCGAACATCACCGCGGCGACGAAGGCACGCGGGTCGACGCCCAGGTGCTGGGCCATGCCGATGGCGATCGGGGTGACCAGCACCGCCACCGCGTTGTTGGACAGCACCTCGGTGAGGATCGAGGTGAACAGGTAGATGAACGACAGCAGCAGCAGCGGCCCGGCCCAGGGCAGCAGGTCCATCACGTTCTCGACGATCAGCCGGACCAGGCCGACCTTGTCCATGGCGATGCTGATCGCCAGCATGCCGAAGATCAGGCTGAGGATCTTCCAGTCCACCGCCTTGTAGGCGTCCTCGACGTCCAGGCAGCGGGTGGCCAGCACCACCACCGCGCCGATGATCGCCAGCCCCTCGATCGGCATCACGCCGAAGGCGGCCAGCAGCATCACCGCGGCGGTGACCAGGATGGCGATCGGCGCCTTGTCGCGGCGGTAGGCGCGTTCCTGCACGGCGTTGAGGCTGATCAGCTCGCCGTTGTCGGCGAAGCGCTTGATCTGCGAAGGGGTGCCCTCGACCAGCATCACGTCGCCGAACTGCAGCTGGAAGTCGTCGAGGTTGCCCTGCACGTTCTCGTCCTGGCGGTGCACGGCCAGCACGTTGATGCCGTAGCGCGCGCCGAGGTCGAGATCGCGCATCGGCCGGTGGCTGTAGCGCGAATTGCGCCCGACGATGGCCTCGGCGAGGATCACGTCATGGCTGCTGACCGTCTCGAAGGCGTCGCCGCGGTTGAAGGCGAGGTGGCCGCTCTCGCGCAGGTCGACCACGTCCCTGACCTGGCCGTGCAGCACCAGCAGGTCGCCGGCCTGCAGCACGAAGTCGTGGTGGGGGCGGCTGATCTGCTGCGCGTCGCGGCTCACCTGCAGCACCTGCAGGCCGCTGCCGCCGTTGAGGTTGGCCTCGTTGATGGTCTTGCCGATCACCGGCGAGTCGTGCGGCACCAGCAGCTCGCTCATGAAGGTGCGGTCGAGGTCCGGGCGCAGCTGGCGCGACAGGCTCTCGCGCGCCGGCAGCAGGCGCTTGCCGATGGTCAGCATGTACAGCATGCCGGCGGCGGCGAAGGCCAGGCCGGCGGCGGTGATCTCGAACATGCCGAACGGCGCCAGGCCGAGCTTGCGCGCTACGCCGTCGACCAGGATGTTGGTCGAGGTGCCGATCATGGTCAGGGTGCCGCCGAGGATGGTGGCGTAGGACAGCGGGATCAGCAGCTTGGAGGGCAGGGTGCCGGAGCGCTTGGCCAGGGCGATGGCCACCGGAGTGAGGATGGCCACCACCGGGGTGTTGTTGAGGAAGGCGGAGATCGCCAGGGCGGTGACGGTCAGGCCGAGCATCACCCGCGTCGGGCTGCTGCCGACCAGCTCGCCCAGCCAGTTGCCGAGGGCGTCGATGCAGCCGGTGCGCTCCAGCGCCGCGGAGATGACGAACATGCAGGCGATGGTCACCGGCGCCGAGTTGGACAGCACGCCGAGCACTTCCCTGGGCTCCAGCAGGCCGGCGACCAGCAGGGCGGCGACGCCGATGGCGGCGACGATGTCCGGGCTCCACTTCTCGCGGACGAAGGCATACAGCACCCAGGCCAGCAGGGCGGCGACGAACCAGAGCGACAGCGAGTCCGGGAGCATGGACATCCTTGGGGCGAATCTCGGGTGAGGTATCGGCCCGGCGTCGGTGGCGCGGGCGGCCTCCAACGATAGGAAGGTTTGTTTAGACGGTCAAAGAATGATTTATAAGGTTTATATGTATTTTTTCTATAAAAAGCGCGCCGGGGACGCCTGCGCCGCCTGGCGGCAGCGCTGAGTCTGTCGGCGTCCGTTCACGACGAGCAACTGATCTCCAGATGCTTGCCCCACTCCGGCGGGCGTTCGGCGTAGCGCTCCATCCCCGGCTGTTCGGCGAACGGTCGCGCCAGCACCGCGTGCAGCTCGCGCACCAGGCTGTAGTCGCCCCGCTCGGCGGCCTCGATGGCCTGCTGGGCCAGGTAGTTGCGCAGCACGTAGCGCGGATTGACCGCGTGCATCCGCGCGCACCGCGCGGCCTGGTCGTCGCTGCCTTCGCGGGCCAGGCGGGCGAGCAGGTCGGCGCCCCAGGCGTCGAAGCCGGCCAGGTCGACGAAGTCCGCGCGCAGGACGCGCAGGGCTTCGGCGGCCGGCGCATCGCCCAGGCGGCGGAAGAACAGCGAGTAGTCCACGGCGCCCATCTGCATCAGCGCCAGCAGGCGCTGCACCAGAGCCTCGTCGCCGTCCTCGGCCGTGCGCAGGCCGAGGCGCAGACGCATGCGCTGCAGCCAGGCGGCCTGGTAGCGTGGCAGGAAGCGGCCGAGCGCTTCGCGCAGCTCGTCCACCGCCACCAGCGGGGTCAGCGCCTGGCCCAGCGCGGAGAGGTTCCAGTGGGCGATCGGCACCTGGTTCTCGAAGCTGTAGCGCCCGCCGCTGTCGGAGTGGTTGCACACGTGGCGGGCGTCGAAGTCGTCGAGGAAGGCGTAGGGACCGTAGTCGAAGGTCAGGCCGAGCAGCGACATGTTGTCGGTGTTCATCACCCCGTGGCAGAAGCCGTAGGCCTGCCACAGGGCGATCAGCTCGGCGGTGCGCTCGACCACCTGGCCGAACATGGCGGCGAACGGCTGTGGCTGTTCGCGGCACTCGGCGAAGTGGCAGTCCAGGGCGTGCTCGGCGAGCTGGCGCAGGGCGTCGTGCTGGCGAGTGTAGTAGAAGAACTCGAAGTGGCCGAAGCGCAGGTGGCTGGGCGACAGGCGCAGCAGCGTGGCGGCGGTCTCGGCGCGCTCGCGCCATACCGGGGTGTCGGAGGCCACCACGCACAGCGCGCGGGTGGTGGGGATGCCCAGCGCGGCCAGGTGTTCGCTGGCGAGGAATTCGCGGATCGAGCTGCGCAGCACCGCGCGGCCGTCGCCCATGCGCGAGTAGGGGGTGTAGCCGGCGCCCTTGAGGTGCAGGTCCCAGTGCTCGCCGGCGGCGTTGACCACCTCGCCGAGCAGCAGGCCGCGGCCGTCGCCGAGCTGCGGGTTGTACATGCCGAACTGGTGGCCGGAGTAGACCATCGCCCGCGGCTCGGCGCTGCTCCACAGCTGGTGTCCGGCGCACAGCGCGACGAACTCCGCCCGTGCGCTCTCGGCCGGATCGAGATCGAGCAGCGCCATGGCCGCCGGGCTGGCCACCACCAGGCGCGGCTGCTCGATCGGTTGCGGCGCCACGGCGGTGGAGAAGGTGTCGCCCAGGCGGGCGAAGCGGTTGTCGAATTCGAGCTGGTCGAGAGTGGTCACGGCGGCCTCCGGCAATTCCCGAGCATTGTGCTGGGAATTGCCGGAGGCCGTCCAGTCACTCCCGGTTCGCGCGCTCGGCAGGCTTGACGCTGGCGGCGGGCGGCAGCGGCTGGCCGCTGACCAGCTGCAGCTGCTGGCCCTGCAGGTTCTTCAGGAAGACGTCGAGCTGGCGGAAGGCGATGTCGATGTCGTGTTCGCGGAACAGGCGGTCGATCTCGCGGTTGATCTCGTCGATCGCCGCGTTGCGGTCGCCCAGCTCGCGCACGTGGATGCGCAGCTCGTGGTCGAGGGTGCTCTCGTTGAAGGTGAGGAAGAACACCACCGGCTCCGGCTCCCTGAGCACCCGCGGGTTGTCGCGGGCGATCTGCAGCAGCAGGCGGCGCACCAGCTCGAGGTCGGAGCCGTAGGCGACGCCGATCTTGATGGTGACCCGGGTGACCGTGTCGGTCAGCGACCAGTTGATCAACTGGCTGGTGATGAAGGTCTTGTTGGGAACGATGATTTCCTTGCGGTCGAAATCGGTGATGGTGGTGGCGCGGATGCGGATCTTGCTCACCGAGCCGGACAGGTTGCCGATGGTCACCACGTCGCCGATGCGCACCGGGCGCTCGAACAGGATGATCAGGCCGGAGATGAAGTTGGCGAAGATCTCCTGCATGCCGAAGCCGATGCCCACCGACAGCGCCGCGACCAGCCACTGCAGCTTGTCCCAGCTCAGGCCCAGGGTCGACAGGGTGCTGACCAGGCCGAAGGCCATGATCGCGTAGGACAGCAGGGCGGTGGTGGCGTAGGCGCTGCCCTGGGCCAGGTTGAGGCGCGACAGCACCAGCATTTCCAGCAGGCCCGGCAGGTTGCGCGCCAGCGCCAGGGTGATGGCCAGGATCACCCCGGCGCCGATGAGATCGCCCAGGCTGATCGGCACGCGCACGGCGGTGTCGCCGCTGCCGCTGGTGTACTGGTAGAGGGTCACGCTGTCGAGGTAGGTGAACACCGCCAGCAGGTCGGCCCAGACGAAGTAGAAGATGCCGACGAAGCCGAGCAGCAGGCCCAGGCGTACCAGGCGCAGGGATTGCTGGTTGACCTGCTCCAGGGCCAGGGTCGGCTCCTCGATCAGCTCGCCGCCGTCGGCGCCCTCGCGCGGCGCGGCCTGGCGGCGCGCCTGGGCGCGCTGCAGGGCCAGGCG
>NZ_SSTC01000078.1 GCF_004801855.1 Pseudomonas sp. A-1 | reverse complement strand
GGCGGCGGACAGGCCGCGCGTCGCCCGAAGATGCCCATCCAGACGCGCGCGCCCCGGGCGGCGAATCGGCGGCGGCAGTCGGCCCGCGGCAGCGGCCGTAGCACGCACCGGGCCGGGCGCGAGAGAAGCGGACGAACGGCCGCGCCCGCGGCAGCAGGGCGGACCCAGTCTGCTAGCGTTACGGCTGACGGAACCCGTGCAGGGTTGCCGGACAGCCGATGCCCAACCCGGTGCCCCTGCATCGAAAGATCATGATGGAGCCCGATTCCTGATTCCGGGAGGCATCCCATGAAGCTGTTGAAAAGTCGATCCATGCAGTTGTGCTGTGCCGTCGCCGTGCTCTCGGCCGTGTCCGCCACGTCCGTGGTCATCGCGCAAAGCGAAAGCGATACCCCGCCCCCGCTGATGGTGATGAAGGGCGTTAAGGACGTGCAGACCCCCGAGTTCAAGCAGTACCAGTACGGCATGCCGCTGGACATCTCCAAGGTGGTCAAGGTCGAGTACTTCATTCCCGACAAGGCCAAGACCTACTGCGGAGCCATTCCCGCGGCCATGACCTACGAGGACTCCAAGGGTGAAAAACGCGGCCTGGTCTACCTGTACCCGGAGACCTCCGGCTGCACCAACTAGGGCATGAAAGGCGCAGTCACGACCGGCGCAGTTGCGGCTGCGCCGGCCGGCTGCAGGTGAATCCCCCCAAGCACCTCAAGGAAGCCGCAGGGCCACCGCGCCGAGCGCGATGACGCAGGCGGCGGCGATGCGCACCGCACTCAGCCGTTCCTTGAGGATCAGCCCGGAGATGGCCGTGGCGAACAGGATCGAGGTTTCCCGCAGGGCGGCGATCACCGCCACCGGGGCCTGGGTCATGGCCCACAGCGCCAGGCTGTACGAGGCGATGGTGCCGAAGCCACCGATCAGTCCGTAGTGCCAGTTGCCGCCGAGGTAGCGGACCAGCGCCCCGCGCCTGTGCAACTGCGCCAGCGCCCAGGCGACCAGCGCCAGGCCGCTGAGCAGGAAGATCCACAGGCCATACGCGACCGGCGCCCCGGACAGGCGTACGCCGACGCCGTCGATCAGGGTATAGCCGGCGATCACCCCGGCATTGGCCAGCGCGAGTCCCAGCCCGGGGCTGCCGGCGAGCCCGCGTCCGGCCATGCCGAGGATGCCGCCGCAGATGATCGCGATGCCCAGCCAGGCGCTGCCGCTCAGCGGCTCGCCCAGCCAGTAGATGCCGAGGACCGCGACCAGCAGGGGCGCACAGCCGCGCATCAGCGGGTAGGCATGGCTCATGTCGGCGACCTGATAGGCCCTGGCCAGCAGGGCGTAATAGACCACCTGGAGCAGCACCGACACGGCGATGTACGGCCAGCTCGACGCGGCCGGCTGGTCGAGGAACGGCAGCGCCACGCCGGCGAGCAGTGCAGCCGAGCCGGCGACCAGCACGGTGGTGAGCAGCTTGTCGCTGCCGCCCTTGACGATGGCGTTCCAGGAGGCGTGCAGCAGGGCCGCGAACAAGACGATGCCGTAGACGGTCACGAGGGGAGTCCTTGCGGGATGGCTCTCCAGTGTATAGCCGCGCCGGTGAAACTTTGACGGCCGGCGCCGCTCAGCCCACCGCCGCGCGCAGCCCGCCCTCAGGGCCGTGGGTTTACCGATACACCGGATGGCGACGGCACAGCTCCACCACCTGTTCGCGGACACGCTGGGCGACCTGCTCGCTGCCACCGGATTCCAGTGCGTCCAGCACGTCACAGAGCCAGCCTGCCAGTTGCTCGCACTCCGGCACGCCGAAGCCGCGGGTGGTCATGGCCGGGGGGCCGATGCGCAGCCCCGAGGTCACGAACGCGAGCGCGGGTCGTTCGGCACCGAGTTCTTGTTGGCGGTGATGTAGGCGGCGCTCAGCGCGGCAGGCGCACGCCGGCCGGATCGCGACCGACCCTCCCTTCAGTGCTGACAGTCTCGGCGACCGGCTCGCGACGCGGCAGGCGACCGTTGAGCACGGCATGGGCCAGCAGGCCGATCAGCAATCCCCAGAACGCCCCGCCGATCCCGAACAGGGTGATGTTGGCGGCGGCCGCCAGGAAGGTGATCAGCGAGGCTTCGCGGGACTTGGCGTCGGTCATGGCGCTGGCCAGGCTGCCGCCGATGGTGCCCAGCAGGGCGAGCCCGGCCAGGGTGGTGATGAAGGTCGCCGGGAAGGCCATGAACAGCGCCGCGAGGGTGACGCCGAAGACCCCGACGAGGATGTAGAACAGGCCTGCAGCGATACCGGCGATCCAGCGTTTGCCGGGTTCCTCGTGGGCGTCCCTGCCGGTGCAGATGGCTGCGGTGATCGCGGCGATGTTGAAGGCGTGCGAGCCGAACGGCGCCATCAGCAGGGAACCCAGCCCGGTGACGGTCACGATCGGGTTGGCGCTGGTGCGAAAGCCATCGTTGCGCAGCACCAGCATGCCGGGCATGTACTGGCCGGTCAGGGTGATCAGAAACAGCGGCAGAGCGACGCTCAGCAAGGCATTCAGCGAGAACTCGGGCACGGTGAACACCGGCGCGCCGAACTGCAGCGTCAGCCCCGACAGCTCGACCCGTCCCTGAGTCAGCAGGAAAGTCAGCCCCAGTACCAGGATGCCCACCACCGCGTAGCGTGCGGTGAAGCGCTTGAGCAGCAGGTAGGCGACGATCAGCAGCCCGGCCAGCAGCGGGTCGAGGCTCATGCCGGCGAAGGCGCCGATGCCGAACTGCAGCAGGATGCCGGCCAGCAGCCCGGAGGCCACGCCCGGCGGGATCAGGCGGATGACCTTGTCGAAGCAGCCGGACAGCCCCAGCAGCACGAAGGCGGCGGCGGAGATCAGGTACGCGCCCACCGCCTCGGCATAGGGCGTGCTGCCCAGGGCGACGACCAGGAAGGCCGCCGCGGGCGTCGACCAGGCGGTGATGATCGGCTCGCGGGAAATCCAGCTGAGCAGCAGCCCGGTCACGCCCACACCGATCGACACGGACCACACCCACGAAGCCGTCAATTCAGGGCTCAGCCCTGCCACCTTGGCTGCCTGGAAGACCAGGATGAAGGTGCCGCCATAGTTGACGAGGACCGAGATCAGACCGGCGACAATCGGATGGACGAGATCGCCGGGGCGAACGGGGGTCTTTGACGCTGAAGACGACATGGCTTGACGGTGCTCCTTGCAAAGCGAGGCGCTTGGCCTCGAATGGAAGGAGATTTATAGCGCCACATTGGCCTGTCTTGCCCATACACTTCAGCAAGACAAGCCAGACCACTTTTCGGGCCGCCTGCCGAATCCTGGGCGCCCCGGACTCAGCCATGCACGCGGGCGGTTACGTTCTCCGTGCAGTGCAGACAGGCGGCACCCGGATTGAGGTTGCAGTCCGTCTCGACAGGAACGGCACCCGATACTCGCCGGGCACCGCACTGGCGACGGGCAGATTCCACGAATAGACTGGCCTGCCCTTTCAGGCCAGCCCAACCATCCGGGGCAGACCACATGGCGAAGACCTTCGAACTCGAAACGCTGAAGATGCGGCTCAACGATGCCGAGTTCCGACTGCTGGATCTGCACCAGCGGATTCAGCGCGCCCTGCGCGCACTGATCCTCGACGGCGCCCTCGCCCCGGGCCTGAAGCTGCCGGCGACCCGCGCCCTGGCCGGCTCGCTCGGGGTGGCTCGCGACACGGTCGAGAACGCCTACGTGCAACTGCACCGCGACGGTTTCATCGTGCGGCGCGGCGGCTCGGGCAGCTATGTTTCGCAGACGCTGGGCAACGAACTGCGCGGGACCATGCGCCGGCGCGGCAAGGCGCAGGACACCCGGCGCAACGAGGCGCCCCCCGGACCGGGCCTGAGTCGGCGCGGCCGGATGATCCTCGACAGCGGCGGCGTGGCCGATCAACAGGTGATAAAGGCCTTCGCCACCGGCCTGCCGGAAACCCGCACCTTCCCCACCGATGTCTGGGAACGCCTGCAGCGCCGGGTCGTGAAGGACTGCCAGGGCAATGTCCTGTTGCATGGCGATCCGCAAGGCGCCGAGCCGCTGCGCAAGGCCATCGCCACCTATCTGAATCTCGAACGCGGCGCCAAGTGCTCCGCCGAGCAGATCCTGGTGCTGAGCAGCACGCGCCAGGCCCTGTTCCTCTGCGCACAGTTGCTGGTCGACGCCGGCAAACCGATCCTGCTGGAAAACCCCGGCTACTACGGCGCCCGGAAAGCCTTCGAGACCGCCGAGGCGGGGATCGTGCCCATCGACGTGGATGCGCAGGGCATCCGCACCGACCTGCTGCAGGCAGACCGCAGCGGCGCCCAGTGCGTGTATGTCACGCCGTCCCATCAATACCCCAGCGGGGCGACCCTGTCGCTGGAGCGCCGGCTCGAGCTGATTCGCTGGGCCGTCGAGCAGGACAAGTGGATCATCGAGGACGACTACGACAGCGAGTTCCACTACGACGGGCTACCGACCGCCTGCGTGCAGGGCCTGGACAAGTACCAGCGCACCCTCTACATCGGCACCTTCAGCAAGACGCTCTACCCGGGCTTGCGGATCGGCTACATGGTGCTGCCCCACGAGCTGGTCAGAGCCTTCACCTACGCGCGCAGCATGATGGATGGCCACACGCCACAGATCCCTCAGCTGACCCTGGCGCGCTTCATGGAAGACGGTCACTACAATTCCCACGTCCGCGCCATGCGCAAACTCTACGGGGAACGCCGGGCCATCATGCTCGATGCCATCGGCCGGCACCTGAACGGGATTGCCACCGCTCTGCGCCCGCCGGGCGGGCTGCAGATCCCCTGCCTGCTGGCCGCGGGCTGGTCGGAGGAACAGACCATCCGCCAGGCTGCCAGCGTCGGCGTGCAACTGTCCGGCCTCAGCCGGCTGTACGCCGGTGAGGCAACGCAGCAGGGCTGGCTGCTCGGTTATTCGTCCTTGGCGGGGCATGAAATCGAAACGGCCATGCGGCGCCTGGCCGGTGCGCTACGTGCCTAGCAGCCTGTCTGGCCAGAGTGCAGCAGGGTCCATGAAACACAGGGTGGCGACTGGCGATTCACGTGTTGCTTGTCCAGCGATCCTCCCCCGCAACGCCGAAAAACATGTCGGCCAGGTACTGAAATGAGCGCTTCCGAGTCAGTCTGGTTACCTGCCGCCGATCTGCGGCCCTGGGTCGATTTCCACATTCAGTGCAGTACACCGGAGGCGTCGGGGCGGCTGACCACTGAACCGCCCCGAGAACTCCGGAGGCTCTCTGGTTTGAGTCATGCCGCCCGGGCTGACTCGTCGATTTGTCGATAATAGCGGCTTCAGCTTCCGCCGGCGGGATGTTGCCGATGGAACTCAGCAGCCGGCGGTTGTTGTACCAGTCCACCCAGGTCAGGATTGAAATGGTGTCCACGATAAAATAAATACGTGGACACCATCGCTTAGCTGGGCGGGGTCAAACCAGGCGGGATGCCTGGACGGTTACCGTGCGGCTGCGCTGATGCCCCTGATCCAGTCAGCGCGACCGAACAGACATGATCCGTATGCCTACCTGAGTGGCGTGCTCACACGCCTGCCAACGCAGAAGACCAGCGCACTGACTGAACTGCTGCCACACAACTGGGTGCCCGCCAGCAAGGTGTGATGCCCGGCCGCTTACCGCCTACCTGCTGATCCCCCTACCTGAATAGGCACTGCACACTTCTCCGTGTGCAGTTGTGGGCGGGGCGCATAGATATTTTTCAAGGCATAGTACAGAATAAATCACTGGATATAGATCGCTCCGGACTCACCTTCCCCGTAAGCAGGCTCATATGCTAGGGAGATGTGTTCGCCGTCGCTTACCATTCAGTCACTGGTTGTGCGCCAATTGGAACAGCAAGGACAACACGGTGGTATCGCGAGTACCGACGACAGCCAGCCAGTGGATGCCTGACACTTGGCTCGACAACGCACCCGTCAATGTTGGGAATGACGGAGCACTGCTCATCGCTCCCGGCCCGCCTCGTGCCAAGCCTTTTTCACTGGTGATAGTAGGTATTCCGCCACAGTGCGGTCGCCCAGCAATATTTCTGCCGTGGCCTGCATCCCAACGGACAGGGGATACTTCATACCATCCATCTCTAGGGCATCCCCGTCAAGTATCACCAAGGCTTTGTAGCGCAACGGACGTTGCCCGACTCCGGTCAGCCCCTTGTCACGTGCTTCCTCCTCGCTCTGAGCGTCGGCGCTGACGTGCTCGACGGTGCCGTGTCCCATGCCATACTTCTGGAAAGTGTAAGCGGCGAGCTTCAGTTTGACCGGCTGACCCGGTCGCACGAAGCCGATGTCCTCATTGGAGACCCACACCTCCGCCTTGAGCTTTTTTTCTCGGGGCACAAGACTGGCCAGCACAGTACCGGGCTGCACCACGGTGCCCGCCGTGTGGGTCGCCAAGTCCTTGATTACGCCGTCCTGCGGAGCCCTGAGTTCCAGCAACTCGCGCCGGTGTTGCTGCTTTTCCTGCTCCTTGGCCAGCTTGTCTATCTGCGCTTGTACCTCGGTGCGCTCAGCGTGCAACTGCCGCAAATAATCCGCCTCGATCTGCTTGAGCTTATTCTGTGACTGATCAATGCTGGCCTGAGCGGACGCGATCAAGTGTCTCTGTGTAGCTAGCTCCTGCTCCTTTTCGATTCGCTCACGCCGTTTTTCCGAGCCCATTAGCGCACCAGCAAAGCCATCCTTAACGAGTTTTTCGTAAGCCTTGTCCTGCTCGCGGTAATGCGGCAGTACGGCTTCGAGCCGTCTCCACTGCTGCCGGGCAGCCGCCAATTCCTGTTGAGCCTTTATCAGACGGCTGTGCTCTTCAGCCAGCGCAGCGGCCAAAGCATTGCGGTTGGCCTGGTATTGAGCACTGGTTTCCCGCACTAGCGCCATCGGAGCTAGTGCCTCTGGTTGGAAGGGCTGACCAGCGAGTTCTGCGTCGATGCGGGTAAGTTGAAGCCGCTTGCGCGCAAGCTCTATCATGAGAGCATCGAGATCGGCGTTGGTGATAAGAGCGTCCATGCGCATGAGCACCTGACCGGCGCGTACCGCCGCCCCCTCGCGCACCAAGATTTCCTTGACGATGCCGGCCTCCGATGGCTGAACGATCTTGAGGTAGCTGGCGGGCACCAGCTTGCCGTCAGCCACCGCGACGATGTCCAGCCGCCCAAGTAACGCCCATACGATGAGAAAGGCAAACAGCATCAGGAATGCCCTCAACACCCGCCGCCCCTGCGGATGCGGCGCGCTGTGCTGCAAACGAATAAGCGGTGGATGGAAATCCAGATGATCGCTGTGCGCGTGTTGTACGAGGGACTTCAATGAAGGCATGCCGGGGGCTCTCCTAGGGACATTGGGCATGTTGGGTAGGATCAGCCTTCCAGCTGTCAAGAAATGCCCGCTCGATGAGGGACAGGCTTTGCTCTACGGCTTGTTCAGGCGAGAAATACCGATGGGTGCTCTGAAACGTCTGGGCAGCCTGCCGGTACTGGCGCTTGTCGAGCAGCTCCTGCAATGACGCGGTGACGCTGTCCGCATCGATCCGGCCAACGAGCAACTTGCCCGCGCCCAGGGCCTCCACACGATGTGCAAAGAGCGCCTGCTCGACATGCCGGGGCCGCATCGCCAAGGGCACTCCCGCCAGCAAGGCTTGGGTCGAGAAGCCGCCGTTGCCGTAGCCAAGCGCCAGATCGGCATGTTCAAGCAGGGGCGGCAGGTCAACTGGCGCCAGCGCAATGCGCAAGCGCCTAGTGGCGCAACGTTTCGCAGCCTCGGGGCTCATGCCAGGCGCAACACATAGCACTTCGGCATCCAGCCGGACGAGCGCCTGCAAGATGGCCGCAAAGCCGGGTACGGCGGGTCGCAGGTAGGCCAGCACTTTTGGACCTTCCCGGCTTTGCCAGGAAACGCGCAAGGCGTGGGGCACCGAGACGATGGGCCCGACGTAGCGCCCATTCGGACGCGCGCCGTAGTGGTCGAGTTCGGCAAACGTGTCCAAAATGTCGTACTCTCCAAACAAGTTGCGCACACGTACCGCCCTTGTATGACCCAGCGACTTCTGCGCCGCATCCAGCACGCAGTCGAGACTTGTCTCGGCAGTGGCGAGTGCCTGATCGGAAACCGGCTCCCAAGACCGAATCGAGGGCCAGGGATGAACAGCGGGGGGAATCACAAAGCCGTTGCCGATGGAGAGACGGGGAATTTCGGCGAGCTGTGCCGCCAGCAAGGCCGTCGGCGCATGGTCGGCGACCAGCACATCAGGCCGTACCAACGAAAACAATCCCTGCCAGGCGTTAAGCCGAGCGGCCACATCCCGCACATCAGCAAACCCGCTGACACGCAGCACGTCGGCGTAGTTCACCGGCGCCCTGCTGCCCGCACCTGCCTGTGGGGTCAAGGGCGCAGACAGCACGGTGATACCAGGCGCCGGGACCTGCCCGGCGGGTAGCCGAACGTCCTTCAGCGCCAATGTCACCCCGTGCCCACGGGCCACTAGTCCTTGTGCCAGCCGCAGACACCGGGCGAGGTGCCCGAAGGCCTCGCCCAGTTCCCACGCGATCAGGACGCGCGCCATCGGCACGGGTGACGGCTTACCATGACAGCTTGCCCACGCCTTCCTTGATGCCGGAAAAGCCCTTGAGCTGAGTGCCCGTGCCGCAGGTCAGCGACACAGCATCGACGCCGCCGCGTGCACCGTGGGCACCGCCTTGCATCCAGCCAGCCAAGCCAGACAGATCAGAGCCCTGGTTGGCGTGGCTCCAGGCCGGTGCGCTCTGCCGCTCGGCGTCGAGTCGGTTCAGAGCATGCGTCAGTTCCGCCCAGTGGCGCTCCACGTCGTGGTTGGCCTGGCCCTGAGCAGCCTGCTCGGACGCTTGCTGCTGCTCGCCCCATTGCGCGAACCAGCGGCGATCCAGTGCGGGCAAGGTCGAATGGTGCGACTGGTCGGACTTTTCATCGCGCCTGAAGCCGTCGAGGAAACGCCCCAGCGGATCATCATCGTCGTCACCGCGCTCCGATCCGTGCTTGCGACCTGGCTGGCCCGGCGAGGCGCTCGCACCGTCGTTGATGTTGCCGCTGTGCCCGGGTGGAGGCGCATCTGCGCCGTTGCCCACACCCTCGTTGCCCTTGGTGGCGGTCGGCACCACAGTCTTGTTGCCAAAACTCACCGTGAAGTCATCCGAGGCAGTCGAGCACTCGCCATGGCCATCGCTAGTGGTGACGCGCACATCGATGCTGCTCTTGGCATTGGCCGGAGCTGTGCCGCTGAAGGTCTGCGTGGCGGCGTCGAACTTTGAGCCAGGTGGGCAGCGCCTTGCCGTTAGAAAGGGTCGCCGTGTAGCTCAGCGTATCGTTGCGATCGGTATCTTTAAAACTGCCTGCGGGCATTTGCCACGAGAACGCCTTGCCCTTGGCAAGTTGTACATCACTCAGGCGGCGCACCAGATCGGGCGTATCGTTGGAGCCCTGCACGGTCACCGTCAATGCGCCGTCGCTGTGTTGGGTGCCGTCACTGGCCAGATAGTTGAAAGTCTCCGTAGCCGTCTCGCCTACGCCCAAGCCTTGCACCTTACTGGAGCAATCATCAAGCACATAGGCATAGGTACCGTTGGATAGTAGCGTCAGCACGCCGTATTCACCTCGGCGGATACCCGGATCGGCGACGCGCAGGCGCTCGCCTTCCGGATCGCGGTCATTGGACAGCACATTGCCCCAGGCCAGCAGCTTGCGATCCTCGATCACGTTTGCCGCATCGGGTGCCGTGACCGGTGCCTGGTTGCCGCCGCCGGATTCGACCGCCAGGGCGAAGCTCTGGCTGGCCTGTGCGCCAGCGAGGTCGGTGGCGGTGACCCGCAGGGCATAGTTTCCTGCCGAGGCCGGAGTGCCGCTGAAGGTGCCAGTAGCCGCGTCGAATGCGAGCCAGTCGGGCAGTGCGCTGCCGTCGGACAAGGTGGCCGAGTAAGTCAGCACATCTCCTGCATCGACATCGACGAAGGCCGTTGCGGGCAGTTGCCAGCTCAGTGCCGTGCCCGCGCGTCCGGTCTGGTTGGCGAGCAACGTGCCAACCTCGGGCGCGTCGTTGACGTTGGTCACGCCGATGGCGAACGTCTGGCTAGCCAGAGCGCCAACCACGTCAGAGGCCGTCAAGCGCACGGAAATACTGCCCACATCGCCGTTGAGCGGGGTGCCGCTAAAGGTGCGCGTTGCCGCATCAAAACGCAGCCAGGTCGGCAGCGCGGAGCCATCGGTTTGGGTGGCCGAGAGCATGAGCGTGTCGCCCGCATCCACGTCGCGGAAGGCATCCAGCGGCACGGCGAAGGCAAACGGTGCATCCTCGGTCGCCTGCTGGTCGGCCAGTGCGACGGCGACTTCCGGCACGTCGTTGGTGTTGGCTACCGTGAGGCTGAACGACTGGCTGACGCTGGCGCCGATCAAATCGGTGGCCGTCACGCGAATCTCCACCGCACCGACGTTGTCGTTGCCGGGCGTGCCGCTGAAGGTACCGGTTACCGCATCCAGTTGAAGCCAGGCAGGCAGCACAGAACCATCGGCCAGCATGGCCGAGTAGCTCAGGCGGTCACCCAGATCGGCATCGACAAAGGCGTCCGTCGGCAGGGTGAAAGTGAAAGCAGCGTCTTCGGTCGCGGTCTGCGTGGCCAGCGCAGCGCCGATGGCCGGAGCGTCGTTCGTGTTGGTCACCTCCAGCCCGAATGTCTGGCTGGCCGATGCGGCCGCCAGATCGGTTGCGGTCACGGTGAGTTGCAGCGCATCTACATCACCATTCACCGGAGTACCGGAGAAGGTGCCGGTCTGCGAATCGAATGTGAGCCAATCGGGAAGCAGATCGCCGTTTGCCAGCGTGGCCGTGTAGGTGAGCACATCGCCCACGTCGACGTCACTGAAGCTGCCAGCGGATAGCGTGAAGCTGAAGTCGCTATCTTCCAGGGAGCGCAGGTCGGACCAGGGCCTGCCGACTTCGGGCGCGTCGTTGGTGTTTTGTACCGTGACGTGGAAGCTGTGCAGACTCGATGCCCCCAGCGTGTCTATGCCTTGCACGATGATGTCGAACTCGCCTACGTCGCCGTTGTCCGGCGTGCCGGACAGGGTACGCGTGGCGGCGTCGTACTGCAGCCAGTCCGGCAGCGTCGTGTAACCAGAGACCATGACCCGCGTCAGAACGTCGTCGCCATCGGCGTCGATGAACAGGTCGTCTGGCAGCACCAAGTTGAAGGCTGCATCTTCCAGCGCGATTTGATCGTCGATGGGATTGGCCACTTCCGGTGCGCGGTTCATGAACTCGCGCAACGTGACGGCGGTGCCATCTGCAAACTCGAAGCTGTCGATCACCGTGCCACCGTCAGTGCCTTCTGGAGCGTAGTTGCTTACGCGTACCACATCGCCATTGGCGCCGTAATGGATGAGCAAGTCGTCGCCATCCACTTCCAGCCGCACGTCCTCGCGGGCGATGCCTTCGCCGAAGGTGAGCACGTTGCCGATTCCCGCATCGAGATCATCCTCGATCACGTCCTCGCCATCGCCCAGATTCACTACATAGGCGTCACGCTGGGCGCCACCGCGCAGGACATCGTTGCCCAAACCACCGGTGAGCACATCCTCGCCGTCGCCCGACTCCATCACGTCGTCGCCGTCGTAGCCGTAGAGGCGGTCGCCGACGTTGCTACCCTCGAGGACGTTACCCGCGTTGCCGCCCTCGACCACGAAAGTCCAAGACACCAAGGTGGCGTAATCCACCGCCGTGCCGTCGGCGAACTCGAAGCGTTCGATGGCGTGGCTGCCGAGTACGTCCTGCGGGTTGAAACCTGTCAGGCGCACCATGTCACCGCCGGCACCATAGGGGATGAGCAGGACGTGGCCGCCGTTGCCGCCCGTCTCGAAGCGCAGGTTGTTGCGCAAATCGTTCGGATCGATGCCGGGGCCGAAGCGCAGCACGTTACCGACATCTTGTTCAGCTACGTCATCGATGGTGACGATGCCGTCGCCCAGCTTCACCACATAGGTGTCGTTGCCGCCTTCGCCCGCCAGCCAGTCGCCGCCCGGGGTGGCTTCAAACAGGTCGTTGCCGTCGCCGCCCCAGACACGATCCGTGAGTGTAGTTCCCTTGAGTGCGTCGCTTTCCTCCGTGCCGACGATGTCGAAACCACGTGCAAGCAATTCCTCGTAGCCGATCTCGTCGCCGTCGATACCAAAGCGGAAACGCTCCACGGCGCGTGATCCACGCGGGTTTTCCGGATCGAAACCTGAGAGACGAATGCGGTTGCCTGTGTTGTCGAGATCGAGGATCAGAAAGCCCTCGGCGTCGTAAGACAGGAGAACGTCATCGAGGGTCGTACCCTCAGGCAGCACCAGCGTATTGGGCGCATCGCCGTTTTCGCTGTCGATGATGGTGTCGCTGCTCGCATCGGCGTCGATGAGGTAAAGATCGCCGCCTGCGCCGCCGCTCATCGTATCGTCGGACTCGCGGCCCTCAATCCAGTCGGCCAGCGCCGTGCCGGTGAGCACGTCGTCGCTGGGTGTGCCGATGATGCGGACGCCGCGCGAGAGCAAGTCGTCGAATGACAGACTGGTATCCCACCAGGGCATGCTGATTTCCGAAACCGGCGCTTGCATGACCTCTGCGCGTGGGTCGAACCCCGCAAAACGGATGGCATCGCCATCTTCGGTCAAGCGCAGCAACAGGTCGCGTCCGTCGAACTCCAGGCGCAGGTCGTCAGAGTTGATTTCGCCAGTGATCTCGATGCGGTTCGTGTCCTGCTCGCGCCAGGTCTCGGCAATGAGCGTCTCGGTTGGGCGAGTGCCCCACTCCTTGTGAATACGGTAGGTGTCCGAGCCTGCACTACCTACCAACCTGTCTCCGCCGCCTTGGCCATTGAGCGTGTCGTCGCCGTCGCCGCCGATCAGCGTGTCGGCAAACGGCGTATCGTCGAGCCAACCGCCTTCATCACCGGCCATTTCGGTCTTGCCCGTGGGTTCGATGTTCTCGGCCACGATCTCAGTGCCATCGGCGAAGCGGATGATGTCCACCGAGCGGGTCTGCGTGGCTCGATTCGGCTCATAGCCCCTCAGGATCACCCGGTCGCCAGGCTGGCTGGCGAACTCGATTACAAGATCGCCGTTACGCTCTGAATAGCGCAGGTCTTCGGGCCGGATGCCGGGGCCGAAGGTGAGAATGTTGGGCGCATCGTCGATGATGGTGCCTCCGTAGCCGCCCTCACCGCCGTCCCAACCGCCGCCATAGCCACCGTCACCTCCATCCCATTCGCCACCATAACCGGACGACATAGCAGCAAGCGCAGGCATTTCACCGCCGTAACCGCCTTCACCATCGCCGTAGCCCCAGTTGAGCACGCGATGGTCGTCGTCAATGGTCACTTCGCCGTGGCCGGGTTGATACACGTAGGTGTCGCCATCCCATTCGCCGAAGAGTTGGTCATTGCCGGTGCCGCCGGTGAGTTGATCCGCACCCCAGCCGCCGTAGATCACATCGTTTCCGGCATTACCCTCCAGCACGTCATCGCCATCGCCGCCGTGGATCAGGTCGTTGCCGTCACCGCCGAGGATGACATCGTCCCCGGCCAGACCCAGCGCAATGTCGTTGCCCGCACCCGCGTCCAGCGGGTCGACATTAGGCGTGCCGTAAAGCACGTCATCGCCGTCGGTCGAGGTGTTGTTGGCGAAGTTGGCAGAAGCAAACAGATCGCCGGACTGCGCATAGGCCACCGCCCCCATACCACCCGCCGGAGCCACTGTGCCGGTTAGCTCGAAGCCCGCGCCGTCAAAGGCCAGCGGCGCATCGGCCGTTGCCGACAGCAAGGCACCCGCATGGGCCTGCAGCCAGCCCGCAAGGTCGAATACACGCGTCTTGCCATCCGCGTCGATGAACTGGATGCGCTCCAGATCGCCAGGCAGATCGTTGATGCGCGTGTTGTCGAGCATGATCGAGCCGCCTGCGCCTGCATCCAGCAGTAACACCACCCGTCCGTCGTGATCCAATGCTGCGGAAAGCATCGTCGGCGTCAACGTGGCACCGAAGGACAGAGTGTCCGTGCCCTCGCTAGTGCGTAGCGTATCTTTGCCATCGCCGTGGTTGAAGACAACCACATCGTCGCCCGCGCCGGTATTGATGTTGTCGTTGCCTGGTTCTCCGGCAACCAGATCCTCGCCCGTGCCGGAGTAAACATTGTCGTCGCCGCTGCCAGCAGACACCCGGTCATTGCCGGCCTCCAGGTAGACGTTGTCGTTGTTGCCGCGCGCCTGCACGGTGACCGACTGGCCGGTGTAGTCGTAAATGTCATCGTCAGCCTGGCTGCCGACAATATTGGTTGAGTCGCCCCAATAGCGCTGCTGCCAGCCCATCTTGCCGCCATCGACCCGAGCGATCACGTCGGCCAGCGTCCAGTCGGTGCCATCGTCGAAGCGGAAATGCTGCAGCGCTCCGCGCCCAAGGTCGTCCCAGTTGTCGGAGCGAACGACCAGCGCGTCGTTGCCACCGATGCCAATGACCAGGTTGTAGTAGCCGACATCACCCGCCTGGCCACTCCAGCTCGCATCCCCCAACTGCACCGACACATTCTCGGGTCGGATGCCCGGTGCAAACACCACGGTGTCGTTGGCCACCGCCAGGCTTGCGCCCACCGCGTTGTCCAGCCCCATGCCCACGGCAACGCGGTAGCTGTTGTTGCCTTCGCCGCCGTAGAGCCAATCCCGGTCTGCGCCGCCATCCAGCGTGTCATCACCGGCTTCGCCGAAGATCTGATCACTGCCCGCACCGCCAGTGAGCACGTCGTTGCTTTCGCGACCACAGAGCGTGCTGTCCTTCTCGGTGCCGGTCAGCGCATCTTCGCCCGGCGAACCGTAGAGGATTTCCGAGCCTTCGCTGACGTTGAGCTTGGCCAGCACGTCATTGACGTTCAAGCGAGCACCGTTGTCAAAGTCGAAACGGTCGATGCGCTGCCAACTGTTCAACCAATCCTTGATGCGCACCACGTCACTCGACGCGGCGACGGTGGCAATCAGGTCGTTGCCGTCGCGGGTAAAGCTCACGTCGTTCTGGCCGATACCGGACTTGAACAGCACACTGCCATAGTTGTCGGCAATAGTGTCCTGGCCATCGCCAGTGCCGAAGCGATAGATGTCATAACCGCCCAGGTCCTGGAACTGGTCGTTGCCGCTGCCGCCGTCAAGCGTGTCGTTCTGGTAGCCGCCAACGATGGCGTCGTCCCCGGTAGTGGCTGCAAGAGCCCGGGATGCCAGCTCGGAGCGATCCCAAACCGTGCCGTCGGCAAAGTGCAGTTGTTCGATCCCTCGCTCGGTAGACCAGGTATCTGCCTGACCGCGCACGGTGAGTTTGCTGCCATCGGGCAGCGTGACAGCCATGTCGCCTTGCAGGGTCCAGCGCACGGTCACGTCAAGAGGCGTGACACCTGCGGTCAACTCCACCGTGTCCGTGCCAGCGGTGTAGCCGTCAGTGATCACGTCCTGACCGTCCCCCAAGCCGAAGTGGTAGGTGTCGGAGCCTGAGCCGCCTTCCAACAAGTCGTTGCCAGCGCCGCCCACCAATACATCATCGCAACCGTTGAAGCCGCGCAGCTCATCATTTCCTGCTTCGCCCAGCAGGCTGCGGGACTTGATTGTCTCTGCATCCCATAGCGTGCCGTCGGCAAAGGCAATCTCTTCCACCGCATAGCGGTTGCTCTCATTGAAGTGGTTCTTGACGACGAGCGTCTCGCCGGTGTCGCGAATCGTGATCTTCAGGTCGTCGCTGACCTGCCAGCCGTTGACCGTGCGCACCCGCTCCAGCCGTACATCGGAGGGCAGCACACCCGTCTTGAGTTCGATGCGGTCGGTCTCGCCTTGCTGCCAAGAGTCCTCAATGATTGAGTCGTTTCCATCGCCACGGCCGAAGCGGTAAGTGTCGCCCTCGTCGAACGATTCGTAGACCTGATTCCCCCAACCAATGGCACCCCCGCCGCGCAACACATCGTTGCCTGCACCGCCGTCCAGGATGTCCCTGCCCGCGCCGCCGAGCAGCACGTCATCGCCGCCCTGGCCGGTCAGCACATCCGCTACCCGCGAGCCGATGATGGTTTCCGCCTCTTCGCTACCGGCAAAGAGAATGGCTTGCACGTTGGCATAGGACAGCACTGTGCCGTCGGAAAAGGCAATGCGCTCGATTAGGTAGGGACCATTGACGCCATTCCAGGCTACGTCGAAATACTGCTTGAGCGTCACCTGATCGCTGCTGCCGCGTATCGCCAGCACCAGATCGTTGCCGCTGCGGATGAGCTTCACGTCCGCAGGCGCCACTCCTTCCCTGAAGCGCAAGGTGTCGGTGTTGCCGGAGGTGTAATCACCGTCAATCACCGTGTCTTGCCCGTCGCCCCGGCCGAAGAGGTAGGTGTCGTTGTCGTTGGGGGAGACTTGCGGCGTGGTATTGCGCTCGACGCGATAGCTGCCGTTCTCGTAAATCCAGTTCCAGCCGCTGGAGCCGATCAGGAGGTCATTGCCCGCGCCACCGTCGATGACGTCATTCCCACCATTGCCGATCAGCGTATCGTTGCCCGACTGGCCGGTGATCCTGTCTCCGGCAGACGAGCCGTAGATGGTGTCGTCGCGCTCAGTGGTCGCGGACACGGTGGCGCGCAGAGCATCATCGTGGCTCCACACCGTGCCGTCGTCGAAGACGTACTGGCCAACGCCATTCTGGCCCCACCAGTAGCCGCCGAGCGGCACGGACAGCGTCTCACCGGTATCGACAATGGTGAAGACGAGGTTGTCGGCGTAGTCTGCCGTGACCTGAACGTCTGCTGGATTGAGCCCCAGCAGACGTACGGTGTCGCGTTGCACGCCGTTCTCGGCGTAGTCGCTGACGGTGTCGTTGCCATACCCACGCCCGAAGACGTAGGTGTCGGCCCCAGATTCACCCGCCAGCACATCGTTGCCCGCACCACCGGAGATCAGGTCGTCGCCCGCACCGCCATAAATGCGGTCATCTCCGCCTTGGCCGAACAGGCGGTCGTTGCCGTTGTAGCCGTAGAGTGTGTCCTTTCCGTCGCCCGCCAGCACGATGTCGGCCTTGTCGGTGAGTCCCGTCACGTCATCGCCACTGGTCAGCGTACGCACTTTGAACTCGTTGAGCAAAGCCGTGATGCCCGTCGTCTGCGGCAGGGTGTCGATGAGGCTGTCGAAGTCGGCCAGGCCCTGCCAGTTGGTGCCGGAGAGGAAACCAGTGGCGTAGCGGTCCAGATCGAGCAGGTCGCCCAGGTAGTTCTCCGGATCGGCGGCTTTCTTGGCTGCGAGGGCTTGATTGAGTTGGGTGGCGTCGAGCCGCAGGCCGCTGTCGTCGATGACGAGTTCGATCTGATCGAGGTAGGGCTTCAAGCGCGTCTGCATCACCAGGCTGGCGTAAACGCTTTCCTTCAGGCTGTCGTAGGCCTGCTGCAGCAGGTCGAGCTGGGTCTGCGAGAAATTCACGCGCATGGTCGGGAAGGCTTCGATGGCCATCGCAGCGCCACCACTGCTTCCGCCACCACCCGATCCCGCCGAGATGGCCAGTCCCCAGCTGGCCCCATCGGTTTGGCTCTTCTTCTCCGGCAGGTTGAAGAAGTACTGGCCGTTGAAGGCTTCGAGCACGTGCAGCTTGCGGCTCCACTCACTGATGAGGTCGCGGTAGCGATCAGAGAGGTACATTCCGCCGAAGTCGCTCATCAGCGCAGCACCACCGGCACCACTGCCCACGCTGCCGGAGGAGATCGCAGCGAAGGTCACGGTGTCGATACTGCTGCTGCGCCTCTCGTTGCCAAAGGCCTCGTAGACGATGCGATATTTGCCGGCGGCGCGCTCTTCGAGGCTCCTGGCCATGCCTGAGGTGTCGGCCCAGGCGGTGATCATCCGATCGAGAAGGGCCTTCTGTTCGGAGCGGGCGGGGGCCGACTGGAACTGCGCCAGCACGCCCGCCACACTGCTGGACTGGGCAGCGGCTTGTTGCAGTTCGCGTACGTTGCCGGCCCCACCCATGGTGGGCAGACTCTTGATGGACTCGGGGACTTCGATCTCGTTGGCAAACTTGGTGGAAAAGGTGTCGGTAGCCAGGCGGAACTCTCCCATGCCGCCCGTAGAACCGTCGGCTCGAGTGAAGCTGCCTTCGCGGGTGAGCTGGTTGCCGTTGGCGAACCCTTGGTTCTTGAGGGTGTTGGCTAGGTGCAGGCTGACGATCCCGGCATCCGCCAGCGAGATCATTTCGCCCATGCCGGTCTGACCGTCTTGCGAAACGTCACGCCAGAGTTTGAGGCTGGTAAAGGCGGGGTCGCTGGCATCGAGGATGCCGTCGCCGTTGGCATCCAGCGCGGCCAGAGCGGTAAAGCCATTGGGTGCTAAGGTGCCGTTGGGCAAGGGCGTGAAGTCGCCGAAGAGCTCAGCGCCGGACTCGATGCTGCCGTTGGCGTTCCGGTCCCAGACCAGCAATGTGTCATTCGGCCCGACCCAGCCGGTTTTGGTGAGCACGCCGTCGCCGTCATGGTCGAAATAGATGTTGGAGGCAAGGCTAACGGTTTCAAAGCCATTACCGTCTAAGTCGAGGATTATGGGGTCACGGGGCCAGTCCCAGTTTTTGGCGCGATCCCACAAGTCTTTGATGTCTTTGCCGAGGCCGTTGAGGCTCTTGATCAGGTCGAGCAGGGTGTCGAGAGTAATTTTTTCTAGGTATTCCGCAATGTCAAAATCTTTACCTGGGCGGTTGCAGGAACTGAGTGCAACAAGGTTATTGGAGTGAAGCAGGTGCCTCATGATGCTTGGCCATCAGCTCGGT
>NZ_SSTC01000077.1 GCF_004801855.1 Pseudomonas sp. A-1 | reverse complement strand
GGCCGGCTGCTGCGGGGCCGGACGCGACTCGCGCGGCGCCTGCTGCTGCGGCTCGCGCTGCGGGCGCGCCGGACGCTGGGCGTAGTCACCGCCCTCGGCGTTGCCGCCGCGGCTGCCGAGCAGCTGCATCTGGCCGCCCATGTCGACCACGATCTCGGTGGTGTAGCGGTCCTGGCCGGACTGGTCCTGCCACTTGCGGGTCTGCAGGCGGCCCTCGACGTAGACCTGGGAGCCCTTGCGCAGGTACTCGCCGGCGATCTCGGCGACCTTGCCGAAGAACACCACACGGTGCCACTCGGTGCGCTCCTGCAGCTGGCCGGTCTGCTTGTCCTTCCAGCTGTCGCTGGTGGCCAGGGTGATGTTGGTCACTGCATTGCCGTTGGGCAGGTAACGGGTTTCCGGATCGCCCCCGACGTTACCCACCAGAATGACTTTGTTGACTCCGCGAGCCATGACTTTCTCCTAAGGCTTCAGCACGTCGGCGCCGGATTGACCAGGCGCTCGATGGACGTGCGATCCACTTGTTGGGCATCCAGCTTGACATACAGGGCGGCCTCCTCGGCCACCACGACAGCATCGGCCACGCCGGGCACTGCCTTCAGACGCTCTACCAGCCCCGCCTCGCGCAGCGCTTCGGGCGACAGCGACAGGCGCAGACTGGTCACATACGGCGGTTCGCGCATAGTAGCAGCAAACCCCAGCCACAGGGCAGCGAGCAGCGCACAGCCGAGGAACACCGCGGCCACCCCGCCCTGCTGGAACAGCCAGCCGCCGAGCAGGCCGCCGAGGGCGGCGCCGAGGAACTGGCTGGTGGAATACACGCCCATCGCCGTGCCCTTGCCGCCGGCCGGTGCCATCTTGCTGATCAGCGACGGCAGCGAGGCCTCCAGCAGGTTGAAGGCGGTGAAGAACACCAGGGTGCCGATCACCAGCGCGACCAGGCTGTTGCCGAGCTGCCAGAAGAACAGCTCGCAGAGCAGCAGCACGCCGACCGCGCCGACCAGCACGCGGCGCATCTGCCGACGCTTCTCGCCGTAGATGATGAACGGAATCATGGCGAAGAAGCCGACCAGCAGGCCGACCAGGTAGACCCACCAGTGCTCCTCCTTCGGCAGCCCGCCCTGCTCGACCAGCGCCAGCGGCAGGGCGACGAAGCTGGCCATCAGGATGGCGTGCAGCGCGGCGATGCCGAAGTCCAGGCGCAGCAGCTGGCCATCGCGCAAGGTCGGCCACAGCGCCTGGCGGGCCACGCCGGACTCGCGGTGCTGCAGGGCGCTCTGCGGCCTGGGCACCAGCACGGCGATGATCAGGATGCCGAACAGGGCCATGCCGGCGGTGACCCAGAACAGCCCGGCCAGACCGAAGGCGCGGGTCAGCAGCGGGCCGATGACCATGGCGGCGGCGAACGACAGGCCGATGCTCATGCCGATCATGGCCATGGCCTTGGTGCGGTGCTGCTCGCGGGTGAGGTCGGAGAGCAGCGCCATCACCGCCGCGGAGATCGCCCCGGCGCCCTGCAGCACCCGGCCGGCGATCACCCCCCAGATGGAGTCGGCGCTGGCCGCCAGCGCCGCGCCGGCGGCGAAGATCAGCAGGCCGACGTAGATCACCGGCAGGCGGCCGATGCGGTCGGAGAGGATGCCGAAGGGGATCTGCAGCACGGCCTGGGTCAGGCCGTAGGCGCCGATGGCCAGGCCGATCAGCAACGGCGTGGCACCGGCCAGATCCTGGCCGTAGGTCGCCAGCACCGGCAGCACCATGAACATGCCGAGCATGCGGAAGGCGAATACCGAGGCCAGACCGGCAGCCGCACGCTGCTCGGTCGGACTCATGCGCTCGGAGTGCGGATCGTGCATGACTTCACCTCGAAAAACGGGGGCGCAATTCTAGCAGCACCGCCGCCGCCGGCACAGGCGCGGCGCTTTGCCGCCCGGCAGACGGCAGCCGTATACTCCGGGCTTTTCCGCCCGCCATGCGAGGCTGCAGTGGACCAGATCCTGATCCGTGGGGCGCGCACCCACAACCTGAAGAACATCGACCTCACCCTGCCGCGCGACAAGCTGATCGTCATCACCGGCCTGTCCGGCTCGGGCAAGTCGTCGCTGGCCTTCGATACCCTGTACGCCGAGGGCCAGCGCCGCTACGTGGAATCGCTGTCGGCCTACGCCCGCCAGTTCCTGTCGATGATGGAGAAGCCCGACGTCGACACCATCGAGGGCCTGTCGCCGGCGATCTCCATCGAGCAGAAGTCCACCTCGCACAACCCGCGCTCGACGGTCGGCACCATCACCGAGATCTACGACTACCTGCGCCTGCTCTACGCCCGCGTCGGCACCCCGCGCTGCCCGGAGCACGACGTGCCGCTGGAGGCGCAGACGGTCAGCCAGATGGTCGACCAGGTGCTGGCCCTCGCCGAAGGCAGCAAGCTGATGCTGCTGGCTCCGGTGATCCGCGAGCGCAAGGGCGAGCACCTGTCGGTGTTCGAGGAGCTGCGCGCCCAGGGCTTCGTGCGCGCACGAGTCGACGGCAGGCTCTTTGAGCTGGACGAGCTGCCCAGGCTCGACAAGCAGAAGAAGCACAGCATCGACGTGGTGGTCGACCGCTTCAAGGTGCGCGGCGACCTGCAGCAGCGCCTGGCCGAATCCTTCGAGACCGCCCTCAAGCTGGCCGACGGCATCGCCCTGGTCGCCCCGATGGAGGGGGAGAACGGCACGGAGATCATCTTCTCGGCGCGCTTCGCCTGCCCGCACTGCGGCCACTCGATCGGCGAGCTGGAGCCCAAACTGTTCTCCTTCAACAACCCGGCCGGCGCCTGCCCGAGCTGCGACGGCCTGGGCGTGAAGCAGTTCTTCGACCCGCGCCGGCTGGTCAACGGCGAGCTGAGCCTGGCCGAGGGCGCGATCCGCGGCTGGGACCGGCGCAACGTCTACTACTTCCAGATGCTCGGCTCGCTGGCCGCGCACTACGGCTTCAGCCTCGACGAGCCGTTCGACGCGCTGCCGGTGGCGGTGCAGAAGCTGCTGCTGCATGGCAGCGGCCGCGAGGAGGTGGAGTTCCGCTACCTCAACGACCGCGGCGACATCGTCCGCCGCGCCCACCCGTTCGAGGGCATCGTGCCCAACCTGGAGCGCCGCTACCGCGAGACCGAGTCGAGCAGCGTGCGCGAGGAGCTGGCCAAGCTGCTCAGCACCCAGCCCTGCCCGGACTGCCGTGGCACCCGCCTGCGCCGCGAGGCGCGCCACGTGTGGGTCGGCGAGCGGACCCTGCCGGCGGTCACCGCCCTGCCGGTGGGCGACGCCTGCAACTACTTCGCCGATCTCAGCCTGAGCGGTCGGCGCGGCGAGATCGCCGCGAAGATCCTCAAGGAGATCCGCGAGCGCCTGCAGTTCCTGGTCAACGTCGGCCTCGACTACCTGACCCTGGAGCGCAGCGCCGACACCCTGTCCGGCGGCGAGGCGCAGCGCATCCGCCTGGCCAGCCAGATCGGCGCCGGCCTGGTCGGAGTGATGTACATCCTCGACGAGCCGTCGATCGGCCTGCACCAGCGCGACAACGAGCGCCTGCTGGCCACCCTCACCCACCTGCGCAACCTCGGCAACACGGTGATCGTGGTCGAGCACGACGAGGACGCCATCCGCCTGGCCGACTACGTGGTCGACATCGGCCCGGGCGCCGGCGTGCACGGCGGCCGCATCGTCGCCCAGGGCACCCCGGCCGAGGTGATGGCCCACCCCGAGTCGCTGACCGGCAAGTACCTGTCCGGCCGCGCGAAGATCCGCTACCCGGCCGAGCGCACGTCCGTCGACCGCAACAAGCTGCTGCGGCTCAAGGGCGCGCGCGGCAACAACCTGCGCAGCGTCGACCTGGAGATCCCGCTCGGCCTGTTCACCTGCGTCACCGGCGTGTCCGGTTCGGGCAAGTCGACGCTGATCAACAACACCCTGTTCCCGCTGGCCGCCCATGCGCTGAACGGTGCCGAGTCGCAGGAGGCGGCGCCTTACGCCAGCCTCGACGGCCTGCAGCACCTCGACAAGGTGGTCGACATCGACCAGAGCCCGATCGGCCGCACGCCGCGCTCCAACCCGGCCACCTACACCGGACTGTTCACCCCGATCCGCGAGCTGTTCGCCGGGGTGCCGGAGTCGCGCTCGCGCGGCTACGGTCCGGGGCGCTTTTCGTTCAACGTCAAGGGCGGGCGCTGCGAGGCCTGCCAGGGCGACGGGGTGATCAAGGTGGAGATGCACTTCCTGCCGGACATCTACGTGCCGTGCGACGTGTGCAAGGGCAAGCGCTACAACCGCGAGACCCTCGAGGTGAAGTACAAGGGCCGGAACATCCACGAGGTGCTGGAGATGACCATCGAGGAAGCGCGCGAATTCTTCGATGCGGTGCCGGCGGTGGCGCGCAAGCTGCAGACGCTGATCGACGTGGGCCTCTCGTACATCAAGCTGGGGCAGAGCGCCACCACCCTGTCCGGCGGCGAGGCGCAGCGGGTCAAGCTGAGCCGCGAGCTGTCCAAGCGCGATACCGGCAAGACCCTGTACATCCTCGACGAACCGACCACCGGCCTGCACTTCGCCGACATCCAGCAACTGCTCGACGTGCTGCACCGCCTGCGCGACCACGGCAACACCGTGGTGGTGATCGAGCACAACCTCGACGTGATCAAGACCGCCGACTGGCTGGTCGACCTCGGCCCCGAGGGCGGCTCGCGCGGCGGGCAGATCATCGCCACGGGCACGCCTGAGCAGGTCGCCGCCATGCCGCAATCGCACACCGGGCGCTTCCTCGGCCCGCTGCTGGAGCGCGACCGGGCGTAGCTCCTGCGCGGAACGCCCGCCGTACACGACAAGGCCGGGCATCAAGCCCGGCCTTGTCGCATCCGCAAGCCGCGCGCGCCGGCTCTACCCCGGGCAGAAAACGCGGGCAACAAAAAGCCGGGCACTGGGCCCGGCTTCTTGTGAATCACCCGAACTTACTCGGCAGCTGCTTCCACAGCACCGGCAACCGGACGATCAACCAGCTCGACGTACGCCATGGGCGCGTTGTCGCCAGCGCGGAAACCGCACTTGAGGATGCGCAGGTAGCCGCCCGGACGGTTGGCGTAGCGCTTGCCCAGCTCGTTGAACAGCTTGCCGACAGCAGCCTTGGAGCGGGTGCGGTCGAAAGCCAGACGACGGTTGGCGACGCTGTCTTCCTTGGCCAGGGTGATCAGCGGCTCGGCAACGCGACGCAGCTCTTTCGCCTTGGGCAGGGTGGTCTTGATCAGCTCGTGTTCGAACAGCGACACCGCCATGTTCTGGAACATGGCATTGCGGTGTGCGCTGGTGCGGCTCAGGTGACGGCCACTTTTACGATGACGCATGATTGAAATTCCTTACCAAACCTTGAGTTCGGTTATCAGGGACGATCAGGCAGTCGCCTTGTCATCCTTTTTCAGACTTGCCGGCGGCCAGTTGTCGAGGCGCATGCCGAGGGAAAGACCGCGGGAAGCCAGAACGTCCTTGATCTCGGTCAGGGACTTCTTGCCCAGGTTCGGCGTCTTGAGCAGCTCCACTTCGGTGCGCTGAATCAGGTCACCGATGTAGTAGATGTTCTCCGCCTTCAGGCAGTTGGCCGAACGCACGGTCAGTTCCAGATCATCGACGGGGCGCAGCAGGATCGGGTCGATCTCGTCTTCCTGCTCTTCCACCACCGGAGCGCTGTCACCCTTGAGGTCGACGAACGCGGCCAGCTGCTGCTGCAGGATGGTCGCGGCACGACGGATGGCCTCTTCGGGATCCAGGGTACCGTTGGTTTCCAGGTCGAGGACCAGCTTGTCCAGGTTGGTACGCTGCTCGACACGGGCGCTTTCCACCACGTAGGCCAGGCGACGGACCGGGCTGAACGAGGCGTCGAGCTGGAGGCGGCCGATCGAACGGCTCTCGTCCTCGTCGCTCTGGCGGGCGTCGGCGGGCTCATAGCCACGGCCGCGCGCCACTTTCAGACGCATGTTCAGGGCACCGTTGTCCGCCAGGTTGGCGATGACGTGGTCACCGTTCACGATCTCGACATCGTGATCCAGCTGAATATCGGCAGCGGTGACCGCACCCGGACCCTTCTTGGAAAGGGTCAGCGTCACTTCATCACGACCGTGCAGCTTGATGGCCAGGCCTTTCAGGTTGAGCAGGATCTCGATCACATCTTCCTGCACACCCTCGATGGCGCTGTACTCGTGGAGTACGCCATCGATTTCAGCCTCAACCACTGCGCAGCCAGGCATGGAGGACAACAGGATGCGACGCAGCGCGTTGCCCAGTGTGTGACCAAAACCGCGCTCGAGAGGCTCGAGCGTGATCTTGGCGCGGGTCGGGCTGACCACCTGAACGTCGATGTGACGGGGGGTCAGAAACTCATTTACCGAACTCTGCATGGATGCACCTATTTTCTAGCTCTTACTTGGAGTAGAGCTCGACAATCAGGTTTTCGTTGATGTCAGCGGACAGATCGCTGCGAGCCGGCACGCTCTTGAACAGGCCGGACTTCTTCTCGGCATCAACTTCCACCCACTCAACGCGGCCACGCTGGGCGCACAGCTCGAGAGCCTGGGCGATACGCAGCTGGTTCTTGGCCTTTTCACGGACAGCGACGACGTCGCCAGCCTTGACCTGGTAAGACGGGATGTTGACGGTCTGACCGTTGACGGTGATGGCCTTGTGCGAAACCAGCTGGCGGGATTCGGCACGGGTGGCACCGAAGCCCATGCGGTAGACGACGTTGTCCAAGCGGCACTCAAGCAGTTGCAGCAGGTTCTCGCCGGTCGAACCCTTGCGACGGGTTGCTTCCTTGTAGTAACCGCTGAACTGACGCTCCAGCACGCCGTAGATGCGGCGGACCTTCTGCTTCTCGCGCAGCTGGGTGCCGTACTCGGACAGGCGACCACGGCGCTGGCCATGGATACCGGGGGCCGCTTCGATATTGCACTTGGATTCCAGAGCGCGGGCGCCGCTCTTCAGGAACAGGTCAGTGCCTTCGCGACGGGACAGTTTGCATTTCGGACCAATGTAACGAGCCATTCTTCACTGTCTCCTATTACACGCGACGCTTCTTCGGCGGACGGCACCCGTTGTGCGGGATCGGCGTCACGTCGGTGATGCTGGCAATCTTGTAGCCGCAGGCGTTCAGGGCACGCACGGCGGATTCACGACCCGGACCCGGACCCTTGACGTTGACGTCGAGGTTCTTCAGGCCGTACTCCAGAGCGGCCTGGCCGGCGCGCTCGGCCGCCACCTGGGCAGCGAACGGAGTGCTCTTGCGCGAGCCGCGGAAACCGGAACCACCGGAAGTCGCCCAGCTCAGAGCGTTGCCCTGACGGTCGGTGATGGTCACGATGGTGTTGTTGAAGGACGCGTGGATGTGGGCGATGCCATCAACCACCGTCTTTTTGACTTTCTTACGAGGACGAGCAGCAGGTTTTGCCATGACTATATTCCTGTCGATTCGCGGATGCGATTACTTGCGGATCGGCTTGCGCGGACCCTTGCGGGTACGGGCGTTGGTCTTGGTGCGCTGACCATGAACCGGCAGGCCGCGACGGTGACGCAGGCCGCGGTAGCAGCCGAGGTCCATCAGGCGCTTGATGTTCATGTTGATTTCGCGGCGCAGGTCACCTTCGGTGGTGAGCTTGGCGACTTCGCCACGCAGCTGCTCGATCTGCTCGTCGCTCAGATCCTTGATTTTCGCCGCCGGGTTGACCCCGGTGGCGGCGCAGATGTTCTGCGCGGTGGTGCGACCGACACCATAGATGTAGGTCAGCGAGATAACAGTGTGTTTGTTATCCGGAATGTTGACGCCTGCAATACGGGCCATTCAGAAAAACTCCAATTGACAGCTATCCGCGCCCCGGAAGCCAAGAAAAGGGCGTGGATATTAACGCTGTAATAACAAATAATCAACCCGGCAGCGCACTAGCTGCCGGGCTGGTTCGCAGATCACACTCAGCCTTGGCGCTGCTTGTGGCGCGGCTCCGCGCTGCAGATCACGCGAACGACGCCTTCACGGCGCACGATCTTGCAGTTGCGGCACAGCTTCTTGACCGATGCACGAACTTTCATCACCAACTCCTCGAACCTTACGGGACGGTCAGCGCAGCATGCCGCTGCCGTAGCCCTTCAGGTTGGCTTTCTTCATCAGGGAATCGTACTGGTGCGAAACGAGGTGCGATTGTACTTGGGACATGAAGTCCATCACAACGACCACGACGATCAGCAACGAGGTCCCGCCAAGGTAGAACGGCACATTGGCCGCCACCACCAGGAACTGGGGCAGCAGGCATACGGCCGTCATGTACAGAGCACCGAACATGGTCAAGCGGGTCAGAACGCCATCGATGTAGCGCGCCGACTGCTCGCCGGGACGGATACCCGGAATGAAGGCACCGGACTTCTTCAGGTTTTCCGCCACGTCCTTCGGATTGAACATCAGCGCCGTGTAGAAGAAGCAGAAGAAAATGATCCCTGCACTAAACAGCAGAATGTTCAACGGCTGACCGGGCGCGATCGCCTGCGCGATGTCCTGCATCCAGCCCATGCCTTCACCCTGACCGAACCAGGCACCCAGGGAGGCCGGGAACAGCAGGATGCTGCTGGCGAAGATCGCCGGAATGACGCCGGCCATGTTCACCTTCAGCGGCAGGTGGCTGGTCTGCGCCGCGAAGACCTTGCGGCCCTGTTGACGCTTGGCGTAGTGCACCGCGATGCGACGCTGGCCACGCTCGATGAACACCACGAAACCGATGATCGCGACGGCCAGCAGACCGATGGCAATCAGGGCGAAGATGTTGATATCACCCTGACGGGCAGACTCGAAGGACTGCCCGATCGCCGACGGCAGGCCGGCCACGATACCGGCAAAGATCAGCATCGAGATGCCGTTGCCGATGCCGCGCTCGGTGATCTGCTCGCCCAGCCACATCATGAACATCGCCCCCGCCACGAAGGTGGTGACCGCCACGAAGTGGAAACCGAAATCGGTGCTGAAGGCCACACCCTGACTGGCCAGACCAACGGACATGCCGGTGGCCTGGACCAGCGCCAGGGCAACAGTGCCGTAGCGGGTGTACTGGCTGATCTTGCGTCGACCAGCCTCACCTTCCTTCTTCAACTGCTCCAGTTGCGGACTGACCGCCGTCATCAGCTGCATGATGATCGATGCCGAGATGTACGGCATGATCCCCAGTGCAAAGATGCTCATGCGCTCCAGCGCGCCACCGGAAAACATGTTGAACAGGCTAAGAATGGTCCCCTCGTTCTGCCGGAACAGCTCGGCCAGCCGGTCAGGGTTGATGCCGGGCACCGGGATGTGCGCGCCGATCCGGTAGACGATGATCGCCATGAACAGGAAACGCAAACGAGCCCAGAGCTCGGACAGCCCGCCATTGCTGAGCGCGGAGAGAGCACCTTGCTTAGCCATTTAGTCCTCGATTTTGCCGCCAGCTGCTTCGATGGCCGCACGTGCACCCTTGGTGACGGCGATGCCCTTCAGGGTAACAGCGCGAGCAACGTCGCCGGACAGCATGACTTTGACACGCTGCACGTTTTCGTTGATCACGTTGGCATCCTTCAGCGCCTGCAGGGTGACGACGTCACCTTCCACCTTGGCCAGCTCGGAGGTGCGCACTTCTGCGCGATCCATGGCCTTCAGGGAGGTGAAGCCGAACTTCGGCAGACGGCGGTGCAGCGGCTGCTGGCCGCCCTCGAAGCCCGGGGCAATCTTGCCGCCGGTACGCGAGGTCTGGCCCTTGTGGCCGCGGCCACCGGTCTTGCCCAGGCCGCTACCGATACCACGGCCCGGACGCAGCTTCTCGCGACGGGCACCCGGCGCGGAACGCAGATCGTTCAGTTGCATGGATTAACCCTCCACACGCAGCAGGTAGTAGGCCTTGTTGATCATCCCGCGATTCTCGGGGGTGTCCAGGACCTCTACGGTGTGGTTGATGCGACGCAGGCCGAGGCCCTTGACGCACGCCTTGTGGTTGGCCAGACGGCCGTTCACGCTCTTGATCAGCGTGACCTTGATCTTGGCATTCGACATGATCAGAGAATCTCCTCGACGCTCTTGCCACGCTTGGCCGCCACGGAGTCCGGAGACTGCATGCTCTTCAGACCCTTGAAGGTGGCGTACACCACGTTCACCGGGTTGGTCGAGCCGTAGCACTTGGCCAGAACGTTGTGCACACCGGCCACTTCCAGGACGGCGCGCATGGCACCGCCGGCGATCACACCGGTACCTTCCGAAGCCGGCTGCATGTACACCTTGGAGGCGCCATGGGCGGACTTGATCGGGTACTGCAGGGTGGTGCCGTTCAGATCGACCTGGATCATGTTGCGGCGCGCAGCTTCCATGGCCTTCTGGATCGCAGCCGGAACTTCGCGGGACTTGCCACGACCGAAACCGACGCGACCTTTGCCATCACCCACCACGGTCAGCGCGGTGAAGGTGAAGATGCGGCCGCCCTTGACGGTCTTGGCAACGCGGTTAACCTGAACCAGCTTCTCGATGTAGCCTTCGTCGCGCTTCTGCTCGTTGTTCGCCATAACTTAGAACTCCAGCCCGCCTTCACGAGCAGCATCGGCCAGTGCCTTCACACGACCGTGGTACTTGAAGCCAGAACGGTCGAATGCCACCTGGGTGACACCGGCGGCTTTCGCGCGCTCGGCGACCAGCAGGCCAACCTTCTTGGCAGCTTCGACGTTGCCGGTGGCAGCGCCACGCAGCTCCGCGTCCAGAGTCGAGGCGCTGGCCAGGACCTTGCCGCCGTCGGCCGAGATGACCTGGGCGTACATGTGCTGGGAAGAGCGGTACACGCAAAGGCGTACGGCCTCCAGCTCGCGCATCTTCAGGCGTGCCTGGCGAGCGCGACGCAGACGGATAACTTTCTTGTCGCTCATTTGCTATGCCCTACTTCTTCTTGGCTTCTTTACGACGGACAACTTCGTCGGCGTAACGCACACCCTTACCTTTGTAAGGCTCCGGACGACGGAAGTCGCGGATCTCGGCAGCCACCTGACCAACCACCTGCTTGTCGACACCCTTGATCAGGATCTCGGTCTGGCTCGGGGTTTCGGCAGTGACGCCTTCCGGCAGTTCGTACTCGATCGGATGCGAGAAGCCGAGGGCCAGCGACAGGGTCTGACCTTTGGCCTGAGCACGGTAGCCGACGCCAACCAGCTGCAGCTTGCGCTGGAAGCCTTCGCTGACACCAACAACCATGTTGTTGACCAGGGCGCGGGTGGTACCGGCCATGGCGCGGGTCTGCTGGTCGCCGTTGCGGGCAGCGAAACGCAGCTCACCTTCTTCCTGAATCACTTCCACCGAAGGATGCACCTTCAGTTCCAGAGCGCCCTTGGCACCCTTCACCGAAAGCTGCTGACCGGCCAGCTTGATTTCGACACCGGCGGGCAGCTTGACGGGGTTCTTAGCAACGCGAGACATGCTGACTCCCCCTTAGAACACGGTGCACAGTACTTCGCCGCCGACACCGGCAGCGCGAGCAGCGCGATCCGTCATCACACCCTTGTTGGTGGAGACGATGGAAACGCCGAGACCGCCGCGAACTTTCGGCAGCTGCTCGACAGCCTTGTACTGACGCAGACCGGGACGGCTTACGCGCTTGAGCTCTTCGATGACCGGCTTGCCTTCGAAATACTTCAGCTCGATGGACAGCTGCTGCTTGATGTCGCCGCTGACCTGGTAATCCGCGATGTAGCCTTCGTCCTTCAGAACCTTGGCGACTGCTGCCTTCAGCTTGGAAGACGGCATGCTCACCACAGTCTTCTCAGCCATCTGGGCATTACGGATACGAGTTAGCATGTCCGCTAACGGGTCCTGCATACTCATGGGCTTGATGCTCCTGAAACAAAAAAAAGCCTTTCGGCTGTATTAGCCCGCGCTCGGGCACGAATGCCGGACTCAGGCGAGCCAGACATTCTAGAGACTGATCAAAAACGAATCAAGCCCCAGAGGGGCTTGATTCGCTTGACCGGGCTCCCGGGCGGACCCGGGAGCCTTGTCTGTCTTACCAGCTGGCCTTGACCAGACCCGGCACATCACCACGCATGGCGGCTTCACGCAGCTTGTTACGGCTCAGGCCGAACTTGCGGTAGAAGCCGTGCGGACGACCGGTGATGCGGCAGCGGTTGCGCAGACGGCTGGCCGACGCATCGCGCGGCTGCTTCTGCAGGGCTACCAGGGCTTCCCAGCGCTGCTCCGGAGTGGAGTTCGGGCTGGCAATGACAGCTTTCAGCTCGGCACGCTTCTTGGCGTACTTCGCGACCGTTTGCTGACGCTTCAGCTCACGGTTCTTCATGCTCATTTTGGCCATGTTCCTACTCCAATCAGTTGCGGAACGGGAATTTGAAGGCGCGCAGCAGGGCGCGGCCTTCGTCATCGGTACGGGCGGTGGTGGTCAGGGTGATGTCCATCCCACGCAGCGCATCGATCTTGTCGTAATCGATTTCCGGGAAGATGATCTGCTCTTTCACGCCCATGCTGTAGTTGCCACGACCGTCGAAGGACTTGGCATTCAGGCCGCGGAAGTCACGCACGCGCGGCAGGGAGATGGTGATCAGACGATCCAGGAATTCGTACATGCGATCGCCACGCAGAGTCACCTTGATACCGATCGGCCAGCCCTCGCGGACCTTGAAACCGGCGATGGACTTGCGAGCATAGGTGACCACCGGCTTCTGGCCGGCGATCTTCTCCATGTCGCCCAGCGCGTTCTCGATGACCTTCTTGTCACCGATCGCTTCGCCGAGGCCCATGTTCAGGGTGATTTTGGTGATGCGCGGAATTTCCATCACGTTCGCCAGCTGCAGGTCTTCCTTCAGCTTGGGAGCGATTTCGTTCCGGTAAATATCTTTCAATCGTGCCATGGTGTTTTACCTATGCTTCTCAAGCGCCAACCGGCTTCTGGGTGGACTTGAAGACACGAATTTTCTTGCCGTCTTCGACCTTGAAGCCAACGCGGTCAGCCTTGTTGGTTTCGGCGTTGAAGATCGCAACGTTGGAAACGTGCAGCGGCGCCTCTTTCTCGACGATACCGCCTTGAACGCCCAGCATCGGGTTCGGCTTGGTGTGGCGCTTGATCAGGTTGACGCCACCGACGACCAGACGGTCGTCAGCCAGCACCTTCAGCACCTTGCCACGCTTGCCCTTGTCCTTGCCGGCGATGACGATGACTTCGTCGTCACGACGAATCTTTTGCATGACGGCTACTCCTTAGAGCACTTCGGGGGCCAGGGAGACGATCTTCATGAACTTCTCGGTACGGAGTTCACGAGTCACCGGGCCAAAGATACGGGTGCCGATGGGCTCCTGCTTGTTGTTCAGCAGGACCGCGGCGTTGCCGTCGAAACGGATGATCGAGCCATCCGGACGACGCACGCCATGACGGGTGCGGACAACGACCGCGCTCATCACCTGGCCTTTCTTGACCTTGCCGCGCGGAATCGCTTCCTTCACGGTGACCTTGATGATGTCGCCAATACCGGCGTAACGACGGTGCGAACCACCCAGGACCTTGATGCACATCACGCGACGAGCACCGCTGTTATCGGCGACGTCGAGCATGGATTGAGTCTGAATCATATCTTTCTCCGACCCTTAGTCCTTAGACTTCCACGGCACGTTCGACGATTTCGACCAGGGTCCAGGCCTTGGTCTTGGCCAGCGGACGAGTCTCGCGAATGGTGACCAGGTCACCCAGGCGGCACTGGTTGCTTTCGTCGTGGGCGTGCAGCTTGGTCGAACGCTTCACGTATTTACCGTAGATCGGGTGCTTCACGCGGCGCTCGATCAGGACGGTGATGGTCTTGTCCATTTTGTCGCTGACGACTTTGCCGGTCAGCGTACGGACGGTCTTCTGAGCTTCAGCCATGATTACTTACCTGCTTGCTGGTTGAGCACAGTTTTCACGCGAGCGATGTCGCGCTTCACTTGCGAGAGCAGGTGAGACTGCCCCAACTGGCCAGTTGCCTTCTGCATGCGCAGATTGAACTGGTCGCGCAGCAGGCCGAGCAGTTGCTCGTTCAGCTGCTCAACGGATTTTTCACGAAGTTCGTTCGCTTTCATCACATCACCGTCCGCTTAACAAAGGTGGTCTCGAGCGGCAGCTTTGCAGCCGCCAGGGCGAAAGCCTCGCGAGCCAGCTCTTCGGAAACGCCTTCGATCTCGTACAGGACCTTGCCCGGCTGGATCAGGGCTACCCAGTACTCGACGCCACCCTTACCTTTACCCATACGAACTTCGAGGGGCTTCTTGGTGACAGGCTTGTCGGGGAACACGCGGATCCAGATCTTGCCGCCACGCTTGACGTGACGGGTCAGGGCGCGACGTGCGGCCTCGATCTGACGTGCGGTGAGACGACCACGGCTAACAGACTTCAGCGCGAACTCGCCGAAGCTGACCTTGCTACCGCGCTGAGCCAGACCACGGTTGTGGCCGGTCATCTGCTTGCGGAATTTTGTACGCTTGGGTTGCAGCATGTTGCGTACTCCTCTTACTTAGCAGCTTTTTTGCGAGGCGCAGGCGCTTGCGGCTTGAGCTCTTCGTGCTGGCCACCGATGACCTCGCCCTTGAAGATCCAAACCTTGACGCCGATCACACCGTAGGTGGTGTGCGCTTCGTAGGTGGCATAGTCGATGTCGGCACGCAGGGTGTGCAGGGGCACACGACCTTCGCGGTACCATTCGGTACGGGCGATTTCCGCACCGCCCAGACGACCACTCACCTGGATCTTGATGCCCTTGGCACCAATGCGCATGGCGTTCTGCACCGCGCGCTTCATGGCGCGACGGAACATCACGCGACGCTCCAGCTGCTGAGCTACGCTCTGCGCAACCAGCAAACCGTCGAGTTCCGGCTTGCGGATCTCTTCGATGTTGATGTGCACCGGCACACCCATCTGCTTGGTCAGGTCCTGACGCAGCTTCTCAACATCTTCACCCTTCTTGCCGATCACGATGCCGGGACGAGCGGTGTGGATGGTGATGCGTGCAGTCTGAGCCGGACGAGCGATGTCGATACGGCTCACGGACGCGCTTTTTAGTTTGTCCTGGAGGTATTCACGGACCTTGAGGTCGGTGAACAGGTAGTCGGCGTAGGTACGCTTGTCAGCGTACCAGACCGAGGTGTGCTCCTTGACGATGCCCAGGCGAATGCCAGTGGGATGTACTTTCTGACCCATCTGATCGACTCCGTTACTTGTCCGCAACCTTGACAGTGATATGGCAAGACCGCTTGACGATGCGATCAGCACGGCCCTTGGCGCGCGGCATGATGCGCTTCAGCGAGCGCCCTTCGTTGACGTAGACGGTGGAGACCTTCAGGTCGTCCACGTCGGCGCCTTCGTTGTGCTCGGCGTTGGCCACGGCCGATTCCAGCACTTTCTTGATGACGGCGGCGGCTTTCTTGCTGCTGAATGCCAGCAGGTTGAGCGCTTCACCCACCTTCTTCCCGCGGATCTGGTCGGCGACCAAGCGGGCTTTCTGGGCGGAGATGCGAGCGCCCGACAACTTAGCGGCTACTTCCATTTCCTTACCCCTTAACGCTTGGCTTTCTTGTCGGCCACATGACCGCGATAGGTGCGGGTAGCGGCAAACTCGCCCAGTTTGTGGCCGACCATGTCTTCGTTCACCAGAACCGGGACATGTTGACGACCGTTATGCACGGCGATGGTCAGACCGACCATCTGCGGCAGGATCATCGAACGACGCGACCAGGTCTTGATCGGCTTACGGTCGCTCTTTTCCACCGCCACTTCGACCTTCTTGATGAGGTGAAGATCGATAAACGGACCTTTTTTCAGAGAACGCGGCACTGTCGTATCCCTCTACGTTACTTGCGGCGACGGACAATCATGTTGTCGGTGCGCTTGTTGGAACGGGTCTTCGCGCCCTTGGTCGGGAAGCCCCACGGCGATACCGGATGACGGCCACCGGAGGTACGACCTTCACCACCACCATGCGGGTGGTCAACCGGGTTCATGGCGGCACCACGAACGGTCGGACGGACACCTTTCCAGCGCTTGGCGCCGGCCTTGCCCAGAGAACGCAGGCTGTGCTCGGAGTTCGAGACTTCGCCCAGGGTAGCGCGGCACTCGGCCAAGACCTTGCGCATCTCGCCGGAGCGCAGACGCAGGGTCACGTAGGCACCTTCACGAGCGACCAGCTGCACGGATGCACCGGCGGAACGCGCGATCTGGGCACCCTTGCCCGGCTTCAGCTCGATACCGTGAATGGTGGAGCCGACCGGAATGTTGCGCAGCGGCAGGCTGTTGCCAGCCTTGATCGGCGCGTGGGCACCGGAGATCAGCTGGTCACCAGCGCTCACGCCCTTCGGCGCGATGATGTAACGACGCTCGCCGTCTGCGTACTTCAGCAGGGCGATGTGGGCAGTACGGTTCGGATCGTATTCCACGCGCTCGACGATGGCAGGGATGCCATCCTTGTCGCGACGGAAGTCGACCAGACGGTAGTGCTGCTTGTGACCACCGCCGATGTGGCGGGTGGTGATGCGACCGTTGTTGTTACGACCACCGGTCTTGCTCTTCTTCTCGACCAGCGGAGCGTACGGAGCGCCCTTGTGCAGGTCGGCATTGACAACCTTGACCACGAAACGGCGGCCAGCGGAAGTCGGCTTGCACTTAACGATTGCCATGATGCACTCCTACCTTACTCAGCGGCGCCGCTGGTGAAATCGAGGTCCTGGCCCGGCTGGAGGGCGATGTACGCCTTTTTCCAGTCGTTGCGCTTACCGAAGCCACGCGCGGTGCGCTTGGTCTTGCCCTTGACGTTCAGGGTGCTGACGCGCTCGACCTTGACGCCGAACAGGCTTTCGACGGCCTTCTTGATTTCCAGCTTGGTTGCGTCGGTGGCAACCTTGAAAACGAACTGGCTCTTGCCATCGGCAAGGGTCGTGGCCTTCTCGGAGATGTGCGGGCCAACCAGCACTTTGAATACGCGTTCCTGGTTCATCCCAGCAGCTCCTCGAATTTCTTCACGGCGGACACGGTGACCAGCACCTTGTCGTAGGCGATCAGGCTGACCGGGTCGGAACCCTGCACGTCACGGACGTCGACGTGCGGCAGGTTGCGCGCTGCCAGGTACAGGTTCTCGTCGACAGCGTCGGTCACGATCAGCACGTCGTTCAGACCCAGAGTACCCAGCTTGCTTACCAGAGCCTTGGTCTTCGGCGCGTCCACGGCGAAGTCCTCAACAACGACCAGACGCTCCTGGCGCACCAGTTCGCTCAGGATCGAGCGCAGGGCGGCACGGTACATCTTCTTGTTGAGCTTCTGCGCGTGATCCTGCGGCTTGGCGGCGAAAGTCACGCCACCGGCACGCCAGATCGGGCTGCGGCTGGAACCGGCACGGGCACGGCCCGAACCCTTCTGACGCCACGGCTTCTTGCCACCGCCACGCACTTCGGCGCGGGTCTTCTGGGCGCGGGAGCCCTGACGACCGCCAGCCATGTAGGCGACGACAGCCTGGTGCACCAGGGTCTCGTTGAACTCGCCACCAAAGGTACGCTCGGAGACTTCGATCGCCTGCGCACCGTTCACATTCAGTTGCATCTCTCGAATCTCCCCTTAAGCCTTGGCAGCCGGACGCACGATCACGTCACCGCCAGTGGCACCCGGGACAGCGCCCTTGACCAGCAGCAGATTGCGCTCGGCATCGACACGAACAACTTCCAGGGACTGCACGGTCACGCGCTCGGCGCCCAGGTGACCGGACATCTTCTTGCCCTTGAACACTCGACCAGGAGTCTGGCACTGGCCGATGGAACCCGGAGCACGGTGAGAAACGGAGTTGCCGTGGGTGTTGTCCTGGCCGCGGAAGTTCCAGCGCTTAATGGTACCGGCGTAGCCTTTACCCTTGGACTGACCGGTCACGTCGACCAGCTGGCCTGCCTGGAACTGCTCAACGGTGAGCTGGTCGCCAGCCTTGAACTCGCCTTCTTCGAGGCGGAATTCCAGAACGGCGCGACCGGCAGCAACGCTGGCCTTGGCGAAGTGACCGGCCTGAGCCTTGGTCACACGGGAAGCGCGACGCTCGCCGACAGTCACCTGTACGGCGCGATAGCCATCGCTCTCTTCATTCTTGAACTGGGTGACGCGATTCGGCTCGACCTCGATGACCGTAACCGGAATAGAGACACCTTCTTCGGTGAAAATGCGGGTCATGCCGCACTTACGACCGACTACACCAATAGTCATGTCTTGAACCTCTTGAGTGTACGGGGCTTTCACCCGCTATGGCCGCCCATTTCAGAGCGTTACACGACCGAAATCCGGGGATGGATTTCAGCCGAGGCTGATCTGTACTTCGACGCCAGCAGCAAGGTCGAGCTTCATCAGCGCGTCGACGGTCTTGTCGGTCGGCTGAACGATGTCGAGCACACGCTTGTGAGTACGAATTTCGTACTGATCACGCGCATCCTTGTTGACGTGCGGAGAAATCAGCACGGTGAACCGCTCCTTGCGGGTCGGCAGGGGGATCGGACCACGGACCTGAGCACCAGTACGTTTCGCGGTTTCCACGATTTCCTGGGTAGATTGATCGATCAGGCGGTGGTCAAAAGCCTTCAACCGAATACGGATTTGTTGGTTTTGCATTTTGACCTCAGACTCTATGCTATTCCCACCAAGCGGAATACGCCCGGTAAAAGGAGGCGCAATTGTACGGATGCCCCTTGGGGGTGTCAACAAATGAGCAGAAACGAGAAGGCCCCCGCACCGGGCGGGGGCCTTCTCGTTCAGAGATCGTCGATTACTCGATGATCTTGGCAACCACGCCGGCGCCGACGGTACGACCGCCTTCGCGGATGGCGAAGCGCAGGCCGTCTTCCAT
>NZ_SSTC01000076.1 GCF_004801855.1 Pseudomonas sp. A-1 | reverse complement strand
TGATCGGCGAAGGCTACGGCGATGCCCGTACCCTGGAGCGTCGCGCCCAGGCCATGGAAGCCTGGCTGGCCGATCCGAAGCTGCTGTCCGCCGATGCCGACGCCGAATACGCCGCCGTCATCGAGATCGACCTGGCCGAGATCAAGGAGCCGGTTCTCTGCGCTCCGAACGATCCGGACGACGCTCGCCTGCTGTCCACCGTTGCCGGTCAGAAGATCGATGAAGTGTTCATCGGTTCCTGCATGACCAACATCGGTCACTTCCGCGCTGCCGGCAAGCTGCTGGACAAGGTCAAGGGTGGCATTCCGACCCGTCTGTGGCTGGCTCCGCCGACCAAGATGGACGCCCACCAGCTGACCGAGGAAGGCTACTACGGCATCTACGGCAAGGCTGGCGCGCGCATGGAAATGCCGGGCTGCTCGCTGTGCATGGGTAACCAGGCTCGCGTACAGACCGGTTCGACCGTGGTTTCCACCTCGACCCGTAACTTCCCGAACCGCCTGGGCGACGCTACCAACGTGTTCCTGGCTTCTGCTGAGCTGGCGGCTGTCGCCTCCATCCTCGGCAAGCTGCCGACCGTTGAGGAGTACATGGAATACGCGAAGAACATCGACAGCATGGCTGCCGACGTTTACCGCTACCTGTCCTTCGACCAGATGGCCGAGTACCGCGATGCCGCGGCCAAGGCCAACATCCCGGTGCTGCAGGCCTGAGCCCGGTAGGCGCTAGACCGCTGTAGGAAGAAGCCCCGCCCCGTGCGGGGCTTTTTCTTTTCTACCCGCCATGTGGCACAGCGCTTGCTTCGTCGTGACCATCCGAACGCTCCAACGGCGGAGCCGTTCCCCGACAATGGCGTCGTACCCGACTGTCGCCCAGAGCGATGGCCGGTACGGCGCTTTTTTGTGCAGCGATGGAACACACGCGATGACCGACAACCACGCAACGCCACGCCCCGACGCCCTGGCCTGGGCCGCCGGCTCCGACGCCCCGGAAAAGAACGTCCTCGACCTCGGCTTCATGGCCCTGGCCGACTCGGCGCCGCTGATCGTCGCCGCCACCCAGGGCTTCGCCCAGCCCTACGGCCTGACCCTCAACCTGCGCCGCCAGGCCTCCTGGGCCGGCCTGCGCGACAAGCTGCTCGGCGGCCAGCTGGACGCCGCGCAGATGCTCTACGGCCAGGTCTACGGTATCCACCTCGGCCTCGGCAGCCCGGCCACGCCCATGGCCATCCTCATGGGCCTCAACCAGAACGGCCAGTCGATCACCTTGAGCCGCGCCCTGCGCGAGGCCGGCGTGACCAGCGGCGAGGCGCTGCGCGCACGCACGCACCAGAGCGGTGCGCGCCTGACCCTCGCCCACACCTTCCCCACCGGCACCCACGCCCTGTGGCTGTACTACTGGCTGGCCAGCCAAGGCATCCATCCGCTCGCCGACGTGCACAGCGTGGTGGTGCCGCCGGCGCAGATGGTCGCCCACCTGCGCGCCGGGCGCATCGACGGCTTCTGCGCCGGCGACCCCTGGGGCGCCCACGCGGTGGACGAGAACCTCGGCTTCACCGTCGCCACCAGCCAGTCGATCTGGCCGGATCACCCGGAGAAGGTGCTCGGCGTCACCCGCGCCTTCGCCGAGGAATGCCCCAACAGCGCCCGCGCCCTGACCATGGCCCTGCTCGAGGCCTGCCGCTTCATCGACCAGAGCGTGGAAAACCGCCGCAGCACCGCCCAGCTGCTCAGCGCCGCCGAGTACGTCAACGCGCCGGTCGCCACCCTCGAGCCGCGCTTTCTCGGCCAGTACCAGGACGGCCTCGGCCACGCCTGGCTGGACGCCCACCCGCTGCGCTTCTTCGCCGACGGCGCGGTGAACATGCCCTACCTGTCCGACGGCATCTGGTTCCTCACCCAGCTGCGCCGCTGGGGTTTGCTGCGCGACGATCCGCAGTACCATGAACTGGTCGGCCAGGTGCACCAGCTCGCGCTGTACCGCGAGGCCGCCGGCGCGCTGGGCATCGCCGTGCCGGCAGCCATGCGCCGCTCCACTCTGCAGGATGGCAGGGTCTGGGACGGCAGCGATCCGGCCGGCTACGCGCGCAGCTTCGACCTGCACGCATTGGCCGAACGCCAGAAGCTGGCCCTCTGATAGCGGGAGACATGTCCATGCTGCGCATCCTCCTGATCAACGACACCGCCAGGAAGGTCGGCCGCCTGAAGAGCGCGCTGAACGAAGCCGGCTTCGAGGTGATCGACGAGTCCGGGCTGACCGTCGACCTGCCGGCGCGGGTGGCCGCCGTGCGCCCCGACGTGATCCTGATCGACAGCGAATCGCCCGGCCGCGACGTGATGGAGCAGGTCTGCCTGCTCAGCCGCGACCAGCCGCACCCCATCGTCATGTTCACCGACGAGCACGACCCCGGCGTGATGCGCCAGGCGATCCGCTCCGGGGTCAGCGCCTACATCGTCGAGGGCATCCATGCCCAGCGCCTGCAGCCGATCCTCGACGTGGCCATGGCCCGCTTCGAGAGCGACCAGGCCCTGCGTGCCCAGCTCAACGCCCGCGACCAGCAGCTCGCCGAACGCAAGCGCATCGAACTGGCCAAGGGCCTGCTGATGAAGATGCGCCAGTGCAACGAGGAAGAGGCCTACACCCTGATGCGCCGCCAGGCGATGAGCAAGCAGCAGAAGCTGATCCAGGTGGCCGAGCAGATCATCTCGATGCATGAGATGCTCGGTAACTGAGCGCATCCCCCTGGCGATGCCGCCCATGCATCGGCGTGGGCGCAGCCCCGGACTGGTCGCAATACCGACACGCCCTGCAGCAGTGGCGCGATCCTGACAGACGCCTCAGACCAGACCGAGATACTTCAGCGTCGCCCGGTACAGCTTGCCCTCGCAGCAGACCAGCACCAGCGCGTCGCCCGACTTCGCCGAGCCGAGGATGTTGGTCAGGTCGCGGGTCAGCCGGTAGGGGTTGTCCAGCCTCGCCACCTGCACATCATCGCCTGCCGGCAGCGCCCGGTCGGCAACCAGTTGGTCCGGGTTGCTGGTCACCGTGATCCTGAGCGCCTTGCCGCCGAAACAGGTGTCGAGGAATTCGCTGCCGGCCGAGCGCTGCGCCCCGACCCTGAGGCTGACTGCTTTCATGAACTGCACCATGGTTGTGGAAAGTACAGGCCCCCAGCACTAACCGGGCCAGCTTCTGTCGCCCACCTTGCCGACACGCCGCCGCCCTTCGACCATTACAGCGCTTGCAGCCGACTAGCGGCCGGCGTATGTTGCTCCGCGCAGGCCAGCGCACTGGCCAACGTCGCTCGGACGGTTCCGGGCGCTTACGTATTCCGAGGAAATCATGGCCGACCACGGCAAGCGCCGCTTTGCGCGCATCGATCGTCTCCCCCCCTATGTCTTCAACATCACCGCCGAGCTGAAGATGGCCGCCCGCCGCCGTGGCGAGGACATCATCGACTTCAGCATGGGCAACCCCGACGGCGCCACCCCGCCGCACATCGTCGAAAAGCTCGTGCAGGTCGCCCAGCGCGAGGACACCCATGGCTACTCCACCTCCCGCGGCATCCCGCGCCTGCGCCGTGCCATCTCGCGCTGGTACCAGGACCGCTACCAGGTCGACATCGACCCGGACAGCGAAGCCATCGTCACCATCGGCTCCAAGGAAGGCCTGGCGCACCTGATGCTGGCCACCCTCGACCACGGCGACACCGTGCTGGTGCCCAACCCCAGCTACCCGATCCACATCTACGGCGCGGTGATCGCCGGCGCCCAAGTGCGCTCGGTGCCGCTGGTGCCCGGCGTCGACTTCTTCGCCGAGCTGGAGCGGGCGATCCGCGAGGCGATTCCCAAGCCGAAGATGATGATCATCGGCTTCCCCTCCAACCCCACTGCGCAGTGCGTGGAGCTGGACTTCTTCGAGCGCGTGGTGGCGCTGGCCAAGCAGCACGACATCCTCGTGGTGCACGACCTGGCCTACGCCGACATCGTCTACGACGGCTGGAAGGCGCCGTCGATCATGCAGGTGCCGGGCGCCAAGGACGTCGCCGTGGAGTTCTTCACCCTGTCGAAGAGCTACAACATGGCCGGCTGGCGCATCGGCTTTATGGTCGGCAATCAAGAACTCGTGAGCGCCCTGGCGCGGATCAAGAGCTACCACGACTACGGCACCTTCACCCCGCTGCAGGTGGCCGCCATCGCCGCCCTGGAAGGCGACCAGCAGTGCGTGCACGAGATCGCCGAGAAGTACCGCGAGCGGCGCAACGTGCTGGTCAAGGGCCTGCACGAGATCGGCTGGATGGTGGAGAAGCCCAAGGCGTCGATGTACATCTGGGCGAAGATCCCCGAAGCCTACGCCCACCTCGGCTCGCTGGAGTTTTCCAAGAAGCTCTTGGCCGAGGCCAAGGTCTGCGTCTCGCCCGGCATCGGCTTCGGCGACTACGGCGACGACCACGTGCGCTTCGCGCTGATCGAGAACCTCGACCGCACCCGTCAGGCGATCCGCGGCATCAAGGCGATGTTCCGCGCCGACGGCCTGCTGCCGCCGAAGGCGGTCAAGGGCGACAGCTGATCCACGGGTAGGGTGGGAAACTGCCGAAGGCATTTCCCACCCTGGAGTCGTCGACGGTGGACAAGGCTGCGCCGTTGTCCACCCTACCCCTCGCCTCCTCCGTATAACCGCGCCACATCCTCCGCCCGGCACAGCTCGGTGCCCGGGCGCATGATGGTCGCCGAGCCGGCAGCGATGCCGTAGCGCACCGCCTCCTGCAGGCTCCAGCCCCGGCTCAGGGCGAGGACCATGGCGCCGACCATGCTGTCACCCGCACCCACCGCACTGCACACCGGCACATCCAGCGGCGGGAAGCGCTCGATGCCCTCCCGGCTGGCCAGCACGGCGCCCTCGCCACCCAGCGACAGCACGATGACCTCCGCCACGCCACGCCCGATCAGCTCGCGCAGCGCCGCTTCCTGCGCCGCCGCGCCCTCCACCTTGCCGCCCATCAGGGTGGCCAGCTCGCTGAGGCTCGGCTTGAGCAGGTGGATGCCGCCGCGTCCGGCGGCGTAGGCAAGCGCCTCGCCCGAGCAGTCGAGCACCAGCCGCGCCTTGATGCGCCGCGCCAGCGCGGCCACTGCGTCGAAGTAAGCCAGCGCCACGCCGGGCGGGAAGCTGCCGCTGAGGACGATGAACTCTGGCGCGGGATCGAGCGCGGCGATGGCGTCCAGGCAGGCCTGCTGTTCGGCCGCCGACAGTTCCGGGCCCGGCAGCACGAAGCGGAACTGCCGGCCGGTGGCGGTCTCGTCGACGGTGAAGCTCTCGCGGGTATCGCCGGCGATCGGCACGCGCAGCTGCGGCAGCGCCAGAGCGGCGAGGATGCGCTCGAGCATGTCGCCGAACGGCCCGCCGGCCAGATAGACCGCCACGACGTCGCCGCCGAGCTCGGCGACCACCCGCGCCACGTTGATGCCGCCGCCGCCCGGATCGTAGCGCGGCAGGCTGCAGCGCAGCTTGCGGGTCGGCTCGACCTGGGCGGTGGCGGTGGACAGGTCCATCGCCGGGTTGAGGGTCAGGGTGGCAATGCGCGGCATCGGAGGCTCCAGACTGGCCCGCCGCAGCGGGACTCCCGGTTCGTGTTGCTTCCATTGTGCCTCAAGGCTGCGCCACTCGCGGCGCAAAAGGCAGCACCACGCGGCCGGCGATGAACCAAAACGGCCCCCGCTGTCCGCTCGCTGCACAGCCCTGGCCCACGACGGTGCCACGGTATCTGCCGCACGCTCGCCTGGCCCGCCCCCGGCGCCCGCACCAACCCGTTGATTTTCCAGCTAATCACCTGCCATGCCGGATCTTCGGCCGGGCTTTCACGGCCCGACTCGAGCGCCACAGCAAAACTGGCAAGTCCCTTGCAATGGTGACGATACATCCGTCTTCGGATCGCCAACGGCGGTGATCGGGACGAACTGACAAAGACGTCAAAAGCCAGCTGATCCCTGCAGGATCGGCGCGCTTGCGACGTCTTTTTTCGTTTCTGACCTTTGGGAAATCGCCATGCACATTCGCAGTCACCGTCGTTTCATCAAGCATGCCCTGGCCGCCGCCCTGCTGCTCGCCCCGCTGGCCAGCTCCGCCGCCCTGGCCGCCGATCCGGAGAAGGAAGAACTCAAGCTCGGCTTCATCAAGCTCACCGACATGGCGCCGCTGGCCATCGCCTACGAGAAGGGCTACTTCGAGGACGAAGGCCTGTACGTCACCCTCGAGGCCCAGGCCAACTGGAAGGTGCTGCTTGACCGGGTGATCACCGGCGAACTGGACGGCGCGCACATGCTGGCCGGCCAGCCGCTGGGCGCCACCATCGGCTTCGGCACCAAGGCCGAGGTGGTCACCGCCTTCTCCATGGACCTCAACGGCAACGGCATCACCGTGTCCAACGCCGTATGGGAGGAGATGAAAAAGCACGTGCCGATGCAGGACGGCAAGCCGGTGCACCCGATCAAGGCCGACGCGCTCAAGCCGGTGATCGAGCAGTACAAGGCCCAGGGCAAGCCGTTCAACCTCGGCATGGTGTTCCCGGTCTCCACCCACAACTACGAGCTGCGCTACTGGCTGGCCGCCGGCGGTATCAACCCCGGCTACTACGCTCCCGCCAAGGGCGACATCACCGGCACCATCAGCGCCGACGCCCTGCTCTCGGTGACCCCGCCGCCGCAGATGCCGGCCACCCTCGAGGCCGGCACCATCAGCGGCTACAGCGTGGGCGAGCCGTGGAACCAGCAGGCGGTATTCAAGGGCATCGGCGTGCCGGTGATCACCGACTACGAGATCTGGAAGAACAACCCGGAGAAGGTCCTCGGCGTGTCCAAGGCCTGGGCCGACGCCAACCCGGAAACCCACAAGCGCCTGGTCAAGGCGCTGATCCGCGCCGCCATGTGGCTGGACGAGAACGACAACGCCAACCGCGCCGAGGCGGTGCAGATCCTCGCCCGCCCCGAGTACGTCGGCGCCGACGCCAAGGTGATCGCCAACTCGATGACCGGCACCTTCGAGTACGAGAAGGGCGACAAGCGCGAAGTCCCGGACTTCAACGTGTTCTTCCGCTACAACGCCACCTTCCCCTACTACTCCGACGCCATCTGGTACCTGACCCAGATGCGCCGCTGGGGCCAGATCGGCGAGAACCAGCCGGACAGCTGGTACTTCGAGACCGCCCGGAAGGTCTACCAGCCGCAGACCTACCAGGCGGCCGCCGCCGAACTGGTCGCCGAGGGCAAGGCCAAGGCCTCCGACTTCCCGCCGGCCGGCGAGGAAGGCTTCCGCGCGCCGAGCAGCGACTTCATCGACGGCCTCACCTATGACGGGCGCAAGCCGAACGCGTACATCGAGCAGTTCAAGATCGGCCTTAAGGCCGACTCCGCGCTGTGATGCCCGATCCGTCCCGGGAGCCGGCCACGCCGGCTCCCCTCAGCCCCGAGGACCAGACGATGAGCAATCCCGCCGTCGCCAAACCGATCCAGGACACCATCAAGTCCGCCCACAAGGCCGCGCTGATCCAGCGCTGGATGCCCGCCCTGCTGCTGCCCGCCGCCGGCATCCTGGCCTTCCTGCTGTTCTGGCAGGTCGTCGCCGGCAGCATCGACACCAGCCTGGGCAAGTTCCCCGGCCCGACCCAGGTGGTCGGCCAGTTCACCAGCCTGGTGCAGGAGCATGTCGCCGAGCAGCGCAAGGCCGACGACTTCTACGCCCGCCAGGAAGCGCGCAATGCCGAGCGGCTGGCCAAGGACCCCGACGCCAAGGTGAGCGTGCGCCCGTACACCGGCAAGCCGACCTTCTTCAAGCAGATCCTCACCAGCCTGTACACGGTGATGACCGGCTTCGCCCTCGCCTCGCTGCTGGCCATCCCGCTGGGCATCGTCTGCGGCCTGAGCAAGCCGATCTACAGCGCCATCAACCCGCTGATCCAGGTGTTCAAGCCGGTGTCGCCGCTGGCCTGGCTGCCGCTGGTGACCATGGTGGTCAGCGCCGTGTACACCAGCGCCGACCCGCTGCTGGCCAAGTCCTTCGTCACCTCGGCCTTCACCGTGGCGCTGTGCTGCCTGTGGCCGACGGTGATCAACACCACGGTCGGCGTCGCCAACCTGGACAAGGACCTGCTCAACGTCAGCCGCGTGCTCAGCCTGTCGCCGCTCGACCACGTGCGCCGCATCGTGCTGCCCGCCGCCATCCCGATGATCTTCACCGGCCTGCGCCTGTCGCTGGCCACCGGCTGGATGGTGCTGATCGCCGCCGAGATGCTGGCGCAGAACCCGGGCCTGGGCAAATTCATCTGGGACGAGTTCCAGAACGGCAGCTCCAACTCCCTCGGCCGCATCATGGTCGCCGTGCTGACCATCGGCCTGATCGGCTTCGTCCTCGACCGTCTCATGCTCGGCCTGCAACGCCGCGTCAGCTGGGACAAGAACGCCGACCTGCGCTAAGGAGATCGTCATGAACAACGCACACCTCGAACTGACCGGCGTCGGCATCAGCTTCCCCACCGACAAGGGCCTGTTCTGCGCCCTGCAGGGCGTCAACCTGAAGATCGCCAAGGGCGAGTTCGTCTCGCTGATCGGCCACTCCGGCTGCGGCAAGTCCACCGTGCTCAACATCGTCGCCGGCCTCTACCAGGCCAGCACCGGCGGGGTGATCCTCGACGGCAAGGAGGTCAACGCCCCCGGCCCGGAGCGCGCGGTGGTGTTCCAGAACCACAGCCTGCTGCCCTGGCTGACCTGCTACCAGAACATCGAACTTGCCGTGCAGCAGGTGTTCAGGGGCAAGAAGGGCAAGGCGGAAATGCGCGAGTGGATCGAGTACAACCTCGACCTGGTGCACATGACCCACGCGCGCGACAAGCGCCCCAGCGAGATTTCCGGCGGCATGAAGCAGCGCATCGGCATCGGCCGCGCGCTGGCCATGCAGCCCAAGGTGCTGCTGATGGACGAGCCGTTCGGCGCCCTCGACGCGCTGACCCGCGCCCACCTGCAGGACTCGCTGATGGAGATCCACGCCGACCTCGGCAACACGGTGATCATGATCACCCACGACGTCGACGAGGCCGTGCTGCTCTCCGACCGCATCGTGATGATGAGCAACGGCCCGGCGGCCACCGTCGGCGACATCCTCGACGTCGACCTGGCCCGCCCGCGCGAGCGCATGGCCCTGGCCCACGATCCGCGCTACCACGAGTACCGCGCCGCGGTGCTGGAGTTCCTCTACCAGCGCCAGAAGCGCCCGGCCGCCTGACACCCGTCCTGCCGCATGCGCCTGGCCGCAACCGCTGATCGGCCAGGCGCATGCAAGGGCGGCTGGTCGATGGCATCGCGCTATACCTGTTGAAGCGGCCAGCCTCGACAGGAGATCTCCATGCTGCCCTTGCGTACCCTGCTCCCCGTCGCCCTGCTGGCGGCCCTTCCCCTGCTCCCGGCCCAGGCCGACGAGCACCTGATCGAACGCGGCCGCTATCTGGTGCAGATTTCCGGCTGCAACGACTGCCACACCTCCGGCTACCTGATGGCGCCGGGCAAGGTGGCCGAGAGCGACTGGCTCAAGGGCGACAGCCTCGGCTGGTACGGCCCCTGGGGCACCACCTACCCCAGCAACCTGCGCCTGGTGCTGCCCAAGCTCAGCGAGAGCCAGTGGCTGGCGCTGGCGCGAAGCGCCAACTACCGCCCGCCAATGCCCAACCAGACCCTGCACCACATGACCGACGAGGACCTGCGCGCCATCTACCAGCTGGTCAAGCACCTCGGCCCGGCCGGCGAGCCGGCGCCCATGGCGCTGCCGCCCGGCGACACGCCGGAGGGGCCGGTGGTGATGTTCCCCATGCCGCCGGCCGCCAGCAAATAGCCGGCAGCCCGCCGGACGCCCCGTGGCGGCGCACGATGCGCCGCCACGCCCTCTTTTGAATCACGCCCGACTCCTCTGGTGAACCCCAGACGGCCATTTTCCAAGCCCTCGGCACATTGGCACAGCTCTTGCTGAAGCTCTGGCAACGGCAGCCAATGGCGGCTGCCGCACTGACGACAAAGGCGTCGCATCACCCAGCCCCGGCTGGCGTGCTGCGACGCCTTTTTCGTTTCACGCCCCAATGCCCGGGGCGGGCCGCTGCCGCGTGATCCGCGCAGCGGCCCAGTGACCCTTTCCCCCAGCGGTGGCTCTGCCACCAGCGCCCGGCCACAAGCCCGGCGTTATCCGGGGGACTGGCGCGGCCTGCCGACCAGGCTCGCTTGCGCGCCAGCCCCCGGTCTTTTGCGAACTTTGGATCCGAGGTGTCAGATGAACACGAGTTTCTGGAAAGCCGGCCACACGCCAACCCTGTTCGCCGCATTTCTCTATTTCGACCTGAGCTTCATGGTCTGGTACGTGCTCGGCCCGCTGGGCGTGCAGATCGCCGCCGACCTCGGCCTGACCACCCAGCAACGGGCGATGATGGTCGCCACGCCGATCCTCGCCGGCGCCGTGCTGCGCTTCCTGATGGGCCTGTTCGCCGACCGCACCTCGCCGAAGACCGCCGGCCTGGTCGGCCAGGCGATCGTCATCGCCGCCCTCGCCGTGGCCTGGCTGCACGGCGTGCACAGCTACCAGCAGGCCCTGCTGCTCGGCCTGTTCCTCGGCTTCGCCGGCGCTTCCTTCGCCGTCGCCCTGCCGCTGGCCTCGCAGTGGTACCCGGCGCAGCACCAGGGCAAGGCCATGGGCATCGCCGGCGCCGGCAACTCCGGCACCGTGCTCGCCGCGCTGTTCGCCCCGCTGCTGGCCAGCGCCTTCGGCTGGAACAACGTGTTCGGCCTGGCGCTGATCCCGCTGGTGCTGACCCTGATCATCTTCGCCGCCGTGGCGAAGAACGCCCCCGAGCGGCCCAAGCCCAAGGCGCTCGGCGACTACCTGAAGGCGCTCACCGACCGCGACAGCTGGTGGTTCATGCTGTTCTACAGCGTCACCTTCGGCGGCTTCCTCGGCCTGGCCAGCACACTGCCCGGCTACTTCCACGACCAGTACGGCTTCGACCCGGTCAAGGCCGGCTACTACACCGCCGCCTGCGTGTTCGCCGGCAGCCTGCTGCGCCCGCTGGGCGGCGCCCTGGCCGACCGCATCGGCGGCATCCGCACCCTGCTGGTGATGTACACCGTGGCCTCGCTGTGCATCGCCGCGGTCGGCTTCAACCTGCCCAGCTCGACCGCCGCGCTGGCGCTGTTCGTGGTCGCCATGCTCAGCCTGGGCGCCGGCAACGGCGCGGTGTTCCAGCTGGTGCCGCAGCGCTTCCGCCAGACCATCGGCGTGATGACCGGGCTGATCGGCATGGCCGGCGGCATCGGCGGCTTCGCCCTGACCGCGGGCCTGGGCGCGGTCAAGCAGTCCACCGGCGACTACCAGCTCGGCCTGTGGCTGTTCGCCGCCCTCGGCGTGGTCGCCTGGATCGGCCTGCACAGCGTCAAGCTGCGCTGGCGCACCACCTGGGGCTCGGCGGCGGTGACCGCGGCGCGGGTCTAGGACTGTATATGCGCTGCGCACCGGGACGCCCCTCTGGTGCGCGCGGCGCACCCTACTGACCTGCGTCACCCGTCGCATGCAGGGTGCGCCATGCGCACCATTGCGCCCCCAACCTGACAGGACCGTCCCATGCCCCTGCACCTGACCATCGGCGAAGCCAGCGCCACCGGCCCGCGAGCCGAGAACCAGGACGCCATCCGCGTGGTGACCCCGGCGCCGGCGCTGGCCGCCAGCAAGGGCCACCTGCTGGCCCTGGCCGACGGCGTCAGCCAGTGCGCCGACGGCGGTCTGGCCGCCCGCGCCACCCTGCAGGCGCTGGCGCTGGATTACTACGCCACCCCGGAAACCTGGCCGGTAGCGCAGTCGCTGGATCGCCTGCTGGTCGCCCACAACCGCTGGCTGCACAGCGCCGGCGGTGGCCAGCCGCTGCTCACCACCCTCACCGCCCTGGTGCTGCGCGGGCGGCGCTTCACCCTCGCCCACGTCGGCGACTGCCGCGCCTACCGCTGGCACGCCGGCAGGCTGCAGCGCCTGACCTGCGAGCACGTCTGGGAGCAGGAGGGCATGCAGCACGTGCTCAAGCGCGCCCTCGGCCTCGACCAGCACCTGGTGATGGACTACCTGGACGGCGACCTGCAGGCCGGCGAGACCTTCCTGCTGCTGTGCGACGGCATCTGGGCGACCCTCGACGACGGCGTGATCCGCGACATCCTCGCCACCGAGCGCGAGCCGCAGGCGATCGCCGATGCCCTGGTCGCCACCGCCCACCATGCCGGCAGCCAGGACAACGCCAGCGCCGTGGTGGTGCGCATCGACGAACTGCCGGAAGCCAGCCTGGCCGACGCCCTCGCCAGCCTGCCCGAGTGGCCGCTGCCGCCGCGCCTGCGCGACGGCCAGGACTTCGAGGGCTGGCGGGTCGAAGGCCTGCTCGCCGAGAGCCGCCAGTCGCTGCTGTACCGGGTGCGCGACGGCCAGGGCCGTCCCTGGCTGCTCAAGACCCTGCCGGGAAGCCGCAGCGATGAGCCCGGCGCCCAGCAGGCGCTGCTGCAGGAGGAATGGTTCCTGCGCCGGGTCGCCGGCCTCGGCTTCCCCGAGGTGCACGGCCTGCCGCAGCGCCAGCACCTGTACTTCGTCATGCGCGAGTACTCCGGGCAGACCCTGGCCGCCCGTCTGGAGCAGCAGGGGCCGCTGCCGCTGGCCGACTGGCTGCAGATCTCGCGCAGCCTGCTGCGCGCCCTCGGCCAGTTGCACCGGCGCAACATCCTGCACCGCGACATCAAGCCGGAGAACCTGCTGGTCGGCGACGGCGGCGAGCTGCTGCTGCTCGACTTCGGCCTCGCCTACTGCCCCGGCCTGTCCGCCGACGAGGCGCACAGCCTGCCCGGCACGCCCAGCTACATCGCTCCGGAAGCCTTCGCCGGCGCCGCGCCGGAGCCGCGCCAGGACCTGTTCGCCGCCGGCGTCTGCCTGTACCGCCTGCTCACCGGCCAGTATCCCTACGGCGAACTGGAGCCGTTCCAGCAGCCGCCCAACAAGGCGCCGACCACCGCCAGCCGCTACCGCCCGGACCTGCCGGCCTGGCTCGACGAGCTGCTGCTCAGGGCGCTGGCGAGCAATCCCGCCCAGCGCTTCGAGACCGCCGAGGAATGGCTGCTGGCCCTCGACCAGGGCGAGCGCCGCGCCCGCGACCTGCCCGCCCGCCCGCTGCTCGAACGCGAGCCGCTGAAGTTCTGGCGCGGCCTGGCGCTGGTTTCGCTGCTGGTCAACCTGATCCTGCTGGTGATGGCACTCAAGCCGTAGCCTGCCGCCCGGCCCGGGCCGGCCATTGCGTCCCGGCGCTTGGCCGGGCCGGTCACTGTTGCGCGGCGGCCCGCGGCGAACCGGCCAGCGCCTCGTCGACCATCTGCAGGAAGGTATCGATGATCCGCCGCGTACGCTGTTCGCGCAGGCACACCAGGGTTTCGGTCATCTGCCGCCGGCAGTCGCGGATCGGCAGCGCGTGCACCTGCGGGTGCTCGCCCAGCTCCGCCGCCGACACCACGCCCACCCCCATACCCGCCAGCACCAGCTCGCGCACCGCCTCGCGGCCCTCGACCTCGATGGCCGGGCGCAGGCGCAGGCCGGCCTGCTGCATCTCCTCCTCGAGCAGCTGGCGGGTCATCGAACCCTGCTCGCGCAGCACCATCGGCAGGTCGTCGAGGTCGGCCAGGACGATGTCGTGGCGCTGCGCCCACGGATGGCTGCGCGCGACGAAGGCCACCAGCGGGCCGCTGCTCAGGGTCTGGCACAGCAGGCGCGCGTCCTCCACCGGGCGGCCGAGCACCGCCAGGTCGGCGCGGTAGTCGAACAGGCGGCCGAGGGCCTCGTCGGTATTGCCGGTGACCAGGCTGATGCGGATGCCGGGGTAGCGCGCGTTGAAGCGGGCGATATAGGGCAGCACATGCACCGGCGAGTCCACCGCCAGGGTCAGCTGGCCGCTGCGCAGGGCGCGCGAGCTGGACAGCAGCTCCTCGGCCTCGCCCTCGGCGGCGAACAGCCGCTGGGTGATGGCCAGCAGGCGCTCGCCCAGCTCGCTGAGCTGCACCGAGCGCTTGGTGCGGTGGAACAGCTGCACCCCGTAGAGTTCCTCGAGCTTGCGCACCTGGTCGGAAATCGCCGGCTGGCTGAGGAACAGGCGCTCGGCCGCGCGGGTGAAGCCGCCGTGCACCGCCACCGCGTGGAAGGCCTTGAGCTGGGCATGGGAGATCGCCATCGGATTTCTCGCAGTAATAAGCTGTAGTTGTTTTTGAAATATCATAAAACGATTTTATTTATTAGTGCCGAATTGGTTTGATCGTCGCCAGGCAGTCACCCGCTGCGTCCTACCGAACAGGAGACGATCATGAGCAAAGCCGAATTCATCGCCACATCCCAGCCGCTGCCCGCGCCGGCGCTGGGCGAGCCCTACCTGCTCACCCCCGGCCCGCTGACCACCTCGCTGGCCACCAAGCAGGCCATGCTGCGCGACTGGGGTTCGTGGGACGGCGAGTTCAACCAGGTCACCGCCGAGATCCGCCGCGAGCTGGTGGCGATGGCCGGGGTGGCGGACGACAGCTACGTCTGCGTGCCCGTGCAGGGCAGCGGCACCTTCGCCGTCGAGGCGGCGCTGGCCGCCGCGGTGCCGCGCGACGGCAAGGCGCTGGTGCTGATGAACGGCGCCTACGGCAAGCGCGCGCGGCAGACCCTCGACTACCTCGGTCGCGCCCACGTCAGCCTGGACAAGGGCGACTACCTGCCGCCGCAGCCTGAGGAGGTCGACCAGCTGCTGCGCGACAACCCCGACGTCACCACGGTGTTCCTGGTCCACTGCGAGACCAGCTCGGGCATCCTCAATCCTCTGCGCGAGATCGCCGCGGTGGTCAAGGCGCACGGCAAGCTGCTGATGGTCGACGCCATGAGCTCGTTCGGCGCGGTGCCGCTGACCGTCGACGCCATTCCCTTCGACATCCTGGTGTCCTCGGCCAACAAGTGCATCGAGGGCATCCCCGGCTTCGGCTTCGTCATCGCCCGCCGCGATCTGCTCGAGCAGTCCAGGGGGCGCTTCCACTCGCTGAGCCTCGACCTGTTCGAGCAGTGGCAGTACATGGAGCGCAGCGGCCAGTGGCGCTTCACCCCGCCGACCCACAGCGTGGTGGCCTTCCGCGCCGCACTCGAGCAGCACCGCGCCGAGGGTGGCGTCGCCGGGCGCCTGGCGCGCTACTCGCGCAACCGCGACGTGCTGGTGGCCGGCATGCGCGCCCTGGGCTTCCGCACCCTGCTGGAGGACCGTTGGCTGTCGCCGATCATCACCACCTTCTTCTGCCCCGAGCACCCCAACTTCGAGTTCAAGCGCTTCTACGACGAGCTGAAACAGCGCCAGTTCATCATCTACCCCGGCAAGCTGACCCTCGCCGAGAGCTTCCGCATCGGCCACATCGGCCAGATCGACGAGGGCATCGTCCAGCAGTTGCTGCGCGCCATCGCCGAATCGCTGGCGGCCATGCAGGTGGACATCCGCGGCCCGGCCGCCTGAAACGCAGGCCGCCTGAACCGCAGGCCGCGAGCCCCGCTGGCTCGCGGCAGCCCACCCCACGGCGGCACGCGCGAGACCGATCGACGGTCCTTCGCACGTGGCGCCCGGCGCGATAACAAGAACGACTTCCAGCTTTGAACTGCCGATTCCTACAAGCAAAAGAGGCCAGATTCATGACGCAGCACGCGAGCGGTTCGTCCTTCCGATTGTTCAGCAGCGATCTCCAGCGCTGGCGCTGGCAGATCTTCGCCATCACCTGGCTGGCCTACGCCGCCTTCTACTTCACTCGCAAGGCCTTCTCGGTGGCCAAGCTCGGCATCGGCGAGGACCCCGATTTCAGCCTCGACAAGGCCGCCATGGCCAACCTCGACGCTCTGTACCTCGGCGCCTACGCCGTCGGCCAGTTCGTCTGGGGCGTGTTCGCCGACCGCTTCGGTACCCGCGTGGTGGTGTTCGGCGGCCTCTTGGTCTCGGCGCTGGCCGCCCTGCTGATGGGCACCTTCGCCACCCTGCCGATCTTCGCCACCTGCATGGTGGTGCAGGGCCTGGCGCAGTCCACCGGCTGGTCGGGGCTGTGCAAGAACATCGGCTGCTTCTTCGCCACCCGCGAGCGTGGCCGCGTGCTCGGCCTGTGGAGCAGCTGCTACGCCTTCGGCGGTCTGGTCGCCGCGCCCTTCACCGGCTGGTGGGCCTACCAGGCATTCGGCGACTGGCGCATGGCCTTCGTCTCCGGCGCAGCGGTGGTGGCAGTGGTCGCCGTGCTGTTCCTCTGGCTGCAGCGCAACCGCCCGCAGGACGTCGGCCTGCCGGCGGTGGAGGAGGAGCACGCCGCGGTGGGCGAGCACCCGGGCTTCTGGGAGTCGCTGCGCACCATCCTGCGCAACCGCACCGTGCTGGTGCTCGGCCTGGCCTACTTCCTGCTCAAGCCGGCGCGCTACGCGATCCTGTTCTGGGGGCCGGTGATGGTCTACGAGCGCATGCCGGAGCTGGGCAAGGTGGCCGCCGCGCTGGTGCCGTCGGCGTTCGAGGTCGCCGGCCTGGTCGGCCCGGTGCTGATCGGCCTGCTCTCCGACCGGCTGTTCGGCGCACGCCGCTTCCCGGCCTGCGTGCTCAGCCTGCTGGCCCTGGCAGTGGTGCTCGCCCTGTTCGTCCCGGCCATGCAGAGCGGCAGCGTGCTGCTGGTGGTCGGCCTGCTGTTTCTCATGGGCCTGACCCTGTACGGGCCGGACTCAATGATCAGCAGCTCGGCGGCCATCGACTACAGCAAGGGCGCCGCCGGCACCGCCTCGGGCTTCGTCAACGGCTGCGGCTCCACCGGCGCCATCCTCGGTGGCCTGCTGCCCGGCTACTTCGACACCGAAACCGTGTTCCTCTGCTTCACCGTCACCGCGCTGGTGGCCACCGTGCTGCTGATCCCGCACTGGAACAGCCGGCCGCAGGCCAGCGCCGAACCCGCCGCGGCCGGCAGCCCGCGCAAGGCCCTGGCCTGAGCCCCAATTCCTTTATCCGTCGTCATCCGGAGTAACCAGAAATGAACTATCAAGCACCCACCCAGCTGCAAGCCGCCATCCTCGACTGGGCCGGCACCGTGGTCGACTTCGGCTCCTTCGCGCCGACCCAGATCTTCGTCGAGGCGTTCGCCGAGTTCGGCATCGAGGTCAGCCTGGCCGAGGCGCGCGGGCCGATGGGCATGGGCAAGTGGGACCACATCCGCACCCTGTGCGACGTGCCTGAGATCGCCGAACGCTACCGGGCGCGCTTCGGCCGCCTGCCCAGCGACGCCGACGTCACCGCCATCTACGAGCGCTTCATGCCGCTGCAGATCGAGAAGATCGCCGAGCACTCGGCGCTGATCCCCGGTGCCCTGGAAGCCATCGCCGCGCTGCGCGGCAAGGGCCTGAAGATCGGCTCCTGCTCGGGCTACCCGGCGGTGGTGATGGACAAGGTGGTCAAGCTGGCCGCCAGCAACGGCTACCTCGCCGACCACGTGGTGGCCACCGACGAGGTGCCCAACGGCCGTCCGCACCCGGCCCAGGCGCTGGCCAACGTGATCGCCCTCGGCATCAGCGACGTCGCCGCCTGCGTCAAGGTCGACGACACCTGGCCGGGCATCCTCGAGGGGCGCAGCGCCGGCATGTGGACGGTGGCGCTGACCATGTCCGGCAACGCCCTCGGCCTGACCTACGCCGAGTACCAGGCGCTGCCGGAGGAGCGCCGCGCCGCCGAGCGGGCGCGCATCGCCCAGCTGTTCGAGGGCGCGCGCCCGCACTACCTGATCGACACCATCGCCGAGCTGCCGGCGGTGATCGACGACATCAACGCCCGCCTGCAGCGCGGCGAGACGCCGCAAGGCTGCTGATGCCGCTCCGGGGCCGCTGCGGCGGCCCCGGCCTTCGCCACAAGACCGACAACAGAGGCCGCCAGATGATCTATGCACAACCGGGCACCGCCGGTGCCATCGTTTCCTTCAAGCCGCGCTACGGCAACTACATCAACGGTGAGTTCGTCGCGCCGGTCAACGGCCGCTACTTCACCAACACCACGCCGATCACCGGCGAAGACATCGCCGAATTCCCGCGCTCCACCGCCGAAGACATCGAGCTGGCGCTGGACGCCGCCCACGCCGCCGCCGACGCCTGGGGCCGCACCGCGGTACAGGACCGCGCCAACATCCTGCTCAGAATCGCCGACCGCATCGAGCAGAACCTGGAAGTGCTCGCCGTCGCCGAGACCTGGGACAACGGCAAGGCCGTGCGCGAGACCCTGAATGCCGACGTGCCGCTGTCCGCCGACCACTTCCGCTACTTCGCCGGCTGCATCCGCGCCCAGGAAGGCAGCGCCGCCGAGATCAACGACACCACCGCCGCCTACCACTTCCACGAGCCGCTGGGCGTGGTCGGCCAGATCATTCCGTGGAACTTCCCGCTGCTGATGGCCGCCTGGAAGCTGGCCCCGGCGCTGGCCGCCGGCAACTGCATCGTGCTGAAGCCGGCCGAGCAGACTCCGCTGTCGATCACCGTGCTGCTGGAGATCATCGGCGACCTGCTGCCCAAGGGCGTGCTCAACGTGGTGCAGGGCTTCGGCCGCGAAGCCGGCGAGGCGCTGGCCACCAGCAAGCGCATCGCCAAGATCGCCTTCACCGGATCGACTCCGGTGGGGTCGCATATCCTCAAGTGCGCCGCCGAGAACATCATCCCCAGCACCGTCGAGCTGGGCGGCAAGTCGCCGAACATCTTCTTCGAAGACATCATGCAGGCGGAGCCTGCGTTCATCGAGAAGGCCGCCGAGGGCCTGGTGCTGGCCTTCTTCAACCAGGGCGAGGTGTGCACCTGCCC
>NZ_SSTC01000075.1 GCF_004801855.1 Pseudomonas sp. A-1 | reverse complement strand
CGGCTGTCCGCCGCCCTGCCCAAGGGGCCGGCGCTGCCGCCGCCGCCCGCGCCCGCGGCGCCCGCGGCCAAGCGCCAGCACATCGAGTTCCCCTCGCAGCAGACCCACCTGATGCTCGCCCAGCTCGGCATCGACCGCCGCAACCCGGACCACGCCGCGCTCTACGTCGGCAACCAGATCCTCGGCGGCGGCGGCTTCGGCACCCGGCTGATGGAGGAGGTGCGCGAGAAGCGCGGCCTGACCTACGGCATCTACTCCGGCTTCACCCCGATGCAGGTGGCCGGGCCGTTCATGATCAACGTGCAGACCCGTGCCGAACTGAGCGAGGCCACCCTCGAGCTGGTGCGCTCGCTGGTGCGCGACTTCGTCGCCCAGGGGCCGACCGAGGAGGAACTCAAGCAGGCCAAGCGCGAGCTGGCCGGCAGCTTCCCGCTGTCCACGGCCAGCAACGCCGACATCGTCGGCCAACTGGCCGCCATCGGCTTCTACGACCTGCCGAGCACCCAGCTGGAAGACTTCATGAACCAGGTGCAGCAGCTCAGCGTGGAGCAGGTGCGCGCGGCCATGGCCCGCCACCTCGATGCCGATGCCTTTGTGGTGGTCTCCAGCGGCCCCACCGTCGCGCAGCAGCCGCTGCCGCCTCCCGTCGAACGTCCCGCCGCGCAGAATGCCGGCGTACCGGAGCACTGATGGCCCGTCCCAGCACCAAGCCCGCCCGCAAGCCCTCCGCCAGCCAGCCCCAGGGGCAGGGCCAGCTGCGCATCATCGGCGGCGAGTGGCGCTCGCGGCGCCTGAGCTTCCCCGACGCTCCCGGCCTGCGGCCGACGCCGGATCGCGTGCGCGAGACCCTGTTCAACTGGCTGGCGCCCTACGTGGAAGGCGCCCGCGTGCTCGACCCCTTCGCCGGCAGCGGCGCCCTGCTGCTGGAGGCCCTGTCGCGCGGCGCCAGCCGCGGCCTGGCGCTGGAGCTCAACCCGGCCGCCGCCAGCGCCCTGCGCGGCAACCTCGAGCTGCTGCGCGCCGGCAACGCCGAGGTGCGCCAGGCCGATGCCCTGCAGCACCTGCAGGGCGCGAGCACCGAGCCCTTCGATCTGGTGTTCCTCGATCCGCCATTCCACAGGGACCTGCTCGCCCCCGCCTGCGCCCAGCTGGAGGGCCGCGGCTGGCTGGCGGCCGACGCCTGGATCTACACGGAAAGCGAGAGCGCGCCCTCGACCCTCGGCCTGCCGGGCAACTGGCGCCTGCACCGCGAGAAGCACACCGGCCAGGTGCACTACGCCCTGTGGCAGCGCCAGCCAGCGACGTCGGACTGACTCCCGCGGCGAAAAACCGTCGATTTCGTCACACAGCAAACTGTCGACCCCATCACACTGCTGCAAAACCGACAAGCCGAACGGTATCCTAGGCACCGTCGTCCGCCCGCCTCCCTGCCCTCCCGCGGCGGACAAGGAGCCCCATGCCCGCCCCCCGCGATGCCACGTCCGGCCGCTGCCAACGCCGCTGCCAGCTGCTGCTGTGCGGCCTGCTGACCCTGACCGGCCTGGCCCTGACCGCGCTGCTCACCCGCCAGCTGTGGCACGACAGTCAGGCCCTGCACCGCCAGCAGTTCGAGCACCAGGCCGAGGAGCACTTCAACCGCCTGGAGGAACGCCTGCAGGTGCGCCAGCGCGACCTCGACAGCGTGCGCCGCTTCTTCGAAAGCTCGGGCGAAGTGACCCGCAGCGAGTTCGAGCAGTTCGTCCGTCCGCTGCTGGACGACCATCTGGTGCTGTCCTGGGCGCCGCTGCTGCCGATCGACGCCGAGCGGCGCGAGGAGCAGCTGGAAGCCTTCGCCCGCCGCGCCGAAACCCAGGTCGGCAGCCGCTTCCAGCTGCGCGAGGCCGATGCCGCCGGCCAGCTGCATCCGCTGCAGCCCCGCGAGCGCTACCTCCCGCTGCTGTTCAGCCTGTCGCGCAGCGTCAGCGATCTGCCGCTGGGCCAGGACATGGCCTCGCCCGGCCCCCGCGGCGAAGCCCTGGAGCAGGCCCTGCGCGACGACCGCATCAGCCGCAGCGCCATCCTGCGCTTCACCAGCGGCGCCGAAAGCGACCGCCTCGGCCTGCTGCTGGTCGCCCCGGTACGCGACGCCGCCATCCTCCAGCACGCCGGACGGAACGAAGCGCCGCTGCGCGGCGCACTGTTCAGCTCGATCAGCCTGCACCAGCTGCTGGAGCAAGGGCAGACCGTACAGACCCTGAGCAACCTGGCCCTGGAGCTGCACGACCTCGGCCAGTCCGGCAGCGCACCGCTGTACCGCTTGGGCACCCCGGCGCCCGACAGCGCGCTGCAGGCCAGCCGCGACCTGCGCGCCGCGCGCCACCACTACCGCCTGCTGCTCCGTCCCACCGCCAGCTTCCTGGCCCAGCACCCGCTCCTGCCCGTCTGGAGCGTCGCCATGCCGGGCGTGGCGCTCAGCCTGCTGCTCGGCACCCTGCTGTTCGTCCTGCTCAGCCAGCGCCAGCGCGCCCTGGCGCTGGTCGAGCGGCGCACCACCGAGCTGCAGGAAAGCCGCGAGGCGCTGCGCATCAGCGAGGAACGCTGGACCCTGGCCCTCGACGGCATCGGCGACGGGGTGTGGGACTGGGACCTGATCCGCGACCGCATCTACTTCTCGCCGATGTGGAAGTCCCTGCTCGGCCACGCCGAGGACGAGATCGGCGACACGCCCGAGGAATGGCGCGGCCGCCTGCACCCGGAAGACGCCGCGCGCTGCCAGCAGACCCTGCACGAGCACCTGGCCGGGCGCACGCCGATGTACCGCTGCGAGAAGCGCCTGCGCTGCAAGGACGGCAGCTGGCTGTGGCTGCTGGCGCGCGGCAAGGTGGTCGAGCGCCTGCCCGACGGCCAGCCTGCACGGATCATCGGCACCCACGTCGACATCTCGGTACGCAAGGCGCTGGAGCTGGAGCTGCGCCAGAGCCACGCGCGCCTGCAGGGGCTGCTCGAGGCCGCCACCCAGGTGGCGATCATCGGCGTCACCGCCGACGGCCGCATCCGCACCTTCAACGCCGGCGCCGAGCGCCTGCTGGGCCACGAGCGCGGCAGCCTGCACGGCCAGCTCCTCGACCCGCTGCTCGACGCCCCGCGACTGGCCGCCGCCGCCGGCCTGGCGGAGGTACCCGACAGCGCCCCGGCGCTGCTCGCCGCCCTGCTCGCACCCCGCCAGCACCGCGAGCTGGACACCGTGCTGCTGCACCGCAACCGCGAGCCGCTGCACGTCACCCTGATGCTGTCGGCCATCCTAGAGGCCGACGGCCAGCTCGGCGGCTACCTGCTGATCGCCCTCGACATCGGCGAGCGCCTGCGCACCCGCCAGGCCCTGGAGGAGCGCAGCCGCCTGCTGGAGAAGCTCGGCGCGCAGATTCCCGGCACCATCTACCAGTACCGTCTGTACCCCGACGGGCGCGGCTGCTTCCCCTACGCCAGCGCCGGCATCCGCGAGGTCTACGAGGTCACGCCGGAGGAGGTACGCAGCGAGGCCGGCCCGGCGATCCAGCGCATCCACCCCGAGGACCGCGAGCGGGTCATCGACTCGATCCGCCAGTCGGCACTGACCCTGACCCGCTGGCAGCAGGACTACCGCGTGCAGCTGCCGCAGCGCGGCCAGCGCTGGCTGCGCGGCGAGGCGATGCCGGAGCCGCTGGCCGACGGTTCGGTGCTCTGGCACGGTTTCATCACCGACATCAGCAGCCTCAAGCAGGTGGAGGAAGAGCTGCGCACCCTGACCATCACCGACCCGCTGACCGGCATCCACAACCGTCGCTACTTCCTCGACCAGCTCGCCAGCGAGCTGGAACGGCGCAGCCGCACCCGGCGCCCGCTCAGCCTGATCATGCTGGACATCGACCACTTCAAGCGGATCAACGACGGCTTCGGCCACGACGCCGGCGATCGCGTGCTCCAGGAACTGTGCCGGCGCATCGGCGCGCGCCTGCGGCGCATCGACAGCCTCTGCCGCCTGGGCGGCGAGGAGTTCATCGTCATCTGCCCGGAGACCGACGCCGACCAGGCGAGCCACCTGGCCGAGAGCCTGCGCCGGCTGCTGCAGGACAGCCCCTTCGCCGAAGTCGGCCGGGTCACCGCCAGTTTCGGGGTCAGCAGCGCGCGCCCCGGCGACAGCCGCGAGAGCCTGCTGCAGCGCGCCGACCAGGCGCTGTACGCGGCCAAGAACGGCGGTCGCAACCGGGTGTGCAGCGAGGCCGAGGCGGTCCCCGCCTGAGCCGGCTTCAGGTTCGGCTTGGCCGCCCGGTGGGCGCTGCGCTACCATCCGGGCCTCCGACGCTCCCTGCCAACAGGACAACAGGATGAACCGAGCGCTTTACCCGGGCACTTTCGACCCCATCACCAAAGGTCACAGCGACCTGCTCGAGCGCGCCGCGCGGCTGTTCGACGAGGTGATCATCGCCGTGGCGGCCAGCCCGAAGAAGAACCCGCTGTTCAGCCTGGACAAGCGCGTCGAGCTGGCCGAGGCAGTCAGCGCCCATCTACCCAACGTGCGGGTGATCGGCTTCTCCAACCTGCTCGCCCAGTTCGCCCAGCAGCAGCAGGCCAACATCCTGATCCGCGGCCTGCGCGCGGTGTCGGACTTCGAGTACGAGTTCCAGCTGGCCAACATGAACCGCCAGCTGGCGCCGCAGGTGGAGAGCCTGTTCCTCACCCCCTCGGAACAGTACTCCTACATCTCCTCGACCCTGGTGCGGGAAATCGCCGCGCTCGGCGGCGACATCGGCAAGTTCGTCCACCCGGTGGTCGCCCAGGCCCTGCGCGAGCGCTTCGCCGGCTGACGCGGCGGGTGCGGCGCGCCGGCGCTTGCGGCACAATAAAGATCGTTGACTGTACCTGCTCCTGGAGTTGCCCCATGTCCCTTATGATCACCGACGACTGCATCAACTGCGACGTCTGCGAACCGGAGTGCCCGAACGGCGCCATTTCCCAAGGGGAGGAGATCTACGAGATCGACCCCAACCTGTGCACCGAATGCGTCGGCCACTACGACGAACCGCAGTGCCAGCAGGTCTGCCCGGTGGACTGCATCCCGCTCGACCCCAACCACGCGGAAACCCGCGACGAGCTGATGCAGAAGTACCTGATCATCAGCGGCAAGGCCTGATCCACCGCCCCCGCTGTCGACCGACGCCGGCCCCTGTGGGCCGGCGTTTTCATTTGCTCTCCAGCTGGATCAGCGGCTCGTCGCTCTCGCTGCGGAACGGCAGCTGCGGCATCACCTCGCGGCCGTCGCCGAGGCCGAGCAGCAGCACGTTGCGCAGGCTCTGGCCGATGCGGCTGGCGTAGCCCAGGTCGTTCATCAGCGAACTGGCACGCAGGCCGTCCAGGCGCTGCTCGCGCACCGCGGCGAACAGCCGCTCGCGGAAGGCTGTGTCGAAGCTCGCCGCCTGGCTGTCGAACAGATCCAGGCGCGAGCGCAGGGCCTCGGCCGGCAGGTCCAGCAGGCTGATCGCGCGCATTTCGCGCAGCACCCAGAGCAGGTGGCGGCGCAGGTCGGCGTAGGCCGCGCTGACCGCCGGCTCGCCGTTGACCAGCAGGCGGCTGAGGTTCTTCTGCAGGTGCTTGGCGTCCTTCACCGCATCCACCAGCTGCAGCGCCACCAGCTGGCTGGCGATCCAGGCGCGGTTGTGCGCTTCGTCCAGGCTGGCCTCCAGGCGGCCCATGTAGCTCAGCAGGTCGGCATACACGCCCTTGATGTGGCGCTGGTACAGCTGCTCGGCATCCAGCGCATGCCCGGCCATCTGCGCCGAACTACGCAACACCGTGTCGTCGATCTGCCTGCTGTTCAACTGGTCGACCGGCAGGTACAGGGCGTGGCAGATCACCTCCAGACTCAGGCGCGCCAGGTGCTGCAGCTCGCGGGCCACCGCCTGCACCGCGGCCCCCGCCGAGCCCAGGGCGTTCTCGTCCAGATAGCGGGCGCGGGTCTGCGGCAGCGCCTGCGGGGCCTGGCCGTTGCCCACCTCGGCGATCAGCACGTGCGGCTCGGCCGGCTCGGGCAGCAGGCGCTCCAGCCAGAGCGCCAGGCGGCCATGCCAGGGTATGAACAGCAGCAGGCCCAGGCCGTTGAACAGGCTGTGGAACAGCGCCAGCTCGAGCAGGGCATTGCCGGCGAAGCCCAGGCGCTCCGCCAGCAGCAGTACCAGCGCCGTCAGCGGCTGCAGGAACAGCAGGGCGAGCAGCGCGAGCGACCAGTTGAAGATCACGTTGGCCAGCGCCAGCCGCTGGCCGGCGCGGGCGCCGCCCAGCGAACCGATGACTGCGGTCAGCACGCCGCCGACATTGGTGCCGATGGCCAGGGCGAAGCCCTGGCTGGAGTCGATCTGCCCCGAGGCCAGCGCGGTCAGCACCAGCATCAGGCTGGCGTGGCTGGACTGCACCACCGAGGTGACCAGCGCGCCAATGCCGGTGAACAGCAGGATGCCGAGCACACCCTCCACCTTGAAGCGGGCCGGATCGAACATGGCGGTGGCATCGCTGAAGCCGCCCTTCATCAGGTCGATGCCGAGGAACAGGAAGCACACGCCCAGCAGCACCCGCCCGGCACCCCTGGATCTCGGCCCGTTGAAACCGAGCAGGATGCCGAACACCGCCAGCGGCAGGGCCAGGCTGCCGAGGCTGGCGCTCTGTCCGATCATCGCCAGCAGCCAGATGCCGCTGGTAGTGCCCAGGTTGGCGCCGAAGACGATGCACAGGCCGGCCGCCAGGCCGATCAGCCCGGTGCCGAGGAAGGCGATGGCCAGCAGCGACACCAGGGTGCTCGACTGCACCATGACGGTGGCGAAGATGCCGAAGCCGAGGCTTTTCCAGGCGCGGTCGGTGGCCTTGCCGAGGATGCGCTCCAGCTCGCTGCCGGCCAGCTGGCGCAGCCCTTCCTCCAGGCACTGCATGCCGAACAGGAACAGCGCCAGGCCGCCGGCCAGGCGAGTCCACCCCGGGCTGAACCAGAACGACACGGCCAGCGCCGCCACCAGCAGCCACAGCGCGGCTGCGTTGAGCTTGTTGTTCTTGTTGATGGACAAGGCTTCTCCCGGGAATCGGCTTGCCGAAGGCGGCATGCTCGGCGAACGGGGGGCGGCAGGCGCCCCGAGACCGGCCAATGGCGGCCGTCGGGCATTCTGCCCGAAATGCGCGGGGAAAGGGGGCGGGGGGGAGAGCGAACGGGCGCCCGGCAGGCGCCCGCGACCAGCTTAGCGGGCGTACTGCTCGTCCGCGGCCCAGGAGCTGGTGCAGCCCAGGCAGCGCACGAAGGCCTCGCGGCCCGGCTCGATCACCAGCGCCTGGCCGGCTTCCTCGACGTTGCCGCCCAGCGCCGAGAACGGCAGGGTCACCACGAAGACTCCCGCACCGATCACCGTGCCGGCGATCAGCAGCGGACGGGCGATCAGCAGGTCGCCGACCATGGAGAAGGCCTTGGGCGCCTCCACGGTGTAGTGCGGGTCGCCGCTGACATTGTCCTGGGTAGCCGACGCGGACAGCGGGAGGGCGGCCAGTCCGGTGGTCAGGATCAGGCCTAGGGCGGTGGAACGGAACAGTTTCATGCGCAGGGTCCTTTTGCCGCGTTGCACGTGGGGATAACTATACCAGCCAATCGTCCGGCGCCAGCGTGAACGCCGTCAATCGCCCGTACCAGGACCGCAAGCGGCGCTCAGCTCTGGCAGCGCGGACAGTACACGCTGGCACGCTGGCCGAGCTTGACCTCGCGCAGGGTGGCGCCGCAGACCTTGCAGAATTCGCCGCCGCGGCCATAGGCCAGCAGCGTCTGCTGGAAGTAGCCGGGCTTGCCGTCGCCGCCGACGAAATCGCGCAGGGTGGTGCCGCCGCAGTCGATGGCCTGGGCGAGGATGCGCTTGATATCTTCCGCCAGCTTCAGGTAGCGCGCCCGCGAGATCGAGCCGGCCGCGCGGCGCGGGTCGATGCCGGCGGCGAACAGCGCCTCGGTCGCGTAGATGTTGCCGACGCCGACCACCACCGCGTTGTCCATGATGAACGGCTTGACCGCCACCTGCTTGCCGCGCGACAGCTGGTACAGGCGCTCGCCGTCGAACTCGTCGCCCAGCGGCTCCGGGCCGAGCTTGCGCAGCAGCTCGTGATTGAGCGGGTCGAGGCTCCACAGCAGCGCGCCGAAGCGCCGCGGGTCGGTGTAGCGCAGCGCCAGGCCCGAATCCAGTTCGATGTCGACGTGCTCGTGCTTTTCCGCCGGCAGGCCGGCCTCGATCAGGCGCAGGCTGCCGGACATGCCCAAGTGACCGATCAGGGTGCCGCACTCGGCCTCGATCAGCAGGTACTTGGCGCGCCGGCCGACCCGCTCGATGCGCTGGCCGGACAGGCGCACGTCGAGATCCTCGGGGATCGGCCAGCGCAGGCGGCGCTCGCGGACGATCACGCGGGTCACGCGGTGGCCCTCCAGATGCGGGGCGATACCGCGGCGGGTGGTTTCGACTTCGGGCAGTTCGGGCATGGCGGCTGACACGGGCAAAACAGGGGGCGCCAACATAGCAGGATTGCCGGCCCCGCTCACCCTCGCGCGCCCGCCGGCAGGCGCCTGAAGCCCTGCCTTCCGCTATACTCCGCGCTTTTTGCGAGAGTGCCCCATGTCCCTGCCCAGCCTGCGACTGAAAGCCAACGCCGAGCGCCGCCTGCGCGCCGGCCACCTGTGGGTCTACAGCAACGAGGTGGACGTGGCGGCCACCCCGCTCAGCCTGTTCCAGCCGGGCGACCAGGCCATCCTCGAGATGGCGGGCGGCAAGCCGCTGGGCATAGTCGCGATCAGCCCGCAGAACCTGATCTGCGCCCGGCTGATCTCCCGCGACACCAAGCACGTGCTGGACAAGTCGCTGCTGGTGCACCGCATCAACGTCGCCCTGTCCCTGCGCGAGCGCCTGTTCGACGCCCCCTGCTACCGCCTGGTGTACGGCGACTCCGACCTGCTGCCGGGCCTGGTGGTCGACCGCTTCGGCGACCACCTGGTGGTACAGCTGGCCTCGGCGACCATGGAGCGCCACAAGGACGCCGTGGTCGAGGCGCTGGTGCAGGTGCTCAAGCCGGCCGGCATCCTGTTCAAGAACGACTCCAGCGCCCGCGACGCCGAGGGCCTGCAACGCTACGTGGAAACCGCCTTCGGCGTGATGCCGGAGTGGGTGGCCCTGGAGGAGAACGGCGTGAAGTTCGAGGCGCCGGTGCAGGGCGGCCAGAAGACCGGCTGGTTCTACGATCACCGCCTCAACCGCGCGCGCCTGGCGCCCTACGTCAAGGGCAAGCGCGTGCTCGACCTGTTCAGCTACGTCGGCGGCTGGGGCGTGCAGGCCGCGGTGTTCGGCGCCTCCGAGGTGATGTGCGTGGACGGCTCGGCGCTGGCGCTGGACGGCGTCGAGCGCAACGCCGCGCTCAACGGCGTGGGCGAGAAGATGGCCTGCGTCGAGGGCGACGTGTTCGAGGCGCTCAAGGAGCTGAAGGCCGCCGAGGAGCGCTTCGACGTGATCGTCGCCGACCCGCCCGCCTTCATCAAGCGCAAGAAGGACCTGAAGAACGGCGAGGCCGCCTACCGCCGCCTCAACGAACAGGCCATGCGCCTGCTCAGCAAGGACGGCATCCTGGTCAGCGCCAGCTGCTCGATGCACCTGCCCGAGGACGACCTGCAGAACATCCTGCTGCAGAGCGCCCGCCACCTCGACCGCCACATCCAGCTGCTCGAGCGCGGCGGCCAGGGCCCGGACCATCCGGTGCATCCGGCGATCAACGAGACCCGCTACATCAAGAGCCTGACCTGCCGCATCCTGCCCAACTGAGGCAGTGCTCCCGACACGTGGTGCGCCTGGCGCACCACGCCTGTCCCTCCCGCTGCACCCGCCCGCCAATCGCTGGTATTCTGGAAAGCTCAGTATCCGCCTGCATTCCGGGAACCCGCCATGCCTGACTATCGCTCGAAAACCTCCACCTTCGGCCGCAACATGGCCGGCGCCCGCGCGCTGTGGCGCGCCACCGGGATGAAGGACGAGGACTTCAAGAAGCCGATCATCGCCGTCGCCAACTCCTTCACCCAGTTCGTGCCCGGCCACGTGCACCTGAAGGATCTGGGCCAGCTGGTCGCCCGCGAGATCGAGAAGGCCGGCGGCGTGGCCAAGGAATTCGACACCATCGCCGTCGACGACGGCATCGCCATGGGCCACGACGGCATGCTCTATTCGCTGCCGAGCCGCGAGATCATCGCCGACTCCGTCGAGTACATGGTCAACGCCCACTGCGCCGACGCCCTGGTGTGCATCTCCAACTGCGACAAGATCACCCCCGGCATGCTGATGGCCGCCCTGCGCCTGAACATCCCGGTGGTGTTCGTCTCCGGCGGCCCGATGGAGGCCGGCAAGACCAAGCTGGCCAGCCACGGCCTCGACCTGGTCGACGCCATGGTCGCCGCCGCCGACGACTCCTGCTCCGACGAGACCGTCGCCGAGTACGAGCGCAGCGCCTGCCCGACCTGCGGCAGCTGCTCGGGCATGTTCACCGCCAACTCGATGAACTGCCTGACCGAGGCCCTCGGCCTCTCCCTGCCGGGCAACGGCACCACCCTGGCCACCCACGCCGACCGCGAGCAGTTGTTCCTGCGCGCCGGCCGCCTGATCGTCGAGCTGTGCCAGCGCTACTACGGCGAGGGCGACGAGTCGGTGCTGCCGCGCTCGATCGCCAGCTTCAAGGCGTTCGAGAACGCCATGACCCTGGACATCGCCATGGGCGGCTCGACCAACACCATCCTGCACCTCTTGGCCGCCGCCCAGGAGGCCGAGGTCGACTTCAACCTGCGCCACATCGACCAGCTGTCGCGTCGCGTGCCGCAGCTGTGCAAGGTCGCGCCGAACATCCAGAAGTACCACATGGAAGACGTGCACCGCGCCGGCGGCATCATCAGCATCCTCGGTGAGCTGGCCCGCGGCGGCCTGCTGCACACCGACGTGCCGACCGTGCACAGCCCGACCATGGCCGACGCCATCGCCGCCTGGGACATCACCCAGACCGACGACGAGGCCGTGCACACCTTCTTCAAGGCGGGCCCGGCCGGCATCCCCAGCCAGACCGCGTTCAGCCAGAGCACCCGCTGGTCGAGCCTGGACACCGACCGCTTCGAGGGCTGCATCCGCAGCGTGGCGAACGCCTACTCCCAGGAAGGCGGCCTGGCCGTGCTGTACGGCAACATCGCCCTGGACGGCTGCGTGGTGAAGACCGCCGGCGTCGACGAATCCATCCATGTGTTCGAGGGCACCGCGCGCATCTACGAGAGCCAGGACGCCGCGGTGAAGGGCATCCTCGCCGACGAGATCAAGCCGGGCGACATCGTGGTGATCCGCTACGAAGGCCCGAAGGGCGGTCCGGGCATGCAGGAAATGCTCTACCCGACCTCGTACCTGAAGTCCAAGGGCCTGGGCAAGCAGTGCGCCCTGCTCACCGACGGCCGCTTCTCCGGCGGCACCTCGGGCCTGTCGATCGGCCACGTCTCGCCGGAAGCCGCTTCCGGTGGCGCCATCGGCCTGGTCGAGGAAGGCGACAAGATCCTCATCGACATCCCCAACCGCAGCATCAGCCTGCTGGTCGGCGACGACGAGCTCAAGGCCCGCCGCCTGCACCAGGACCACAAGGGCTGGAAGCCGGCCGCACCGCGCGCGCGCAAGGTCAGCACCGCACTGAAGGCCTACGCCCTGCTCGCCACCAGCGCCGACAAGGGCGCGGTGCGCAACAAGGCGCTGCTCGAGGACTGATCCCTTCCGCTGCCCGAACGACAGACGCCCCGCAATTGCGGGGCGTCTGCTTTTCCGCCAGCGGAAAACTCGCGGCGCGATTTTCCACCACTCCCGGCGCGCCCACGCCATGAAAAGACCTGCGCTCGTCGCTACTCTACAACCTGCCAGCGCCGTCCGTCCGACGGATTGGCCTTTGCCCGGTTTCGACCTTCACTAGTGAGCGGGGGACCATCCATCACGTGAGGGTACCGACATGCTCATCCGCACCCTGGCCCTGCTGCTGGCGCTCTGCGCACCGCTGGCCTGGAATCAAGCCACGGCGGCTCCTGCTGCCGCCCAGGCCGAACAGCCGAACGCCGCCCTGACCACCCGCCTGGCTCTGCGCGACCTGTGGGTCGAGCACATCTTCTGGGTAAGGAACTACGCGCTGGCCAACCAGAATGGCAAGCCCGCCCAAGCCGAGACCGCCACCAAGGAAGTGGTGGCCAACGCCACGGCAATCGCCAACAGCCTGCAACCGCTATACGGCCAACCGGCCGCTGAGCAGATGCTCAAGCTGCTGGCCGGCCACTGGGGGGCGATCAAGGAGTACAGCGACGCCAGCGTGGCCAAGGATGCGGCCAAGCAGAAGGCGGCCACGGATACCCTGGTCAGCAACGCCAAGGCCATCGCCGCCTTCCTGGCCAAGGCCAACCCCTATCTGCCGGAGGACACCCTGGTGACGCTGCTCAGCGCCCATGGCGGGCACCACATCGCGCAGATCGACCAGTTCGCCAAGATGGACTACGCCGGCGAAGCGAAGACCTGGCACGCCATGCGCGAACACATCCTCGGCATCGCCGACGCGCTGGCCGGTGCGTTGGTCAAGCAGTTCCCCGACAAGTTCTGAGTCTCGCGTCGTGCACGGGGCGCCGCTGGCGCCCCGTGTGCAATCGGCCGTGCACCTTCGCGCCGGCAGCGCCGGCCAGGACGCGGCGCAGGCGTGCCCGCTCAGGGCGCCAGGTACGACGAGCGGGTCAGCCCCAGGCGCAGGGCGTCGAGGAAGCGTGCGCGCTCGGCGGCGGACAGGCTGGCCACGGCGACCTTCTCGCGGTACAGCGACATCAGCTCGGCCGGCTCCAGGTGCACGTAGCGCAGCAGGTCCTCGATGGTGTCGTGGGTCTCGATGCCGGCGTGGAACACGCTGCCGTCCGGGCGCTGGTAGACGTTCACCGAGTCGGTGTCGCCGAACAGGTTGTGCATGTCGCCGAGGATCTCCTGGTAGGCGCCGACCAGGAACACGCCGAGCAGGTAGTCCTCGCCCTCGCGCAGCGCATGCACCGGCAGGCTGGTCTCGATGCTCTGCTCGTCGACGTACTGGCGGATCTTGCCGTCGGAGTCGCAGGTCAGGTCCTGCAGCACGGCACGACGGGTCGGCTGCTCGTCGAGGCGCTGCAGCGGCGCGATCGGCAGGATCTGCTCGATGGCCCAGGTGTCGGGCAGGCTCTGGAACACCGAGAAGTTGCAGATGTACTTGTCGGCCAGCTTGTCGTTGAGCTCGTCGATCAGCTGGCGGTGCGAGCGCTGGCGCGCCTGCAGCTGGTCGTACAGGCGCCGGCAGATGGCGAAGTAGCACTGCTCGGCCAGCGCCTTGTCGCGCAGGCCGAGCTTGCCGGCCGAGTACTGCCCGGCCACCTCGCCGATCAGGTGGGTGGCGCGCCAGTAGCTCTCGGCGACCATCTCCGGGTCGCTGTCGTCGAGCAGGTCGAACAGCGCCTGCAGGGTCTCCGGGCGCTCGGCCGCCGGATCGAACTGCGGCGCGCTGTCGTCGTGGCGCTCGACGTCGGTGACCTGCACCACCAGCACCGCGTGGTGGGCGGTCATCGCCCGGCCGCTTTCGGAGAAGATGTGCGGATGCGGCAGCTCCTGGCGGTCGCAGAACTCGCGGAGCATGTCGACCACGGTGGCGGCGTAGTCGGCCATGTCGTAGTTGATCGAGCTGGCGTTGCGCGAGTGGGTGCCGTCGTAGTCGACGCCCAGGCCGCCGCCGACGTCGACGTGGTCGACCGGCAGGCCGAGGCCGCGCAGCTCGCCGTAGTAGCGGATCGCCTCGCGGAAGCCCTTGCGGTAGTCGGCCAGGTTGGCGATCTGCGAGCCCATGTGGAAGTGCAGCAGACGGATGCCCTGGTCGAGCCCCGCCGCGCGCAGGCGCTCGACCACCCGCAGGATCTGCGCGGCGGACAGGCCGAACTTGGACTTCTCGCCGCCGGTGTCGGCCCACTTGCTCGAGGCCAGCGAGGACAGCCGCACGCGCAGGCCGATCTGCGGCTGCACGCCGAGGGCGGCGGCCTCCTCGATCAGCAGCGCCACCTCGGACTCCTTCTCGATCACCACGAACAGGTTGTGGCCGAGCTTCTGGCCGATCAGCGCCAGGTGGATGAACTCGCGGTCCTTGTAGCCGTTGCAGACGATGGTGCCGCCCCTGGGCGCCAGCGCCAGCACCGCCATCAGCTCCGGCTTGGAGCCGGCCTCCAGGCCGATGGCGACGTCGTCGGTGGCGATGATGTTCTCCACCACCGCCTCCTGCTGGTTGACCTTGATCGGGTACAGCGCGGTGTAGCAGTTCTGATAGCCCTGGCGGGCGATGCTGGCGTCGAAGGCGCCGGTGAGCTGGCGCACGCGGTCCTGGAGGATGCCGGGGAAGCGCACCAGCAGCGGCAGCGACAGGCCGGAGGCGCGCAGCTGGCCGACCAGCGCGTGCAGGTCGATGGGCGCACCGTCGGGGCCCTGCGGGCGCACCTCGACGGTGCCGGCGTCGCTGATCGCGTAGTAGCCGGCGCCCCAGTGGCGGATGCCGTAGACGCGGCGGCTGTCGGCGACGCTCCAGGGGCTCTCGTTGTCCTTGCGGGGGGCTCGGGCCATGCGCGGTTCTCCCTGTGCTGGCGACCGGCACACCGGCCGCGCTGGAAAGATGGCGCCCGCCGAGCGGGCGCGGGGCGGCGCTCAGCCGCCAGATTTCTTCGCCTTGAAGCCGCGCTTCTCCAGCTCGGCGATCAACAGCTCGACGTGCTCGCCCTGGATCTCGATCACCCCGTCCTTGAGCGCGCCGCCGGTGCCGCAGCGCTTCTTCAGCGCGCTGGCCAGCTCCTTGAGCGGCTCGCCGGCCAGCGGCACGCCGCTGATGGTGGTCACCGTCTTGCCGCCGCGCCCCTTGCTCTCGCGGCGCACCCGGGCGATGCCGTCGCCGGCCGGGACCTGCGGCTGGCCGCAGATGCACCCGGCCACCGGCTGGCCGCAGTCCGGGCAGTGGCGGCCGGCGTCGGTGGAGTAGACCAGGCCGCCGAGGGCGGCGAAGGAGGACATCTTCTTGCTCACGCCGGCCCCCTCAACCCTGCTCGAGCAGCTGGCGCAGGTCGATGATCGCCGCGTTGGCGCGCGAGATGTAGTTGGCCATCACCAGCGAGTGGTTGGCCAGCACGCCGAAGCCGTCGCCGTTGAGCACCATCGGGCTCCACAGCGGCTCCTGGGCCGCCTCCAGCTCGCGGATGATCTGCCGCACGCTGACCGTGGCGTTCTTCTTGGCCAGCACGTCGGCGAAGTCGACCTCGATGGCGCGCAGGAAGTGCGACAGCGCCCAGGCCTGACCGCGCGCCTCGTAGAACACGTTGTCGATCTGCAGCCAGGGAGTCTTGACGATTTCCTCGCTGCCGGCGGGGATGGCGCCGCTGACGTCGGTGTTCAGGCGCATCTGGCCGACGCTGGCGGACAGCCGCTGCGACAACGAGCCGAGGCGGGTCTCGACGTCGGTCAGCCAGTTGCGCAGGTTGTCGGCGCGGGCATAGAACTGCGCCTGGGTCTGCGCCGGATCGGACAGGCGCTTCTGGAAGCGGGTCAGCGAACGGATGGCGTCGCGGTATTCCTGCTCGCTGGCCGGCAGCGCCCAGCTGTTGCTGTCGAAGTGCAGCTTCGGCTCGGCCTTGGCCAGGTCGGCGTCCTCGGTGGACTGCGACTGCGAGCGGGCGAAGTCCTTGCGCAGGGCGCGGGCCAGGTCGCGCACCTGCACCAGCACGCCGTATTCCCAGTTGGGCATGTTGTCCAGCCACAGGCCGGGCGGCGCGACGTCGTTGGACAGGTAGCCACCCGGCTTGTCGAGCAGCACGCCGGTCACGTTCTTCAGGGTCTCCACCGTGGTGAAGCCGGGCACCAGCTGTACCTGGGCCTTCTCCGCCGCGGCCTGCGCCTGCTGCTGCACCGGCAGCAGGTCGGGCTCGAGGCTCCAGTACCAGCCCACCACCAGGGCGCCGAGCAGGTAGACGCCGAGCACGCCGCCGACCGCGCGGCTGGCCCAGATGCCGCCGAAGTAGCTGCGCGCGCCCTCCACCGAATCGTCGACGCTGTCGCGCATGGCGCCGACCTTGTTCTTCCAGTCCAGCATGGCTTGGTCCTTACTCCCCGAGAAACGATTTGCGCCGGCGACCCGCTCGCGGGGCCGCAGATTGCCTTGCACTATAAAGCATGGCCGCGCCGCACGTCGGCAGAAAAGCACGGCCATCTGCCGCAGTCCCGCCGCAGCCCCTTTCCGCTATCATGCCGGCGTCCCCGAACGAGAGACCGTGATGCCTCGTCTGCTGCTCCTGCTCCTGCTGCTGTTCACCCTGCCCGCCAGCGCCGGCCTGTTCGACGCCCGCCCCGCCCCCGTGCTGGGCGGCGCGCCGCTGAGCGCACCGCTGAACAACAGCAGCGACTTCCTGCCGGTAGCCGAGGCCTTCCGCCTCAGTCTGGTGGAGAGCGATGACCGGCGGGTGAAGCTGCGCTTCGTCAATGCCGAGGGCTACTACCTGTACCGCCACCGCTTCCAGTTCCGCAGCGAGCCGGCCGGCCTGCTCGCCGGCGAGGCACAGCTGCCGGCGGGCCAGGCCAAGCACGACGAGTACTTCGGCGACGTCGAGGTGTACTACGGGGTGACCGACGTCGAGCTGCCGCTGGCCAATCCGTCCGGCCAGCCCTTCACCCTGCGCGTCACCTACCAGGGCTGCGCCGACCAGGGCCTGTGCTACCCGCCGGAAACTGCGACCCTGCAGATCGGCGGCGCCGCGAACGCCGCCAGCGTGCCGGCGACCACCGCCGCTGCCGGTGTGGCTGCGGCGGGCGCCGCGCCGGCCGTCTGGAACTGGCGCGAGCTGGCGCTGTTCTTCCTCGCCGGCCTCGGCCTGACCTTCACCCCCTGCGTGCTGCCGATGCTGCCGATCCTCTCCGGGGTGGTGCTGCGCGGCCAGGTCGGCGGCATGCGCGGGCTGGTGCTGTCGCTGGCCTACGTGCTGCCGATGGCCGCCTGCTTCGCCGTGCTCGGCGCACTGATGGGGCTGTTCGGCGCCGAGCTCAACCTGCAGGCGCGCCTGCAGTCGCCCTGGGTGCTGGCACCCTTCGCGCTGTTCTTCGCCGCCTTCGCGCTGGCCATGTTCGGCGTCTACGAGCTGCGCCTGCCGGCCTTCGTCCGCGAGCCGCTCGACCGCATGGCCGGCCACGCGCGCGGCGGCTCGATTCTCGGCGCGGCGCTGCTCGGCGTGTTCTCCAGCCTGCTGGTGTCGCCCTGCGTCTCCGCGCCGCTGGCCGGCGCCCTGCTGTACATCAGCGCCAGCGGCGACGCCCTCGGCGGCGGCCTCAAGCTGTTCGCCCTGGGCCTGGGCATGGGCGCGCCGCTGGTGCTGTTCGCCGTGGGCGGCGGCGCCCTGCTGCCGCGCTCAGGGGTATGGATGACCAGCGTGCGCAACGCCTTCGGCGTGCTGCTGCTGGCCGTGGCGATCTGGCTGCTCGAGCGCGTGCTGCCCGGCCAGCTCAGCCTGGCGCTGTGGGGCCTGCTGGCCGGCGGCGTGGCGCTCAATCTCGGCGCCCTGGAAATGGTGCCCAAGACCCACCGCCAGCGCGTCACCCAGCTGTTCGGCCTGCTGCTGCTGGTCTACGCGCTGACCGCCTGGGTCGGCGCGCTGCGCGGTGAGAGCGACCCGCTGCGCCCGCTCGGCCGTCCGGCGCTGGCCGGTCCGTCTGCCGCCCCGGCCGCCCACGCCGGCTGGCAGACCGTCAGCACGCCCGCCGAACTGGACGCCGCCTTCGCCGCGGCGAAAGCCGCCGGCCGGCCGCTGCTGCTCGACTGGTACGCCGACTGGTGCATCAGCTGCAAGGTGATCGAGCGCGAGGTGCTCGAGGCGCCGGCCGTCGCCCCGCAGCTGGCCGCCTGGCAGCTGGTGCGCTTCGACATCACCGAAAGCCGCCCCGAGCAGCGCGCCCTGCTCGACCGCTACCGGCTGTTCGGCCCGCCGGCCATCCTGCTGTTCGCCGCCGACGGCAGCGAGTGGCAGGACCTGCGGGTGGTCGGCGAAATCGACGCCGCCGCCTTCGCCGCCCGTCTGGAACAGGCCGCAGCGCGCTTCTGACCGGCCGATTCCGGCCATCGTCAGCCATCTTGCGGCCATCTACGGCAAAAAACCGCGGCGCTGGACAGTCGCCCGGTTTTTCCGGCATATTCCCGCAACTTTTCTGCCCCCATCGCTGACAGGACTGCACGCATGGCCACCTTCCTGGTGCTGCACGGCCCCAACCTGAACCTGCTGGGCACCCGCGAGCCGGGCGTCTACGGCGCCACCACCCTCGCCGACATCGATGCCGACCTGGAGGCGCGCGCCCGCGCCGCCGGCCACCACCTGCTGCACCTGCAGAGCAACGCCGAGTACGAGCTGATCGAGCGCATCCATGCCGCGCGCGGCGAGGGCATCGACTTCATCATCATCAATCCGGCGGCTTTCACCCATACCAGCGTCGCATTGCGTGACGCATTGCTGGCGGTGAGCATCCCATTCATCGAAGTTCACCTGTCGAACGTGCACAAACGTGAACCCTTCCGCCACCACTCCTACTTCTCGGACGTGGCGGTGGGGGTGATCTGCGGCCTCGGCGCCAGCGGCTACCGCCTGGCCCTCGAAGCCGCCATCGAACAACTGCAACGACCCTGACCACATTTCTGGAGTGCCCCTGATGGACATTCGTAAAGTCAAGAAACTGATCGAGCTGCTGGAAGAGTCCGGTATCGACGAGCTGGAAATCTGCGAAGGCGAAGAGTCCGTGCGCATCAGCCGCCACAGCAACAAGCAGCCGCAGTACGCCGCCCAGCCGGTCTACGCCGCCGCTCCGGCCCCGGCTCCGGTCGCCGCCCCGGCGGCCGCTCCGGCCGCTGCCGCCGCTCCGGCCGCCCC
>NZ_SSTC01000074.1 GCF_004801855.1 Pseudomonas sp. A-1 | reverse complement strand
CCGGCCCCGGTGCCGGCCTGGACGCCGCCGCCAGCGCCGCCGGTCGCGCCGCCGCCAGCGACGGCCCCGGCGCTGCCCTTCGAGTTCATCGGCAAGCTGGACGATGCCGAGCGCCTGCGGGTGTTCCTCACCCGCGGCGAGAAGATCTACACGGTGACCGTCGGCGACGTGATCGACGGCACCTATCGGGTGGAGCGGATCGGCGGCAGCGAGATGGTCCTGACCTATCTGCCGCTGAACCTTACCCAGACTTTGTCCGTGGGGGGCAAGTTATGACGACGACCATGGGGCATCCGGCGGGACGCTGGTGTGGGGTGGCTTTCTCGCTGGTGATGTTGGCCGGCTGCGCCGGCAACGCCGTGCGCGAGGGGGTCGAGCTGATCGACGAGGGGCAATACGAGGAGGGTCTGGCGACCCTCGAGGAGGCGGCCCGCGCCGCGCCGCGCGATACCCGCACGCAGATGGCGCTGACCACCCAGCGCGGCCGTGTGGTGACCACCCTGCTGACCCAGTCCGACCGCGCGCGGGCCGGTCGCGACTATGCCGCCGCGGCGGAGGGCTACCAGCGGGTGCTGACCATCGAGCCGGACAACAGCCGCGCCGCCGATGCGCTGCACCAGCTCGAGCAGATGGGCAGCCTGGCCGAGATGCAGCGCCAGGGCCAGCTCGCCATGCGCCGCGGCGATCTGGAGGGAGCGCAGCGCCAGGTGGAGGCCATCCAGGCGCTGGAACCCGGACACGAGGGCGCCAGCGAACTCAAGCGGCAGGTCGACGCCGTGCGGATGCGTACCGTGCAGCCCTACCCGCAGCTGCGCTCCAAGCTCGGCCAGCCGGTGTCGCTGGAGTTCCGCGACGCCAGCCTCAAGCTGATCTTCGAGGTGCTGGCCCAGACCGCCGGACTCAACTTCATCATCGACAAGGACGTGCGCCCCGATCTCAAGGCCACCATCTTCGTCCGCCAGGTGGCGGTGGAGGATGCGGTGAACATGCTGCTGCAGCAGAACCAGTTGCTCAGCAAGGTGGTCAACGACAACACCATCGTCATCTACCCGGACACCCCGCAGAAGCTGCGCGACTACCAGGACCTGGTGATGCGCACCTTCTACCTGACCAACACCGACGCCAAGACCGCGCAGGACATGGTCAAGACCATGCTCAAGACCCGCGACGTGTTCATCGACGAGCGCCTCAACACCCTGACCATGCGCGACAGCGCCGAGGCGGTGCGCCTGGCCGAGAAGCTGTTCCAGGCCCAGGACCAGTCCAACCCCGAGGTGGTGCTGGAGGTCCAGGTGATGGAGATCTCGCGCACCCGCATCCTCGATCTCGGCCTGCAGTGGCCCAATACCTTCGGCGTGGTGAACGTGATCAGCAACGCCGACGGCACCCAGACCATCAGCGCGGTCAACCTGCTCGACCAGCTGCGCGGGATCAACTCCGGGCGCATCTCCATCTCGCCGCCGCCGCAGCTGAAGATCAACGCCAACGACAACGACATCAACACCCTGGCCAGCCCGGTGATCCGGGTGACCAACCGCGAGAAGGCGAAGATCCACATCGGCCAGCGCGTGCCGGTGGTCAGCGCCACCTCGACGCCCTCCAACCAGGGCCCGGTGATCACCGAGAGCATCACCTACCTGGACGTCGGTCTGAAGCTGGAGGTGGAGCCGACCGTGCACCTCAACGACGAGGTGGCGATCAAGGTGGCGCTGGAGGTGAGCAACGCCACGCCGCTGGCGGAGACCCGTTCGGGAACCATCCCGGTGCAGGTCGATACCCGCAACGCCGAGACGATGCTGCGCCTGCGCGACGGCGAAACCCAGGTGCTGGCCGGGCTGATGCGCAACGACCACAGCAACAGCGGCGACAAGATCCCCGGCTTCGGCGACATTCCCGGCGTCGGCCGGCTGTTCGGCAGCAACAAGGACACCTTCGGCAAGTCCGAGCTGGTGCTGTCGATCACTCCGCGCATCGTCCGCAACCTGCCGTACATGAGCCCCCACGAGATGGAGTTTCCCTCCGGCACCGAGGGCAGCATGCGCGTGCGCCCGGCCAACCTGCGCCCGGTCACCGGCGACAGCCTGACCCTCGAGCTGCCGGCGGAGTCCGCTGCGCCGGCCGCACTGACGGCGCCGTCGGCCTCGACGCCGGCACCTGCCGCCAGCGGCCTCACGCTGTCCTGGGAAGGGCCGACCCAGCTGCGCGCCGGCGAGGAGGCGACCATTGTCCTGCATGTCGCCGGCAGCCAGCCGCTGCGCAGTTCGACCCTGCAGCTGGCCTACGATCCGGCCGCGCTGCAGGTCACCGAGGTGGTCGAGGGCGATTTCCTCAAGCAGGGCCAAGCGGGCACCTCGTTCGCTCCGCGCCTCGACCCGGACAGCGGGCGGGTGTACGTCGCCCTGTCGCGCAGCGGCAGCAGCGGGGCGACCGGCGAAGGCGGCCTGCTGCGCCTGCGCGTCCGCGCGCTGGCGCCCAGCGAGGCGGCGCCGATCCGCCTGCTGACCTTCTCGGCGGTGGGGCAGGGCAACCGCCTGGTCGCGGCGGCCCTGCCGCAGCCGATGACCCTGGCGGTCGGACCCTGAGCCATGAAACGCGCCCAGGCTGGCTTTTCGCTGGTCGAGGTGGTGGTGACCGTGGCCATCGTGGCCCTGCTCGCCGGAATTGCCGCCCCCCTGACCGAGACGGTGGTGCGCCGCGGCAAGGAGCAGGACCTCAAGCAGGCGCTCTATCAGCTGCGCGACGCCATCGACGCCTACAAGGTCGCCGCCGATGCCGGCTACATCGAGAAGAGCGCCGACAGCTCCGGCTATCCGGAATCGCTCGAGGTGCTGGTGGAGGGGGTGCGCGACCTGCGTAGCCCCAAGGGCGCCAAGGTCTACTTCCTGCGCCGCATCCCCCGCGACCCCTTCGCCGACCCCGAGCTGCCGGCAGCCGAAAGCTGGGGCCTGCGCAGCTACGACAGCCCGGCGGACGACCCGGAGGAGGGCGAGGACGTGTTCGACGTCTACTCGCTGGTCGACGGCGTCGGGCTCAACGGGATTCCCTACCGGGAGTGGTGACAGCATGAGAAGACAGGCCGGCTTCACCCTCATCGAGCTGATGGTGGTCATGGTGATCATCGCCACCCTGCTGACCATCGCCGTCCCGCGCTACTTCACCAGCCTGGAGAACTCCAGGGAGACGTCGCTGCGCCAGAGCCTGGCAGTGATGCGCGAGGCGCTCGACCACCACTACGGCGATACCGGGCGCTACCCCGATTCGCTGCAGGCGCTGGTGGAAAAGCGCTACCTGCGCCAGCTGCCGGTGGACCCCATCGTCGAGCGCAGCGACAGCTGGGTGACGCTGCCGCCGCCGGCCGGGGCCGAGGGCGCGGTGGGCGACGTCAAGAGCGGTGCGCCCGGCATGGCGCGGGACGGGACGGCCTATGCGGAGTGGTAGCGCGGCAGGCGGTCGCCAGGCTGGCTTCACCTACCTCGGCGTGCTGTTCCTGGTCATGCTGATGGGCGCGGCGCTGGCCGGCGCCGGCCAGTTGTGGTCGACCGTCAGCCAGCGGGCCCGGGAACGCGAGCTGCTGTGGGTCGGCACCCAGTACGCCCAGGCGCTGCGCAGCTACTACCGCGCCTCGGTCGGCGTCGCCCAGTATCCGCAGCGGCTCGAGGAGCTGCTGGAGGACAAGCGCGTGCCGAACGTGCGCCGCCATCTGCGCCGCCTGTATCCCGATCCCATCACCAACAGCCTCGACTGGGGGCTGGTGCGCTCCTTCGACGGGCGCATCACCGGGGTGTACAGCCGCTCCGAGCGCGCGCCGCTGAAGGTGGCCGGCTTTCCGCCGCAATGGACGGATTTCGCCGGCACCGCCAGCTATTCAGGCTGGCGCTTCGTGGCCGAAAGCGCCTTCCTCGAAACGCCGCAGTCCGGCGGGGGCGGCGAGGACGACGCACCGCCGGCCCCCGGTGCCCCGGCCGGCAGCGGCCGGCCGTAGACGCGCGGCTCAGTGGGCGAGGAAGCGGCGCAGGCTGCCCATTTCCACCTGGATCAGCGGCATCTTGGTCTGCAGCACCCTGGTGCTGTTGCTCACCTGGCGGTCGTCGGCGTGGCTGACGTCCATGCCGGCGAAGCTGCCGCTGGCGAACGGCAGCACCAGCTTGTACTGCTCGCCGAGGAAGGCCAGGCGGTCCCAGTCGCCGGCCAGCAGCAGGCGGTCGGCCTTGGGCTCGAACAGGCTGTGGCCGATGGCGTAGTCCTGGCCGGGGTTGCGCACGCCGAGCAGCGGCAGCAGGGTCGGCAGCAGGTCGACGTGGCTGGTGCGCAGGCTCTCCCGGTGCGGTTCGCGGCCGGGAACCCACAGCACCAGCGGCACGCGGATCTGCTCGTCGACGAAGGTGGAGTTGTGGCCCCAGCGGCCCTTCTCCATGAACTCCTCGCCATGGTCGCCGGTGATCACCACCAGGGTGTTGTCCAGCAGGCCGTTCTGCTCCAGGTGCGCGGTGACCCGCGCCAGCTGGCTGTCCAGGTGGTGCACGGCGTTCAGGTAGCGGTTGTGGATGCCCTTGATGTCGCGGGACAGATCCATGCTGGCGTAGCTGAAGTCCGGCAGATAGTCAGGCTCGATCACCGACTCGGGCGGGAAGTTGTAGTTGGCGTGCGGCGACTCGAAGAACAGGAAGGTCATGAACGGCTTGGCCGGATCGCGCCGGTCGACGAACTCCAGCAGGCGGTCGACGTTGCGGCGGTCGCGCTCCCAGGTATTGCCCTTGTCGTCCTCGACCATCTGCTCGCGCGGCACCTTGACGAACAGGGTCTTGTCGAACTCCGGATAGCTGAAGCGCGCACTGGTGAACAGCTTGATCTGGTAGTCCTGCTGCTGCAGCACGTCGATCAGCGGGCTGCCGACGCGGGCATCCAGCACCGGGAACCACAGGTTGGCCGGCAGGCCGTAGAACTGGCTGAACATGCCGATGCGCGTGCCGTTGCCGCCGGAGAAGTGGCTGACGAAATGCTGGGCGCGCTGGGCGAAGGCGTGGGTCTGCGGCATCACCCGCTCGTTCAGGGTGTCGGCGCGCCACGACTCGGCGACCAGCCAGACGATGTTCAGCGGCTTGGCCGGAGCCTCGATGCGCAGCGGTGCCTGCGGGTAGCGCAGCTGGCCCTTGAGCTCGGCGCTGGCCACTTCCATGCGCTGCGGGCGCTCCAGGCCGAACTGCTTCTCCAGCACGCGGCGCATGGTCAGCGGCTGGTAGAAGGGCACGCGCTGGGCGCTCTCCAGCAGCGGGCTATAGCCGTAGAAGTGGCCGACCCCGTAGCTCACGCGCTCGCCGAGGGTGGCGACCAGGAACAGCGGCAGCACCCAGGCCAGCCGCGGCGCCGGCAGGCGCAGGCGGGCCAGGCCGTGGGCCAGCAGGCGCAGCAGGCCCTGGCCGGCGAAGATGCCGACAGCCAGCAACGCCACCTCGCGCTCGGTGGACGCCGAGGAGCCCAGTGCCTCGATGCCGCCCGGGGTGGTGACGATGTTCCAGACGAAGCCGTTGAGGTGGAAGCCGTACAGCTGCCAGAGCAGGTGGTCGCCGTACAGCGCCAGTTGCACCACGCCGGCCAGCAGCACGGAGAGCGCCGCGCCGGTCCGGGGGGCGAAGCGGCCCACCAGGCGACTGATGGCCCAGGCCGGGGCGACGAACAGCAGCGCATAGCTGCCGATCAGCACCAGTTGGTAGACCAGCAGCCAGGAAGACGGGGCGAGATCGAAGAAGCGCCCGAGGTTGACGGCCACGGCCAGCCAGGTGAGCAGCCAGTAGAAGGCGCCGGGGCGGCGCGGTACAGCAAGCGGCATGGTTGATCCTTGCGTTGTCGGGTTGTTGTTGGGTAGGACCGGGTGGACAGGGTTTCCCGGTCAGGATGACCGGAGACGGTAGCGCGGGAGACTTAAGTCAGACTTAATCGAAACGGGAGCGATCCTTTGCAGTGCGTTGTGGTCGCCATTGTGACACTTGCTTCGTTTTGTCGCACTGCGCGGCGGCAGATGCAGCCAGAGCCTCGGCAATGACCTTGATCTGCAAGGAAAACGCCGTCTGGCACGGATAGTGCTTGGATATGCGCCATATGCTGCCGCTCGACACGGCCTGCCCGGGGCAGGACCACAACGCATCGTCACGGCGCCAGTCCCCATCGGAGCTCCCACCATGCTGATGCCAGTTTTCCGTCTCGATACTCCCGCCGAACTCGGCCTCAAGGCCATCGCCTTCACCCTCCACGGGCTGAACAACCGGCTGGCGACGGCCCGCCTGCAGCATCGTCTGGTCGAGCTGCGCGCCGCCTTCGACGCCGAGCGCTGCCGGGGCGTGCAGCAGGGCTTCGGCGTCCTGCGCCGGCAGATCGGGCGGCTGCCCGCGGCCCTGCCGCCGTCGCCGCAGGCCCTGCTCGATCTGTACCAGGCCCGCGGCCGCCTGCCCAACGTCTCGCCGCTGGTCGATCTGGCCAACCAGTGGTCGTTGAACAGCGGTCTGTCGATCTCGACCCATGATCTGGCGCACCTGCGCCTGCCGGTGACCCTGGCCCTGACCCGCGGCGGCGAGCGCTTCCAGGTGCGCGACAGTCTGCCGCCGGTGGCGCTGCCGGCTGGCGAGTACGCCTGCTTCGACGGTCGCGGCCAGGTGCTGAGCCGCCTGGAGGCGCTGCAGTCGGCCGCCACCGCGGTGCGCAGCGAGACCCGCTCGGTGCTGGTGATCGTCCAGGGACACGCGCAGACCGAGAGCGACTACCTGTACGGCGTGGCCCAGGGGCTCAAGGCCGATCTGCAGGAGTATTGCGGCGCCAGCCTGGTCCGCCCGGTGACGGCGCCGCTCGAGCGCTACGCCATCGCCCGCTAGGTGTTCAGCCGGCCTTGCGCAGGGTGAAGTTGATCCGCCGGGCGCCGAGCAGCGGGTGCACTGCCGCCTTGACCGGCAGGATGCCGTGAAAGCGCAGGCGGTCCTCGCCACCCCACACCAGCACATCGCCGTGGACCAGCGGCACCCGCCGTGCCGGCTCGCGGCGCGTGTATCCGCCGAACAGGAACACCGCCGGGATGCCCAGCGAAACCGAGACGATGGGGTGCGCCAGGCTGCGCTCGGCGCGGTCCTGGTGCAGGCCCATGCGCGTGCCGGGCAGGTAGCGGTTGACCAGGCAGGCGTCCGGCGCGAAGTCGGCGAAGCCCGCGGCCGCCGCCGCTTCCCGGGCCAGATGCAGGAATGCCGGGGGCAGCGCCGGCCAGGGGCGGCCGCTCAGCGGATCGAGCGGCTCGTAGCGATAGCCGCGGCGGTCGCTGGTCCAGCCCAGGGTTCCGCAGTTGGTCAGCGCCACCGACATCGTCTGCCCTCCGGGGGTGAGCATCTGCCGGAACGGCGCCGCCTGCTCGACTTCCGCCAGCGCCGGTAGCAGCGCCTCGACGAAGGGCAGGGCGAAGCCGCGCAGCAGCCAGGCCTGTGCGCCCAGCCGCTCCGTGGCAGGCAGCGGTTCGGCGAGGCTGGCGAACAGGTCGGGGGTGATCGGTGGCGGGGTCTGCTGCGGCATGGCGAAGCGCCGGTTGGCGTGGGGGTTCCCGACTTTACCCCGTCGCTCAGTACAGCGAAATGCCCGCAGAGCGCACTCGCCCGGCAAGCCTGCGGGCGATCCCTTCTGGTGACCGTCGCAGCGTTTTCATGCGCTCGCTCCAGCGGACAGCTCGGGGCAGTGATGGATCTCGATGGTCGAGTGGACGATTTCCTCGTGCACCGACAGGCGCTCGCGCACGTCATCCGGCGTCAGCGTCGCATCCTGGGTCACCACCGTCATGGCGCAGGAGTAGACCTGCTTGCCCACCCGCCAGACGTGCAGGTCGGCGATCCGGGTTGCCCCGGCGTCGCTCGCGGTTTCCACGACTTCGCGGATCTCGTCGACCACCGGGTGATCCATCTCGCGGTCGAGCAGCACCTTGCCGGTGTCGACGATCAGCCCCCGGGCCCACACCGCGACCAGCACGGCACCGACGATCCCCATGAGCGGGTCCAGCCAGGCCCAGCCATATAGCCAGCCGCCGAACAGGGCCACGATGGCCAGCACCGAGGTGGCCGCATCGGTGATGACGTGCAGGTAGGCCGACTTCAGGTTGAGGTCGTGATGATGGTCGTGGTGATCGTGGCCGTGCTCATGTCCATGCCCATGGGAATGACCATGGTCGTGATGGTGCGCCTTGCCGAGGATCAGCGCGCACACCAGATTGACCAGCAGGCCGAGGATGGCGATGGCGATCGCCTCCAGGTACTGGATGGGCTGCGGCGAGAGGATGCGCTCCACCGAACCCACCACCATCATCACGGCCACGCCGAGCAGGAAGATGGCGCTGGAGAAGCCGCCGAGGATCTCGATCTTCCAGGTGCCGAACGCGAAGCGCGGATCCCTGGCGTAGCGCCGGGCCGTGGCATAGGCCAGCGCGGAAAGGCCGATCGCCACGGCATGCGAACTCATGTGCCAGCCATCCGCCAGCAGGGCCATCGAGTTGAACCACCAGCCCGCGGCAATCTCGACCACCATGGTCGCAGCCGTGATCCACATCACCACCCGGGTGCTGCGTTCGGCGGCGGAGTTACCGGTATCGAAGACGTGGTCGTGCATCCATCGGGACAGTTTGTCGGCGTGCATGGCAGCTCTCACTTCAGGTAGGTGCGCAGGACGGCGATCAACTCATCGGCACCTTGACGGCGCTCGGCGTCGCTGGTGATCGCCGGGTCGGCGATGTGCGCGCGCACGTGCTCCTCGAGCACCTCCACCATCAGGCCGTTGATGGCGCCGCGCACGGCAGCGATCTGGTGCAGGATGTCGGCGCAGCCCTTCTCGGCCTCGAGCGCGCGCTCCAGGCCCTCGACCTGACCCCGGATGCGTCGCACCCGTCCCAGTAGCTTCGACTTCTGATGGATGATGTGGCCCATGCTCGCTCGCCCGGATATGGTATAGGGGGGTATGGTATCAGAGGCGGAAGAAAGGCGTCAGCGCAGCCTGCTGGCCCTTGGGCTGGTCGTGCTGATGGCGGCCGACCTGGTGCTCGCGGCGAGCGACCACTGGAGCGTCTTCTTCGCCGGTGTGGCGCTGTGGGGTGTGCACATGGGCATCACGCAGGGACTGCTGGCGACTATGGTGGCCGATACCGCGCCGGCCGACCTGCGCGGCACGGCCTGCGGCTTCTTCAGCCTGGTCAGCGGCATCGCCATGCTGTTCGCCAGCGTCGTCGCCGGTCTGCTGTGGGACAGGCTGGGGGCGGCGGCCACGTTCCAGGCGGGGGCCGGTTTCTGCGTGATTGCCCTGATCGGCCTGGCTTGGCGCGCGGTGGCGCGGCCGCCCCGAGGTTGATCGGGGGGAAACGAAAAAGCCCCTGATTCTCCAGGAGAATCAGGGGCTTTCGAATATGGCGGTGAGGGAGTCCGCCAATCGGCTGTCTATCCAGCGCCACTGAAAAATACTCAAACCCTTGCAAGACCTAGATTCTACGGGGCTTGCAGCGTATTATCGTCCACCAAGCGCCACCGACACACAACCAAGAGCCACTGTCATAGGTATGGGTCAGAGTATGGGTCGGAGGGGTATGGGTCAGGGTATGGGTCAAGCACCGGAGGGCAACAGTGGGCAAGCTGACTGCAAAGACGATTGAGAGTCTGGCGAAGGCCAAGACACCCGGATTGACCAATGACGGCGAAGGGCTGTACTTCCAAGTGAGCAAGACGGGCGGCACGAGCTGGATTTTCCGTTACAAGATCGCCGGCAAGTCGCGCGACATGGGTCTCGGGCCGTACCCGGAAACAGGTCTCGCTGATGCGCGGGAGAAGGCTGTCGAGGCGCGCAGGAAAACCAAGGCCGGCATAGACCCGCTGGCAGAGCGGGAAGCCGAGCGGGAGCGCCAGCAGCTAGAGGAGGAAATCGAGCGCCAGCGTATGCAGGCAGAGCTGAAAGCACTGGAGCGCGCCAAGTCTCGCGCCGTGACCTTCAAGACCCTGGCCGCCGACTACATCGCCGCGCATCGCGCCGGCTGGAAGAATGCCAAGCACGCGCAGCAGTGGGAGAACACCGTCGCCACCTATGCCGAGCCGATCATCGGCGACCTGCAGGCGGATCAAATCACCACCGCGCACGTTCTGGAGATTCTGCAGCCGATCTGGGGAGAGAAGACCGAGACCGCCAGTCGCGTTCGCAACCGAATCGAGCTGATCCTCGATGCAGCCAAGGCACGCGGCCTGCGCGACGGCGAGAATCCAGCGCGCTGGCGCGGGCACCTGGACAAGCTGCTGCCCAAGCGGTCGAAGGTACAGGCACGAGAACACCATGCGGCCTTGCCGTGGTCGGAGCTGCCGGCATTCATGGTCGAGCTGGCCGCCCATGATGACCTGACTTATCAGGCCATGCGGCTGACCATCCTAACCGCCTGCCGCACCTCGGAGGTGCTGGGGGCAACGTGGGATGAAATCGACCTGCAGTCGCGTACCTGGACGATACCCGCCGCCCGGATGAAGGCCGACAAGGAACACCGTGTGCCGTTGTCTGATGCCGCTCTAGCCGTGCTGGCCAGCCTGCCGCGTATCGAGGGCAGTCCGTACCTGTTCCCTGGTGCGCGCAAGGGTCGCCCACTGTCGAATATGGCCATGCTGATGGGGCTGCGCCGGATGGGACGCGGAGAGCTGACCATGCACGGCTTCCGCTCTACGTTCCGCGACTGGGCAGCAGAGAGCACGCATTACCCTCGGGAGGTCTGCGAGATGGCCCTGGCGCATACCGTCGCCACCGGAGCCGAAGCCGCATACTGGCGCGGCGACATATTCGACAAGCGCCGCGCCCTCATGGTCGACTGGGCAGCCTATGCCACCACAGTGTCACGTGCCTGAGGTGGTAGCCATATGCGGTAGTTCCGCTCGTACGGATCTGTGCGGGGGCGGGTAACTACCATTTCTACCGCTGCCCGATCTGCCCTCAGCTGAGGGCTGGTGCCATAAGCATGAATCTCTGTGGCACCTATATACGCGCCTTTTTGGCTGTGGTCTTAGCTGGAAGCTACGTGGCCCTAGGCTGTGGTACACGTGGCACGACTGGCACGTACACAGCGGTGATATGCGCTCAGTCTGCCGTTTCCGGGCGTGACGGATCTATCCAGTACAGGCCCTGCATCAAGCCACAGGCATTCGTCGTTTCGGTTAATGCGTGAGTTTCTGCAGTGAAGGACTGCAACCCGTATGATTCGCAACGCATGGCGGGGTGGGTAAGTACCTTGCTGGGCGGGGTGCCGGCGTGTGCGCATGGTGGGCAGGCGGTGCCGTAACGGTGAAGGGGCGTGACCATGCTGGCCACCAGGGCGAACCCCAGCAGCCGGCAGCGGGTGGGTTACTTGCCGACGATCCGCAGCATGGGCGGCAGCTTCGGCCCGAACACTTCACTCGACGCGAACGAATCGGGCAGCGCGCCAGCGGGGGTGCTTTGAATGAACTCCGCCACGGCCAGGGAACACACCTCAAACATCGGGCCTCGCGGGCGATCGCTGGCGCTGGTCTCCAGATCGTAGGTGAACACCAGCCCGGGCAGGCTATCCACGCCTTCTGCGCGGGCCTGCACCTGCTCCACCGTGTTGACGCTCAGCAGGTCGCACACGCCATCCACAAGCATGGACCAGCAGCGCCGACTCAGTGACGCGGTTGTCGCGTGCCTACTGCTCTAATTTTTTGACAGCCAGTCGGGGGGAACGGCAGGTGGTGGCGCAGCTGGTTGGCCTTGCGGCGCAGGGTGTGGTGCTCGGCACACAGCGCACGCAGGACGTGCCGGGCAATGGTCAGGCGGTCGCCTAGAGTGGCGCCGGGCTTCAGGCCGATGCGGGCCAGTGTGCCTATGTTGTTCAGGTAGGGCATGGGGGCAGCTCCAGAGGGGTGGCGTTGTAGGTGTCGCGCAGATCCGCTCCGGTCGGGCAGTGGCGGCTTGTCGGGGCGTGGCAGGCCTGGCAGGTCATGACGTGGGCAAGGTAGTGATCCCGCGCTGCTCGCCATTCAGGCGTGGCTGTGGCGGCGGTGCGGATAATGCGCTGCGGCTCGCTGGCGGCCTCTGCGGCGTGTTCGGCAGTGGGCGCTGGGATTGGTCTGGGTATTGCTACTGTTGGCGCTGCGGCGGTCTGCGGATCGTTGGCGGCGGAAAGGGTGGCGATCAACTCGACCTTGCGGGCTGCAAGCTCCATCAGCAGGTCATCAGGCGGCTGGCGATCAGCCGTCCAGGTCAGGCGACCATCTACCAGCGCTAGCTGTACGCCCTCAGATCGGGCCGCCGTCAGCAGTTCGGCAGCGGTCACAGCTCACCCCCGAACCTCGACGGCGTGGCGACAGTGGCGACAGTGGCGACAGACCACGCCATTGCTGAGGCATCGGTTGGTGACAGGTTGGCGACAGGTGGCGACAGGGAGGGTGCTTGCTGCGGCTTGTCGCCATGTGTCGCCAGTGTGTCGCCACGGTTGGCCCCTTGCGGTGCGGGCGTTGTCGCCACTGTCGCCGTTGTCGCCAGCGGGTTGATCCTGAATTGCTTGCCGTCGCTGGTCAGCAGGTGGTGATGTTCCACCAGCACTGCCAGCAGCTGGTCACGCTGCGCGGCGCTCTTGCGCGCAAAGCGCGGCCCCTCCCGTTGTAGGGTGCGGGCCTCGAAGCGCTTCCAGCCGTTGGCGCAAAGCCAGTCGAACAGCTGCTGCGCGCTGGCCAGACGTGGGTCCGCCTTGACCGGGTTGGTCAGTCGCAGGGCTTCGGCCAGATACCAGCGCACCAGGGTGGCAGCGCGCTCGATGATAGGCCGGGTGATGGCGCCGGCTTCCTCGATGACGGCCAGCACGCCAGCGATACGTAGCACGGTTTCCCCGGCTTTGGCAGCGGTCGGTTTGATCTCCTGCAGGTCTCCGCCTTTGCCCAGTTCGGCTTCGATGGCGTCATGGGTGGCAATCCATGCGGCCAGCGCGTCGCTCTCCAGGGGCAGTGCTGGTGGCGCCAGCTCGCCGCTGTCGTCCAGCGGAGGGGCAAGCGCCAGAAGGCGCGTCATGCGCTGCCAGTAGCGCTCCAAGCGGGCATCCCGAGCTGGGTCTGTGTCGCGATAAAGGCGGGTGCCTGCCAGTGACTGTGGCCAGGCCACCAGAAAGCGCGCCAGGAAGCCTTGCCCTTGCATGATCGGGTTGGTCAGCACCGCCTGCGCGACGATGGGCTGAATCATCAGGTGGGCACTCAGACGGCAGCCGCTGCGCGATGCGCTCTCACCCTCGGCGGCGCGGGTGCGTGTGATCGGGGCGCCGTCCCACAGCTTGGACAGGCCGGCCACGCTCCTGAGCATGTTTTCAGGCCTGCTGGCGTGTCCGCCGAAAAACAGCCCGCCTTCGTCGCTGAACAGCCCCTGCGAGGGCTGGCCGTGCAACAGGGACTTTTGCAGACCCTCGAGGGTCGGTTCTTCAGCCAGGATGTACGGCAACAGCGGTGGCGATGGCTCCTCCAGGTAGGACAGTTCGCGGGCCACGGCCTCGGGGCTGCCCTTGGCCTTTTCCAGCACCTGCGCGCGGCAGCGCTGGTAGGCGTCACGCTTGTCGCGGTACTCCTTCGCCTCCGCCTTGTAGGCTTCCAGAAGCTGACGCTGGCGGTCATGGTGGGCACGCAGCGCCAGCCGGTCCGCGGCGGTCTTGCGGTCGCCAGACTCGGCAACAGTCAGGGCAAACAGGGCCAGCGGGATCAGCTGGCCAGCCCGCTGCGCATTGGCGTGTGGCTGTGCGGCCATCGCCGCTGCTGCCAGGACGGACTGCGCGGCCAGCGCGTCGGGCACCTGTACGGCCTCGATGATGGCCGCGGCAGCGCCTCCCAGCAGGTCACCTAGGGCGGCCAGCGGGTAGGGTGCGGCGGTCTCCATATCCGGCAGCAGCGGCAGCGGCTCGGGGCAGGCCGGCAGGGCCTCGGGGATCAGCTCGGCTACGGTCATTGGTTCGCCTCCCGCCATTGGCGCAGGTCATTGAAGTCGGACAGTTCCAGCGGCTCGGTACCGTTCCAGGGCGGGAAGATCAGCCCACAGCCCAGCAAGCTGGCGGCGCGGGTGGCCTTGGTGCGTCCGGGGTTGCCCTCGGTCTGGCGGTCATCGTCGCCGGCTAAGATCAGCGGGTTTTCCGGGTAGGCCAGGCGCAGGCGGTCGCCCACGGGCAGCAGGTTGCCGGCATTCATGGCGCAGGCCACGGCGGCATCCTTGGCTTCGTGGATCGTCGCCCCGGTCGCCCAGCCCTCGCAGATGTAGATGGGCTGGCCAGGCTCCAGACGGCTAATGGGCGAATAGCAGCCCGTCACGCGGCCGCCGGGCAGAAAGCGCTTCTTGATGCCGTCCGGGGGGATGCGTTGCAGGTTCACCAGCTGGCACCCCAGGTACAGCGGCACCAGCAGCACGTCCCCCAGCTGGCGCAGGTTGTGCGGCTGGCAGCCTTTGCGGCGTAGGTACGGGTGGCCGGGGTCGGCAGGATCAGCGACCGCCCACAGCCCGGTGGCCTCGATGGCGGCGACTTGCTGGCGCTGGCGCTGCTCGGCTTCGCGCTGGCGCTTGGCCTGCTCGATGCGTTGGGCGATCAGCTGGGCTTCCAGGTGGTCGGCAGGGCGGCGGCTGCTCCAGGTGCTCGATGCGCCCGCCTTCCAGCTGCCGAACGCACCAGACGCGATGCCGTCCAGGTGCAGGACGTACCAGCCGTTGCGCGATCCGGCACGGTCGCCGGGGACGTGGAAGCGGTGGATCTGGCCGTCCGGGATCGGCAGCCAATCCAGCGGGCCGAAGGCGACTTCCAGCTCACGGCGGAACAGCAGGACGTGATCAGTCATAGCGGGCCTCCAGTAGTTCAGCGTTTTTCAGGGCTAGACTCTCGGCAGTGGTTTGCCATGCAGGCAGTACCGCAATGTGCTCGCCGTCCATGAGTCCCAAGCGGCGGATGGCGATCAGGCTGGTGACTTTCTCCGGACAAGCCGGGGCCGTCGCCGCTTGGTGGCAGCATTGAGAATCATTCATGGGTTATGCCTCTGCAGTGTCTGGAGCGGATGACCTGGTTAGGCGTGTAAGGGCGCGGCTGCGGGCAATTCTGCTGAGGGCTGCATCGGTAGCGACGTCATGCTGGCCGTGTGTGCGGCTGGTCAGCTTTTCTGTGCGGGTGGCTGTTTTCATTATCGAGTCGGCTCGTCCAGTCGCTCGGCAATCCACGCCTCGATCTCCCGGGAATCCCAGCCAACCGCACGAGCGCCAATTTTACGTGCCAGAGGAAATTTCCCCTGCCGCATGAGCGCATAGATCCACGCGCGGCAATAGCCGGTGGCTGCTAGCACCTCCGCTCGGCGCATGATGCGTCGGTTTGTCCCGTTCACAATGCTCATAGCTAATACCTGCGTTAGTTGATGGTTTCGAATGGAACTGGCTGGTATTTGATCGGAGCTGCAGGTTTTAATCGCCAGTAGATTTCCCCAAAAAATAGGCATTGAAAATCCATGCCAGATGCTGTAATGGCTCCGCTCTGGCGGACTGTGAACAGTGAAAAAAGCCTTGAGCACTACTCGGCACCCGCTGCGGATCATGCGAAGGTATCGCGGCACTGCGTAAGCCAGACGCAATTGCGGAAGGGGTAGATGCTGCCGTCGGGCGAATGCCCCAGCGACTGTGGGATGCGCAGGAATAGGCCGTTGATGCCCAGTCGCATGTCAACGGGGTCGAGCACCAGTCATATCTCCGAGAGCGTCAGCATGTGCCCGGTCCCCGCAGTGCCCAGCCAAACCGGCGCGATTGATGCGCGTAGCTCAGTTGCCAGTCGCTGGGATGCTGCAAGCGTAGAGCTCCGCTCGGCGCAGATGTCAGCTCCTGTACGCCCAGTAGCAGATCTGTTGGGGCTGGTTGGTTTCCGGCAGAGTGTCTGGATCAGGGCATCGGAGCCCAATATGGGGCGATCTCATCAGCTGGTGTTTCGTGCAGCTCAGTTGTACCTATGGGCTGAAGGCTTGTTTCGGTTGGGATGTTTGTCACCGCTGAATTTGTCGCGAGTGTTGCAGTAAGTTTGCAGCTCTGCAGGATCGTGCACTGCCGGACGGTTTGTGGCGATAGCTTGCCATGCCGGTGGGAGTAGGAAGTGCCCCTCTGTTCAGAGGGGCCACTTGGCAATGCTGTCAGCATCAGTGCCAGTTTCTGCCAGCCCTGTTTCAGCCACAGGCGTACTAGGCTTTGCCAGCAGTGCTCATGATCACTCACTTCGGTAATCCGGTAACCATCATGCTGTCCCTGACGAAGCCTGTCGGACGACGGTCCGATTAGCCGTAACTGTAGAGTGGGCTGTAAATGAGTGGTTGTTGCGCTCCTACCTGGATAGGAGAAGGCATTCCCTCCACGGTTGAGCACCGTCAAGGTATCTGGCTGGTCGGAGAAGAGCATCGCTTCGTGGGGCGCAGGGGAGTGAGCCTTTGCGGAGGGGATGGCATCCAGAGCGCAGGCCTTGCTCCTGAAGCTAGCCGTGTTGCGGGCAAAGGTGAGGTAGTCGTCGGCGTCCAGGTAGAACCGACTGGGCTGTCTGGCGCGAGTGAAGGCGACGTAGGCGGCACGACGAGTGCTCATCGCGCTGCCGAGATAGAGTGCATGGTCGACAGTCAGTCCCTGGCTCTTGTGGACAGTCATTGCATAGCCATGTTGGAAGGCGGCGTATTCGCTCAGCGGAACGGTGATCTCCTGTGAGCCGCGATCCAGGCGCAGGCGCAGCGTGACTTCCGGAGCCATGTCGGCAGTCGTGCCTGGGCGTTCATCGATGCCCATCAGCACGGCGCGGTCGCCGTTGTAGAGCCGCTGTCCGCCCAGCTCGGCGTTCTTGCGCAGCAGCAAGCGATCACCGGGAGCTATGCGCAGCTGGGCGCTACCCTGCTTGGGCAGTTCGACACGAACAATGCGCTCCTTAGTGGCTTCGATCTCGCCAGCGGCCAGCCGGGCTTCCCGTACCCGCTCGTTGAGCTGGCGCACGTCTTGGTTGCGGTCGGCCAGCAGCAGAACCTGCTGCCAGTCGGAGCCACCAGCGGTGAGCTGCAGGGCGTCGGCAAGCAGTCGCTCGCTGGTGGGATGGTCACCACTGATCCTGAGCAGGTCGCGGTTCTGCATCATCTGTAGAGCCTGTCCTGGCTCTCCCTCGTACCAGGTTTGTGAGATGGCCCGGTCGGCCGGATCCGCCTGGCGAGCGATCTCGATGATTTCCGCGCGACCGATCTGCTGTCCCAGCATGGCGAAGGTCGATGCCGAGCCGACCGCTTCCAGCTGGCGCTCATCGCCGACCAGGACCAGCTTGGCGCCAGCCTGTGACGCGTGGCTGGCCAGCCGATGCAATGTGCGCGTATCGATCATGCCGGCTTCGTCGACGATCAGCACGTCGCCGGCCTGGAGCTGAAAGCGCTTGTCGCCCTTGCCCAGCTCCAACTTCATTAGCAGCGCATGTATCGTCGAGCTGGCAATACCCGAGCTCTTCTCCAGCTCAGCCGCGGCAGCGCCGCTGGGGGCGAGGCCAATGACCCGGCGGCCATCGGTTTCATAGGCGATTTTCAGGGCAGCCAGCGAGGCCGACTTGCCGACACCCGCTGCGCCCTGGACCAGCGCCAGGCGGTTGCCCTGGGCGGCATGGTGGACGGCATGGGCCTGTTCATCGCGCAATTCGAATCCTCGCTGTGACTGAAATGAAGCCAGCGCAGCTGTCACCGAGCTCGACTGCAGGGCAAATTGAGGAGCGAAACGGCTGGCGCTGGCGAAGTGCAGTAGGTCGCGCTCCATCTCGATCATGTCCAGTGTCGTGTAAAGCTGCCGTCCGTTGCTGATGGGGAGCGGGATGATGCGCATCTGACGGATCAGCTCGCTGCGCAGGATTTCCAGCCCGTCCAGGCCGCCATGGTCGATGGCCAGCTGTGCTGCTAGGCGATCCAGAGCGAGGCGATCGAATACCGATCCCCCCTTGAACAGCAGTGTTTCCAGCAAGAGGAGGCTGGGCGGCTGCCGCTCGGCAGGTGCAAGATGGATGTCGGTGAGCGCCTCGGACCATTGCTGGCGCAGAAGAGTGGTATCAACCGCTTGTTTGCGGTTCCGGGTGCGCTTGGCTGCTGCCCGTTTCGCCGCTGCACCGCTTTCCGCCATTTCCTGTACGCAGCTCAGGATCTGTGCCCGGCGGCTGGAGAACTGGCGGATCTGCTCCTCGCCAATGCCTGCAACCATCAGCCCGAACAGTTCCAGGTCGTTGTACAGACTGACTGCCAGCTCCGGAACATCGCGGCGCAGCGCGTGAGCCAGGGCGGCGTCGAAAAGCAGGGCAATTTCGCGTTGCCGGTCGAACAGCTCACTAGCATCCAGACTCAGCCACCCACCATCGGGGGCCTGCACCATGTTGGGTATTTCCAGGTGGACGTGCAGATGCGGATCGAGATCTCGCGAAGTGAAATGCAGGTACTGCATCGCCAGTAGGCCGGCCTCTTCCGCAATGGCACCGCCAGCCCCCGGCGGGTACGGATCAGCCCGCGCTGCTCGAGGTTTTCAAAGGTCCGCCGTGAGGCTTCCAGCACGGCCGATTCGATTTTTTGCTGCACGGGCCGGCTGGCCGCCGCATAGGCCAGGGAAATCGATTTGTCGCAGTTCAGCGATGTCGAGTAGCCCGCTACACAGCGCTCGGAGGACTGCAACTCGGCAAGGCGCCGCGGCGAGAGCAAAGGCAAGCCTGTGCGTGGGTGTATGCCGGAGAAGATCTGCGCATAGTCACCAGTCTGTGGTTCGTCATGCAGACCCAGACTTGCGGCGGCGGAGCCGATGAAGCCGGCCAAAGGAATATCGCTGTTCACCTGATGGAAGTAGTCCTCGCGCCCGCTGTTAGGAGCGGGGCCAGCCTGCTGCAACTCGCCTCGCTCGTGATAGTCCGCCCGCGACTGCACGGCATCGGCATAGAGTTTGTCGACACTAAAAACGCTCACTCGCGGTCTCCTTCTGCCCCGACAAGCAGCTCCTGCATTGCGCTGGCCACGCCCAGCCGGGCGGCTTCTCGCACGATGTGTTCGTTGACCGTCGTCAGCGCTTCGAGGTGATCACGAACGGCTGCGGCGATAGCCAAGCGCAGGTCGCTGTCGATCAGGTTCTTGCCTCTGACGGTCCTGTGCAGTCGGCCTGAATGTCCCTCGATTGCTGCCGCCAGATCGGCCTCGTCAATCGTGAGCAGGGCCTCCAAAAGCCGGGACTTGGGCACCTGCAAACGTGCCGAGAGACGGCGCAGGCGGGCCTCCGTGGCCGGATCGGTGAGTGTTTGCGTCAGTGACGTTCCCATGCCGACTTCCTCCAGGCCGCTCACGTGAGGGCCTCGTTAACCATTTGTTATCTCGATTCCTGCTGCGGGCCGCTCCGCGCCTGGCCTGCGGTCGTTCCCGACATCTCGGAGAGTGCAGCCGTGTTAGCAAGGTATTCCTCTCTTGATGCTGGTTATAGATACAGTCTTTAATTTTGTGATGTAGGTATCATGTTTAAATTGACGATCCTTAGTTTGCAAGTATTATGGGGCGTAACGGCGCGGCGATCCCATGTTTACAAGCATTTCCAGGGGTGCGGTCGACCGTCATACTGACTTGCAACCAGTTGAAGCAGCGCGGAACAGGCGCTGCGTGATAGGAGCAAGTCAATGTCTGGTGATGATGTAGAGCGCGGCGGGGGAGAGATAACCACTGAGGCAGAGCAGGCAGCTCGCCTGCAGCAGGATGCCGACGAAATGACTCGAGCTCTGCGCGAGGCTCTGGAGCGGCGCAAGCAGCGAGCGGCTGCGGGCTTACAGGATGTGCGCAGAACCAAGGGGTGGGCGGTGAGGGCTTTGTTGCCGAGGATCGAGATACTCCGCGAGGCGACCCGGCTGGCAACCCCCATCCGCGAGCAGCAGGTCATGTTGAGCGAGGTCGGGATCATCGTCTCGTACAACTCGTTACGACGATTTCTGATGGACTATCTGCCCGATGAATACATGAAGTACTTGGCCAACGTGCGAACGACTCGGCAGCGGCCGTCAGCAGGGCAGAAGAGTGATCTGGTTGAGGTTGAGGTCGAGCAACAGAAAGTGGAGGCCGTGCGAAAGCCTGTCATATCCGAAAGGCATGCGCCGGTAATCGATGACCCTGCAGCTCTACGTCGTGTGCGTGACGAAGATGTGGATCTGGAGGACTACGACATGTAGAGAGGGGGCGGTTGCAGGAACTGAGTGCAACACGGTTATTGGAGTGAAGCAGGTGCCTCATGATGCTTGGCCATCAGCTCGG
>NZ_SSTC01000008.1 GCF_004801855.1 Pseudomonas sp. A-1 | reverse complement strand
TCGGCCAGCGGCCGGCCGTCGCCGTGCAGGCCGCCGAGGCCCTCGCGGACCACGGTGGCGCAGCTGCCCAGCACCTGCGGCGCGGCGAAACCGCCCGGCGCGGCCAGGTAGGCGCGCAGACCGAGGCGCGCCTGGTTGAGGCTCAGGCGCTGGCCGCGGCGCACGACGAAGCTGCGCCAGGGGGCGAGCGGCATGTCGTCGAGGCGCGCATCCAGGTCGGCGCCGCACAGGGCCAGGCAGACGTCCTGCTCGGCGACCAGGCTGAAGCCGCCGAGGGTGATCTCGATCACCGCGGCGTCCGGCGCATTGCCGAGCAGCCAGTTGGCCCAGCGCAGGGAGATCCAGTCGGCGCCGCCGCCCTGGCCGACGCCGAGGTGGCGCACGCCGAAGCGGCCGGCGTCCTGCAGGGTGGCCAGCAGGCCGTGGCGTTCGATCACAAGGCTCATGGCTGCACCTCGAAGGGGCTGTCGTCGCCGCCCAGGCGGAGAAACTCGGCGCGCTCGACCGGCACGAAACGCACGCGGTCGCCCGGCTGCAGCAGGCTGCGGCCCGCTTCGCGGTCGAACAGCGGGATGGGCATGCGCCCGATCAGGTTCCAGCCGCCGGGGGAGACGGAGGGATAGACGGCGGTCTGGCGGTCGGCGATGCCCAGGCTGCCGGCGGGCACCCGCTGGCGCGGGGTGGCCAGGCGCGGCGAGGCCAGCTGCGGCTCGACCAGGCCCATGAAGGCGAAGCCGGGGGCGAAGCCGAGGGCGAACACCTGGTACTCGCGGCTGCTGTGCAGTTCGATCACCCCGGCGCTGCCCAGGCCGCTGCGCTCGGCGAGCAGGGGCAGCTCGGGGCCGACGCTGGCGTCATACCACACCGGCAGGCGGTGCAGGGTGCCGCTGCCGGCGCGGGCCGGCTCGAGATCGTGCAGCGCCGCGCGGATCAGCGCGCGGGCCTGGCCGTCGTCCAGCTGCGCGAGGTCGTAGTGCAGCATCAGGGTGGTGTAGGAGGGGACCAGGTCGACCAGCGCCGCGCCGAAGGTCTCGCGCAGGCGCTGCGTGGCGGCCAGCAGCCAGGGCATGTGCGCCTCGTCGATGGCGTCGAACAGGCGCAGCATCAGGCAGTCGATGGCGACGGGCTCGATGCGCAGGTTCATGCCGGCAGCCCGTCCAGCGCTTCGCGGATGCGCCGCACCGCGGCCACCGAGCTGGCGTTGTCGCCGTGCACGCACAGGCTGTCGGCGCGCAGCACCAGGGCGCTGCCGTCGCTGGCGGTCAGCGGCTTACCGCTGGCCAGGGCCAGCGCTTGGGCGATCACCTGCTCGCTGTCGTGGTGCACCGCGCCGGGCAGGCTGCGCGCGACCAGGAACCCTTCGCCGTCGTAGGCGCGGTCGGCGAAGGTCTCGAACCACAGCGAGATGCCCTCTTCGGCGGCCAGCGCCTCGGCGGCGCTGTTGTCGCGTACCGACATCAGCATCAGCGGCAGGGCGGGATCGTACAAACGCACCGCACGCAGTACCGCGCGCAGCAGTTCGGGCTTGCGCATCATGTCGTTGTACAGCGCGCCGTGCGGCTTGACGTAGCTGACCCGGCTGCCCTCGGCGCGGCAGATGCCGTCCAGCGCGCCGATCTGGTAGAGCAGCATGTCCTCGACTTCCTGCGCGCTGCAGGCCAGCGAGCGGCGGCCGAAGCCGACCAGGTCGGGGTAGGCGGGGTGGGCGCCGATGCGTACCTCGTGCCGCACCGCCAGGGCCACGGTGCGGCGCATGATCGAGGGGTCGGCGGCGTGGAAGCCGCAGGCGATGTTGGCGCAGTCGATGTGCGGCATGACCTCGGCGTCGAGGCCCATGGTCCAGGCGCCGAAGCTTTCGCCGATATCGCAGTTGAGGAGCAGGCGACTCATGGCTGGTTTCCCCTGGTTGTTGTTGGTGGGTTAGGGAGGGCGTTGGAGCGTCCTTGGTAAAACAATGATAAAACGTTGATAAAACGTCAACATAAATTTGCTATGCGGCGGCGCTGCGGATGAGCGGCGCATTCCTGCTATCCTTGCCCGCCCCAATCGCCTCCCCGATGGAATGCCCGATGGCTGATCTACCCACCCCCCGGTCGCCGCGCTCGCCCATAGTGGCCTCCGCCCACCTGGCGGCGCAGTCGCAGGAGCTGTCCGAGTTCGAGTTCGGCCTGATCATCGCCGGCCATGCCTTCATGCGCTGGATGGAGCGCTGCATGAAGGCCGCCGGCGGCGCCGAGCTCAACGCCCTCGACGTGATGGTGCTGCACAACCTGACCAGCCGCGACCGCGCCAAGCGCCAGGCGGACCTGTGCCTGCTGCTCAACATCGAGGACACCCACACGGTGACCTACGCGCTGAAGAAGCTGATCAAGCTCGGCCTGGTGGAAGGCGAGAAGCAGGGCAAGGAGATGTTCTACCGCACCACCGAGCAGGGCCGCGCGCTGTGCCTGGAGTACGCCGAGATCCGCGGCGAATGCCTGATCTCCTCCTTCGAGAGCCTGAAGATCGACCCCGCCGAGCTGCACCGTCTGGCCGGCCTGCTGCGTACCCTGTCCGGCGTCTACGACCAGGCCGCCCGCGCCGCCACCTCGCTGTGATCCGTCCGTCCCCTGCCGAGTCCCGAACCGAATCCCCGATGCGCATCGTTCCCCGTTCCCTGCCGTCCGTCCTGCCTGATCTCGGCGACCTGCCGCCGCTGCTGACCCGCCTGTACGCCGCCCGCGGCGTGCAGTCCGCCGCCGAGCTGGACAAGGCGCTGGCGCGGCTGATTCCGTACCGCGAGCTGCTGGGCATCGACGCCGCGGTCGAGCTGCTGGTGGCGGCGCTGGAGCAGCGTCAGCGCATCGTCATCGTCGGCGACTTCGACGCCGACGGCGCTACCGCCAGCAGCGTCGGCGTGCTGGCGCTGCGCATGCTCGGCGCCGCGCACGTCGACTACCTGGTGCCCAACCGCTTCGAGTACGGCTACGGCCTGACCCCGGAGATAGTCGCGGTGGCGCTGGAGAAGCGCCCCGAACTGCTGATCACCGTCGACAACGGCATCTCCAGCATCGACGGCGTGGCGGCGGCCAAGGCGGCGGGCCTGGCGGTGCTGGTCACCGACCACCACCTGCCCGGCCACGAACTGCCGGCGGCCGACGCCATCGTCAATCCCAACCAGCCGGGCTGCAGCTTCCCGAGCAAGGCGCTGGCCGGCGTCGGGGTGATCTTCTACGTGCTGCTGGCGCTGCGCGCGCGGTTGCGCGAGCTGGACTGGTTCGCCCGCGCAGGCATTGCCGAGCCGAACCTCGCCGAACTGCTCGACCTGGTGGCGCTCGGCAGCGTCGCCGACGTGGTGCCGCTGGACGCCAACAACCGCATCCTGGTCCACCAGGGCCTGGCGCGCATCCGCGCCGGCCGCGCCCGGCCGGGGCTGCGCGCGCTGCTCGAGGTGGCTGGCCGCGACCACCGGCGCATCACCTCCACCGATCTGGGCTTCATCCTCGGCCCGCGCCTCAACGCCGCCGGCCGGCTGGACGACATGAGCCTCGGCATCGAGTGCCTGCTCTGCGAGGACGAGGCGCTGGCCCGCGACATGGCGCAGCAGCTCGACCAGCTCAACCACGACCGCAAGGCCATCGAGCAGGGCATGCAGCGCGAGGCGCTGGCCCAGCTCAAGGACCTCAAGGTCGAAGAGCTGCCGTTCGGCCTGTGCCTGTTCGACGCCGACTGGCACCAGGGGGTGATCGGCATCCTCGCCTCGCGGCTCAAGGAGCGCTACCACCGGCCGACCATCGCCTTCGCCGACGCCGGCGACGGTGTGCTCAAGGGCTCGGCGCGCTCGATCCCCGGCTTCCACATCCGCGACGCCCTGGACGCGGTGGCGGCGCGCCATCCCGGGCTGATCAGCAAGTTCGGCGGTCACGCCATGGCCGCCGGCCTGTCGCTGCCGCAGGAGAACTTCGGCGCTTTCGCCGCCGCCTTCGACGCCGAGGCGCGCCGCCAGTTGGTCGAGGACGACCTCGCCGGGCGCCTGCTCACCGACGGCTCGCTGTCCGCCGAGGAGTTCTGCCTCGATCTCGCCCAGCAGCTGCGCCACGCCGGCCCCTGGGGCCAGCATTTCCCCGAGCCGCTGTTCCACGGCGTGTTCGAGATCGTCCAGCAGCGCATTGTCGGCGAGCGCCACCTCAAGCTGGTGCTGAAGAGCGAGTGCGGCCGCGCCCAGCTCGACGCCATCGCCTTCAACATCGACCGCGAACTGTGGCCCAACCCCAACGTGCGCTGGGCCGAGGTGGCCTACAAGCTGGACGTCAACGAGTACCGCGGCCAGGAGAGCGTGCAGCTGCTGGTGGCGCATATCGAGCCGCGCTGAGGCAGCACCGATGGTTCCCACGCTCCTGCGTGGGAACCGGCCTTGGGTGCTCCGCGCCCATGGGACGCAGAGCGTCCCCGGAGGTGTGCCCATGCTGGAGCGTGGGCACGATCAAAAAACCGCTGCCGACCTGGTCTGGGACGCTCTGCGTCCCTGCGCCCCTTGATTCTCCGCCCGAGCGGTGCCATATCCGCAGGATAACGGACGACCTGCGGAGCCCTGCCATGATCCAGCTGTTCCAGCCGCTGACCCTGCGGCAACTGACCATCCCCAACCGCATCGCCGTGTCGCCGATGTGCCAGTACAGCGCCCGCGACGGGCTGGCCAACGACTGGCATCTGGTCCATCTGGGCAGTCGCGCCACCGGCGGCGCCGGCCTGATCATCGTCGAGGCCACCGGAGTCACCGCGGAGGGGCGGATCAGTCCGCATTGCCTGGGCCTGTGGGACGACGCACAGATCGAGCCACTGCGCCGCATCACCCGCTTCATCCATTCCCAGGGCTCGGTGGCCGGCATCCAGCTGGCCCATGCCGGGCGCAAGGCCGGCACCTGGCGACCGTGGGAGGGCAAGACTGGCTCGGTGCCGCGGGAGCAGGGCGGATGGACGCCGCTGGCGCCCTCGGCGATCGCTTTCGATGACAGTCACCACGTTCCGCAGGTCATGAGCCGCGAGCAGATCGCCGCGCTGGTGCAGGACTTCGTCCGCGCCGCCGAGCGGGCGCTGGCGGCCGGCTTCAAGGTGGCCGAGGTGCACGCCGCCCACGGCTACCTGCTGCACCAGTTCCTCTCGCCGCTGAGCAACCAGCGCGACGACGAGTACGGCGGCAGCTTCGCCAACCGCACCCGCCTGCTGCTGGAAGTGGTCGAGGCGGTGCGCGCGGTGTGGCCGGCCGAGCTGCCGCTGCTGGTGCGCCTGTCGGCCACCGACTGGATCGACGGCGGCTGGAGCGAGCGCGAAACCGTCGAGCTGGCCGGCCTGCTGCGCGAGCGCGGTGTCGACCTGATCGACGTGTCCTCCGGCGGGCTGGCGCCCAACGCGCAGATCCCGGTGGGGCCGGGCTACCAGGCGCGCTTCGCCGAGCGGGTGCGCCGCGAGGCCGGCATCGCCACCGGCGCGGTCGGTCTGATCACCGAGCCGGCGCAGGCCGAACACGTGCTGCGCAGCGAGCAGGCCGACCTGGTGCTGCTGGCCCGCGAGCTGCTGCGCGACCCCTACTGGCCGCTGCACGCCGCCGAGACGCTCGGCCATCGCCTGGCCTGGCCGGCGCAGTACGTGCGCGCCGCCCAGCGCGACACGCCGATCCGCGAGCTGGGCGAGGAGCTGGACTGACGTCGTCACATCCGCTTGCAGTTTTGCGTGGCCGCCGGGCGTTGTCCCGGCGGGCTGCCCGGCATAATCGGCTGATCTTCACAGGAGGCTGAACATGGATACCCGCAGTCTGCTCGACCAGTTGCTCAAGGCCGCCCCCGGCCTGCTCGGCAACGCCGGCAATCAAGCGAAACCGCGCAGCGAGGAACGTCCGGGCGGCAAGGACAGCGGGCTGGGCAGCCTGCTCTCCGGTGCGGCCGGTGGCGGCCTGGCCGCTGGCGCCATCGGCCTGTTGCTGGGCAGCAAGAAGGCGCGCAAGTACGGCGGCAAGGCGCTGACCTACGGCGGCCTGGCCGCGCTCGGAGTGATGGCCTACAAGGCCTACAGCAACTGGCAACAGCAGCAGGGCGCCGCCAGTGCGGCCCCCAGTGCCCCGCAGACCATCGACCGCCTGCCGCCGCCGCAGGCCGAGCAGCACAGCCATGCGATCCTGCGCGCGGTGATCGCCGCGGCCAAGGCCGACGGCCATATCGACGAGCGCGAGCGCCAGTTGATCGATGCCGAGGTGGCCAAGCTCAGCCAGGATCCGCAGTTGCTGCGCTGGATCGATGCCGAACTGCACCAGCCGCTGGACCCGGCGGCGGTGGCGCGCGCCGCGCAGACGCCGGAGATGGCCGCCGAGATGTACCTGGCCAGCCTGCTGCTGGTCGACGAGCAGAACTTCATGGAACGCGCCTACCTCGACGAGTTGGCCCGCCAGCTGCGTCTCGACCCGGCGCTGCGCAGCGAGCTGGAGCGCCAGGTGCAGCAGGCGCAGTAACGGGATCAGCCGGCGTCGTGGTACTCCGGCAGCTCGCCGAGGCGCTGCCGGAGGAAGTCCACCAGCTGGCGCACCTTGGGCGACAGGTTGCGCTGCGGCGGATGCAGCGCCCACACCGCGGTGTTCGGCGGGCGCTGGTCGTCCAGCAGGGCGACCAGCGCACCGCTCCTGAGGTGCTCAAGCACGTAGTAGTCGGGCAGCTGGCACAGGCCGAAGCCGCGCAGGGCGGCGTCGAGCACCGCCGTGCCGCTGTTGCAGCGCCAGTTGCCCTGTACGCGCAGCTGGGTTTCCCCGCCGTCGTCGGCGAAGTTCCACAGATCGCTGCTGCCGACCAGGCAGTTGTGCCGCGCCAGTTCGGCCAGGCTGCGCGGCGTACCGGCGCGCTCCAGGTAGGTCGGCGCGGCGCACAGGTACATCTCCCGCGGCGCCAGGCGGGTGGCCACCAGACGTTCGTCGCCCAGACGGCCGAGGCGGATGGCCAGGTCGAGGCCCTCGTGGAGCAGGTCGAGCGGGCGGTTGGTCAGCTGGATGTCGATGCTGAGCTGCGGGTGCAGACTCATGAATTCGTTGACCAGCGGCACCACGAAGCGCTCGCCGTAGGCCACCGCGCAGGTCATGCGCAACAGCCCCTTGGGCTCGGCGGACAGGTCGCTGACCGCGCGCCAGGCCTCGTCGCGGGCGTCGATCAGGTTGCGGCAGTGCTGCAGGAAGGTCTGCCCGGCCTCGGTCAGGCTGACCCGGCGGGTGCTGCGATACAGCAGGCGGGTCTGCAGGCACTCCTCGAGGCGGGCGACCTGCCGGCTGACGTGCGAGGAGGACACGCCGAGGCGCTCGGCGGCGGCGGTGAACTGGCCGCATTCGGCGACGGCGACGAATTCGTCGAGCCCTTCCCAGCGGTTCATGGCGACTCCTGGATTATCCCTGTGTAGCAATAATATTTTGTCTCGAGGCCGATTACTCGCCATTCTGAGCTGATCTACACTTTTCGCCATCTTCGCGCGGTGGCGACCGGCTGCCGCGTCGGTCCCCTCAGCGTTCCAAGGAGTTGCGCATGATCAAGTCGCGAGCCGCCGTCGCCTTCGCCCCCAACCAGCCGCTGCAGATCGTCGAGGTGGATGTCGCGCCGCCGCAGAAGGGCGAGGTGCTGGTGCGCATCGTCGCCAGCGGCGTGTGCCATACCGACGCCTACACCCTGTCCGGCCAGGACAGCGAGGGCGTGTTCCCCTGCATCCTCGGCCACGAGGGTGGCGGCATCGTCGAGGCAGTCGGCGAGGGCGTCACCTCGGTGAAGGTCGGCGACCACGTGATCCCGCTGTATACCGCCGAGTGCCGCGAGTGCAAGTTCTGCAAGTCCGGCAAGACCAACCTGTGCAGCTCGGTGCGCGCCACCCAGGGCAAGGGCCTGATGCCCGATGGCACCACCCGCTTCAGCTACAACGGCCAGCCGGTCTACCACTACATGGGCTGCTCGACCTTCTCCGAGTACACCGTGCTGCCGGAAGTCTCGGTGGCGGTGATCCCTAAGGAAGCGCCGCTGGAGAAGGTCTGCCTGCTCGGCTGCGGGGTGACCACCGGCATCGGCGCGGTGCTCAACACCGCCAAGGTCACCGAGGGCTCGACCGTGGCGATCTTCGGCCTGGGCGGCATCGGCCTCGCGGCGATCATCGGCGCCAAGATGGCCAAGGCCTCGCGCATCATCGGCATCGACATCAACCCGGCCAAGGAGGTCGTGGCCCGCGAGCTGGGCCTCACCGACTTCGTCAACCCGAAGGACCATGACAAGCCGATCCAGGACGTGATCGTCGAGATGACCGACGGCGGCGTGGACTACAGCTTCGAGTGCATCGGCAACGTGCAGCTGATGCGCGCGGCGCTGGAGTGCTGCCACAAGGGCTGGGGCGAGTCGACCATCATCGGCGTGGCCCCGGCCGGCGCCGAGATCAGCACCCGCCCGTTCCAGCTGGTCACCGGCCGCGTCTGGCGCGGCAGCGCCTTCGGCGGCGTCAAGGGCCGCACCGAGCTGCCCAGCTACGTGGAGAAGTCGCAGAAGGGCGAGATCCCGCTGGACACCTTCATCACCCACACCATGGGCCTGGAGGACATCAACAAGGCCTTCGACCTGATGCACGAGGGCAAGAGCATCCGCACCGTCATCCACTTCTGAGTGGCGTGACGCACTGCTCTCGATGATCGCGCCCACGCTCCTGCGTGGGCGCGCCGTTTCCGGACATCGTTCAAGGATTTCCCCATGAGCCTCGAACTGCTTTCCAGCCAGAAGAGCTTCGGCGGCTGGCATAACCGCTACCGCCACCACTCCGCCACCCTCAAGTGCGACATGACGTTCGCCGTCTACCTGCCGCCGCAGGCCGAGCAGGGCGCGAAACTGCCGGTGCTGTACTGGCTGAGCGGGCTGACCTGCACCGACGAGAACTTCATGCAGAAGGCCGGCGCCCAGCGCCTGGCCGCCGAGCTGGGGCTGGTGCTGGTGGCGCCGGACACCAGCCCGCGCGGGCCGGACGTGCCGGGCGATCCGGACGGCGCCTGGGACTTCGGCCTCGGCGCCGGCTTCTACCTGAATGCCACCCGGGAGCCCTGGGCGCACCACTACCGGATGCACGACTACGTGGTGCTCGAGCTGCCGGCACTGGTCGAGGCGAACTTCCCGGTCAGCGACAAGCGCGGCATCAGCGGTCACTCCATGGGCGGGCATGGCGCGCTGGTCTGCGCCCTGCGCAATCCGGGGCGATACCGCTCGCTGTCGGCGTTTGCACCGATCGCCAATCCGAGCAGTTGCCCTTGGGGCGAGAAGGCCTTCTCGCGCTACCTCGGCGAGGACCGCGACAGCTGGCGCGAGTGGGATGCCTGCGCGCTGCTGATCGCGGCCCGCGAGCGTCTGCCGATCCTCGTCGACCAGGGCGAGGCCGACAGCTTCCTCGAGCTGCAGCTCAAGCCCGAGGTGCTGCGCGCCACCGCCGCGGCGGCCGGCCATCCGCTGACCCTGCGCCTGCAGCCGGGCTACGACCACAGCTACTGGTTCATCGCCAGCTTCATCGACGACCACCTGCGCCATCATGCGGCGGCGCTGAAAGGCTGAGCCGCCCCGGCGGCGGGCCACTCCTGTAGAATCGCGCCCTGAATTCCTTCAGGGCGTATTTCCATGCGTATCGGCCACGGCTACGACGTGCACCGCTTCGGCGAGGGCGAGTTCATCACCCTCGGCGGCGTGCGCATTCCCCACAAGTTCGGGCTGGTTGCCCATTCCGACGGCGACGTGCTGCTGCACGCGCTGAGCGATGCGCTGCTCGGCGCGGCGGCGCTCGGCGACATCGGCCGGCACTTCCCGGACACCGACCCGCAGTTCAAGGGCGCCGACAGCCGCGTGCTGCTGCGTCATGTGCTGGCGCTGGTGCAGGGCAAGGGCTGGCGGGTCGGCAACGTCGACGCCACCATAGTCGCGCAGGCGCCGAAGATGGCCCCGCACATCGAGGCGATGCGCGCGCACATCGCCGCCGACCTGCAGGTCGAGCCTGATGCGGTCAACGTCAAGGCCACCACCACCGAGAAGCTCGGCTTCACCGGACGCGAGGAGGGCATCGCCGTGCACGCGGTCGCCCTGCTGCTGCCGCGATGAGCGAGGTGCTCGACGAGCCGGCCCTGCTCGGACCGACTGCCTGGGGCGAGCCGTGCGGCTCCGCGGTGCTCAAGCACAGCGCCGAGGACTTCCAGGTCAACGAGGTGCTCGACATCCCGCTGTCCGGTGCCGGCGAGCACCTGTGGCTGTGGGTGGAGAAGCGCAATCTCAATACCGAGGAGGCGGCGAAACGCATCGCCCGCGCCGCCGGCGTGCCGCTCAAGGCGATCAGCTACGCCGGGCTCAAGGACCGCCAGGCGCTGACCCGTCAGTGGTTCAGCCTGCACCTGCCGGGCAAGGCCGATCCGGACCTCGCCGCCGCCGAAGGCGACGAGCTGCGCATCCTCGAGCGCACCCGCCATTCGCGCAAGCTGCAGCGCGGCGCCCATGCGGCCAACGGCTTCATCATCCGCCTGACCGCCCTGCAGGCCGACCGCGAGGCGCTGGAGTCGCGCCTGCGGCAGATCGCGGCTGGCGGCGTGCCCAACTACTTCGGCCTGCAGCGCTTCGGCTTCGACGGCGGCAACCTGCACGAGGCGCGCCACTGGGCCGGGCAGGGCAGCCTGCCCGAGCAGCGCAACCGCCGCTCGCGGGTGCTCTCGGCGGCGCGCAGCTACCTGTTCAATCGGGTGCTCGCCGCGCGGGTCGCCGAGGGCTGCTGGAACCGTGCGCTGCCCGGCGACCTGCTGGCCTTCACCGACAGCCGCAGCTTCTTCCCGGCCGGCGAGGCCGAGTGCGGCGACCCGCGTCTGGCCGCGCTGGACCTGCATCCCACCGGGCCGCTGTTCGGCGCCGGCGAGCTGGAGACCCGAGGCGCGCCGCTGGCCCTCGAGCAGCAGGTGCAGGAAGGGGATGGCGCCCTGGTCCGCTGGCTGGCGGAGGCTGATCTGCGGCAAGAGCGGCGCATCCTGCGCCTCCCCATCGGCGGGCTGACGTGGCATTATTCCGCCATCGATACCCTGCAACTGGAATTCGTCCTGCCGGCCGGCTGCTTCGCCACCGTGGTCGTGCGCGAACTCGTCCAACTGATGCCGAGCGGAACTACGGAAACGCCATGCGCTTACTGATCGCCAACGATGACGGCGTGTACGCCCCCGGGATAATCGCCCTGCACGAGGCGCTGGCGGACTATGCCGAGTGCGTGGTGATCGCACCCGATGCCGACCGCAGCGGCGCCAGCAGCTCGCTGACCCTCGACCGCCCGCTGCATCCGCAGCGTCTGGGCAACGGCTACATCAGCGTCAACGGCACCCCCACCGACTGCGTGCACCTGGGCCTCAACGGTCTCCTCGAGCACACCCCGGACATGGTGGTGTCGGGCATCAATCTCGGTGCCAACCTGGGTGACGACGTGCTCTACTCCGGCACCGTGGCGGCTGCCCTCGAGGGGCGTTTCCTCGACAGGCCGGCATTCGCCTTCTCGCTGCTGTCGCGTCTGCCCGACAACCTGCCGGCTGCCGCGCACATCGCCCGCCGACTGGTCGAGGCGCACGACAAGCTGGAACTGCCGCCGCGCACGGTGCTCAACGTCAACATTCCCAACCTGCCGCTGGAGCGCATCCGCGGGGTGCAACTGACCCGCCTCGGCCATCGTGCCCGCGCGGCGGCGCCGGTCAAGGTGGTCAATCCGCGCGGCAAGGAAGGCTACTGGATCTCGGTGGCCGGCGACGCCGAAGACGGCGGGCCGGGGACCGACTTCCATGCGGTGATGCAGGGCTACGTGTCGATCACCCCATTGCAGCTGGATCGCACCTTCCACGAGGCCTTCCGCGGCCTGAGCATCCTGGAGAGCCTGTTTTGATTACGGACGATCTGCAGCGCCGAGGGATAGGCATGACCTCCCAGCGCACCCGTGAACGGCTGGTGCAGCGCCTCAGCGAGGAGGGCATCGCCGATCCCCGGGTGCTCGAGGTGATCCGTCGCACGCCGCGTCACCTGTTCGTCGACGAGGCGCTGGCGCATCGCGCCTATGAGGACACCGCACTGCCGATCGGTCACAACCAGACCATCTCCCAGCCGTTCATGGTGGCGCGCATGACCGAGCTGCTGCTGGCCGGCGGGCCGCTGGACAAGGTGATGGAGATCGGTACCGGCTCCGGCTACCAGACCGCGGTGCTGGCCCAGCTGGTCGAGCGGGTGTTCTCCGTCGAGCGCATCCAGTCGTTGCAGGACCGCGCCAAGGAGCGCCTGCTTGAACTCAACCTGCGCAACGTGGTCTTTCGCTGGGGCGACGGCTGGGAGGGTTGGCCGGCGCTGGCGCCGTACAATGGCATCCTCGTCGCCGCCGCCGCAACGCAGGTGCCGCAGGCCCTGCTCGACCAGTTGGCGCCGGGCGGACGCCTGGTGATTCCGGTCGGCAGCGGCGACGAGCAGCAACTGATGCTGATCGTCCGCGAGGGGGGTGGTTTCACCCGCCAGGTTCTGGATCCGGTACGCTTCGTGCCCCTGCTGACCGGCTCGGTGTTCTGAGTCGCATCTTCTGTTTTACGGAAAAAACCGATGCAAAATCCCTTCCTGCTGTTTGCCAAGGGCGTGGCCATGGGGGCAGCCGACGTGGTGCCCGGGGTCTCCGGCGGCACTATCGCCTTCGTCAGTGGCATCTACGACGAACTGCTGCGCTCGATCGCCGCCGTGCCGGTGGCCCTGCGCGACCTGCTGCGCGGCAACCTGCGCCAGGCCTGGCGGACCGCCAATGCCAACTTCCTGCTGGTCCTGCTCTCGGGCATCCTGTTCAGCGTGTTCAGCCTGGCGCGGCTGATCACCTGGCTACTCGAGCACCAGCCGATCCCGATCTGGTCGTTCTTCTTCGGCCTGATCGTGGTGTCGACCTGGCTGGTCGGCCGCGAGATCCGCCGCTGGAACTGGCCGAGCTGGCTGAGCCTCGCTCTCGGTGCGCTGTTCGCCTGGTGGATCACGGTCGCCGCGCCCATGCAGTGGGGGCATGATCCGCTGAGCCTGTTCTTCGCCGGCGCCATCGCCATCTGCGCGATGATCCTGCCGGGCATTTCCGGCAGCTTCCTGCTGGTGCTGATGGGGCTGTACAGCTTCGTTCTCGATGCGGTGAAAAGCTTCGATCTGGCCGTGCTGCTGGTGTTCGCCGCCGGTTGCGCCTGCGGACTGCTGAGCTTCGCGCGCCTGCTGAGCTGGATGCTCAACCATCTGCGCTGCCTGACCCTCACCTTTCTCACTGGCCTGATGCTCGGCTCGTTGAACAAGGTCTGGCCGTGGAAGGAAACCCTGACCTGGCGAACTGACAGCCACGGTGTGCAACAGCCGGTGCTGCAGGGCAACCTGCTGCCCTCGGGCTATGCCGAGGTCACCGGCCAGGACCCGCAGGTGCTGCTGGCCGTGCTGCTGGCCCTGGGGGGCGTGGCGCTGGTGCTGGGACTGGAGTGGGTGGCCAAGCGCCAGTTGCGCCAGGCCGGGCAGGAGGCTTGAGGCGAGGGATGAACATGGCAATCGGCATGAACGACTGCGGTCGCCTCAGAACCCTGCGGCTGGGGGCGGGGTTGGGCATGAGCCTGCTGCTGGCGCAGCTGGTTGGCTGTGCGACCTCCGGTGGCACCAGCGAAAGTATCGAGGCGCGACCGGCGAGTGCACCGGCGCGCCAGCCGGTTACCCATGGCCAGTACCGGGTGCGCAGCGGTGACACCCTCTACTCGATCGCGTCCCGCCATGGCTGGGACTGGCGGGCACTGGCGGAGCGCAACGCCATTCCCGCCCCCTACACCATCCGCGTCGGTCAGGTGATCCGCTTCTCCGGCAGCGGACCGGTAGTGCCCATGGCGGTCAGCGGTAGCGCCGTCTCTGCTCCGGTGACCACCACCAGGGCGACCCGGTCGCCCGTGACCGCCCCGGCGACGGTGCAACCTTCGGGGGCGGCGACCGTTTCTTCCGCCGGCTGGACCTGGCCTGCCAATGGCCAGTTGATCGCGCTGTTCTCCTCAAACAGCAGTTTGAACAAAGGCATTGATATAGCCGGCGAAATGGGCCAGCCTGTAGTTGCGGCGTCTGCAGGCAATGTTGTATATGCCGGAAGCGGACTCAGGGGATACGGCGAGCTCGTTATCATCAAGCATAGCGACACTTACGTCAGTGCCTACGGACACAACCGTAGATTGCTGGTTCGGGAGGGGCAGCAGGTCAAGGCCGGCCAGACGATTGCCGAGATGGGTGCCACGGGGACTGATCGGGTGAAGCTGCATTTCGAGATTCGCCGACAGGGCAAGCCCGTCGACCCGCTGCAATATCTGCCGCGTCGCTGAACTGTCACCCTTTGCCGATAGCGTGAGTAGACGGGTTCTCGTGCAGGGCAGCGCAAGTTGCCACCGGACCTGTGGTCGAACTCAGCAAAGGGACAGAAACGATGGCCATTACAAAAATAACGCCGGAGTTTGACAGTGACGAGGAAGTTCTCCTTCTGGAGATAAACGTCGCTGCGGATATGCTCTCGTCCGATACGGACGAAGGCGACAGCGGCAATGAGGCATTCGCCGGCTCAGCCACGGTTGGGGGTGGACGCCAGCACAAGTTCGTCGACTACAGTCGGGCACTGGATGCGACGCAGCTGTATCTCAACGAGATCGGTTTCTCGCCCCTGCTCAGTCCCGAGGAAGAGGTCCATTTCGCCCGCATGGCTCGCCGCGGCGAGGTTGCCGGGCGCAAGCGGATGATCGAGAGCAACCTGCGCCTGGTGGTGAAGATCGCCCGGCGCTATGTCAATCGCGGCCTGACCCTGCTCGACCTGATCGAGGAGGGTAACCTCGGTCTGATCCGCGCAGTGGAGAAGTTCGACCCGGAGCGGGGTTTCCGCTTCTCCACCTATGCAACCTGGTGGATCCGCCAGACCATCGAGCGGGCGATCATGAACCAGACCCGCACCATCCGTCTGCCGATCCACGTGGTCAAGGAGCTCAACGTCTACCTGCGCGCCGCGCGGGAGCTGACCCAGAAGCTCGACCACGAGCCCACCGCCGAGGAAATCGCCCAACTGCTGGAGAAGCCGGTGGCCGAGGTCAAGCGCATGCTCGGCCTCAACGAACGGGTGACCTCTGTGGACGTGGCTCTCGGCCCGGACTCCGACAAGACCCTGCTGGACACCCTGACCGACGACCATCCGACCGATCCTTGCGAGCTGCTGCAGGACGAGGACCTCGGTCAGAGTATCGACCAGTGGTTGTCCGACCTGACCGAAAAGCAGCGCGAAGTGGTCATCCGCCGTTTCGGCCTGCGCGGACATGAAAGCTGCACCTTGGAGGAGGTCGGGCGGGAGATCGGCCTGACCCGCGAGCGGGTGCGGCAGATCCAGGTCGAGGCGCTCAAGCGCCTGCGGGAAATTCTGGAAAGCAACGGCCTGTCCAGCGAGGCGTTGTTTCAGTAACCGGTATCCTCTTGAGTAATACCCGCGCAGTCTTGCGTGCGAACCCGGCCCCGGCCGGGTTTCGTATTTGCGGGGCGGTGTTTTATTGCGGGTACAAGTTCCGGGCGAATGCTGCAAGTGCATGTAAGCCATGACTTACGCATGCTGTAGGAGAGTCGCTGCGCGCCGGAGTGGAAAACGACCCTTCATCTCGGTTTTGTCTTTTATGTTGTTGTTTTTAAAGGATTATTTTTATCCATGGCAGGCGTGTCGGTGCCTCTGGGTCGAGCATCCGGGTGCTTGCAGCCGCGATCGGCGCCGCTAATATCACAACTGCGGACAGGGAAGAACGCAGCCGGCATGGAAGCCGGTCAGGACACCGCCGGAGGCGGCTCACCAGGAAGGTGATAGGGAACAAAGAGTGGCGGGGGTCATACCCCGCCCTTTTTTTTGTCTGCGGTTTTTGCCTGCGGCCGACGCCCTGTGCCGATAGGGCGAACGGGACGCCATCAGCACTCGCGGATCACGGGACGGCTCGGGTCGGTGATCCACTCGCTCCAGGAGCCTGCATACAGCGTGCCCAGCGGGAAGCCGGCGAGGCACAGGGCAAACAGGTTGTGGCAGGCGGTCACTCCGGAGCCGCAGTAGGCCACCAGTCGTTCCTGGGGGCGGCTGCCGAGCAGGGCGGCGAAGCGCTGGCGCAGGGCTTCGGCCGGCAGGAAGCGCTCATGGCTGTCCAGGTTGTCGATGAATGGGGCGCACTGGGCGCCGGGGATGTGGCCGGCGACCGGGTCGATGGGTTCGACTTCGCCCCTGAAGCGCGGCAGGCCCCTCGCGTCCAGCAGGGTCAGCTGCGGATCGGCGAGTCGACTCAGCAGCGCGTCACTCTCCACCACCAGGTCGTTGTCCGCTTGCCCCTCGAAATGGCCGAGCGGCGGTTGCGGCTGTTCGTGCTGCAGCGGCAGGCCGGCGTCGCGCCAGGCGTTCATGCCGCCGTCGAGCAGGTACACGCCTTCGCGCTTGCCCAGCCACAGCAGCAGCCACCAGGCGCGCGCGGCGAACGCGCCCGGACCGTCGTCGTACAACACGATCTCGCTGTCGTCGTCGACGCCCCAGTCGCGCAGGCGCCGGCACAGCCGCTGCGGATCGGGCAGCGGATGGCGGCCGGTGCGTCCAGCTACCACGGGAGCGGACAGATCCTCCTCGAGGTCGGCGAAGCAGGCGCCGGGGAGGTGGCCGGCGGCGTGTGCGCGGCGGCCGTAGCCGGGGTCTTCCAGGGCGAAGCGGCAGTCGAGAATCCTCAGCTCGGACCGGCCCAGGCGTTGGGCCAGGGCCTCGGGGGTGATCAGGCGGGCGAGCGACATCCGGTGGCTCCTCATGGGGTGCGGGCGGGCCGGGCATGGCCCGCGAACGGGCCCAGCTTAACCCGCGGCGGACGCGCTGCGCAGGGGATTCCCACGCGATTCGCCGCCCTGCGCGTTATACTGCGCTCTTTTGCAGGAGAGCCCCGTGCCCGCTATCGATATCCGCTGGATCCTGGATGATGCGACCCTCGCCGACCGTTGCCGGGAGTGGCGCACGCGGCCCTTCGTGACGCTGGATACCGAGTTCATGCGGGTGGACACCTTCTACCCGATCGCCGCGCTCGTGCAGGTGGGCGATGGCGAGGCCGCCTGGCTGATCGACCCGCTGCGCATCACCGACTGGACGTCCTTCGCCGCGCTGCTCGAGGATCCCGCGGTGGTCAAGGTGCTGCATTCGTGCAGCGAGGACCTCGAGGTGTTCCAGCGCCTGACCGGCAGCCAGCCGCAGCCGCTGTTCGACACCCAGATCGCCGCCGGCTACCTGAACATCGGCTTCTCGATGGGCTACTCGCGGCTGGTCAAGGAGCTGCTCGGCCTCGAGCTGCCCAAGGACGAAACCCGCTCCGACTGGCTGCAGCGCCCGCTCAGCGAGATGCAGGTGCGCTACGCCGCCGAGGACGTGCAGCATCTGTGCGAGGTCTATCGCGAGCTGGAGCGCCGACTGCCCGCCGACAAGCGTGCCTGGCTGCTCGAGGACGGCGCCGAACTGATCGCCGGCCAGCGCGAGGTGCACGATCCGCAGGAGGCCTGGCGCGAGGTCAAGCTGGCCTGGCGCCTGAACGGCCAGCAGCTGGCCGTGCTGCGAGCCCTCTGCGCCTGGCGCGAGGAGCAGGCGCGCCAGCGCGACCAGCCGCGCAACCGCATCCTGCGCGAGCGTTCGCTGTGGCCGCTGGCGCGCACCCAGCCGCGCGACCTGGTGACCCTGGCGCGCATCGAGGACATGCATCCGCGCACCGTGCGCCAGGACGGCGAGACCATCCTGCGCCTGATCGCCGAGGCAGCCGCGCAGCCGGCCGAGCAGTGGCCGGCGCAGTTGCCCGAGCCGCTGCCGCTGGAGGTATCGCCGCTGCTGAAGAAGCTGCGCGCGGTCGGTCAGCGCGAGGCCGAGCGCCTGCAGATCGTCCCCGAACTGATGCTGCGCAAGAAGGTGCTCGAGGCCCTGCTCAAGACCGGCTACCCGTCCGGTCCCTATTCGCTGCCCGATTCCCTGCGTGGCTGGCGCCGGGCCCTGATGGGCCAGGCGCTGCTCGATACCCTGTCCTGAGATCGCCGATGAAACGTATCTGCTCCATCTACAAGAGTCCGCGCAAGCGCGAGATGTACCTGTATGTCGACAAGCGCGAGGCGCTGGCCCGGGTGCCCGAGGCGCTGCTCAGCGCGTTCGGCGCTCCGCAGCACGTGTTCGACATGCTGCTCACCGCCGAGCGCAAGCTGGCCCGCGAGGATGCGGCCAAGGTGCTGGAAAACATCGAGCGGCAGGGCTACCACCTGCAGATGCCGCCGCCGGAGGAGGAGTACATCGAGCACCTCCCGGAAGAGCTGCTGCGCCGCAACGACCCGGTCTGAACCCGGTTTTCCGCCGGTCGCGCCGCCGCTTGGCCGGCGACCGGCGTGCGGCTAGACTGCCGCCCCCCGCACGGAGTCCCGCCATGGCCGCCAAGACCGAATCCTTCTGGAAACTCAAGACCCTCGCCCAGCTCGACCGTGACGAGTGGGAATCGCTGTGCGACGGCTGCGGCCTGTGCTGCCTGCAGAAGCTCGAGGACGAGGACGACGGCAGCGTCTACTACACCCGCATCGCCTGCAAGCTGCTCGACCTCGATACCTGCCGCTGCAGCGACTATGCCGAGCGCAAGCGTTTCGTACCCGACTGCATCCAGCTCACTCCCGAGCAGGCCGACCAGTTCCGCTGGCTGCCGCCCACCTGCGCCTACCGGCTGGTGGCCGAGGGCAAGGACCTGCTGCCCTGGCATCATCTGGTCTGCGGCGACCCGCAGGCGGTGCACGACGCGCGCATCTCCCAGGCCGGACGCATGCTCAGCGAAACGAGCGTCGCCGAGGACGACTGGGAGGAGCACCTGATTTTTCGCGCCGGCTGAACCTGTCGGGGCCGGTGGCATCCAATCCCGCAGCAAAGGAGAACCTGCCATGTTTCAACGCTTCAAGCTGCCCTTGGCTGCACTGCTGCTGGGATTGTCCGCGTCGCTGCCGGCGGCGCAGCGCGTCGACGTCGATTACCGGGTGCGCTTCCTGCCGGACAGCGATCAGGCCGAGGTCACCGTCACCCTGGAGCGCGGCGAGGCGCTCAGGTACCTCGACTTCAGCCTGGGCGATCAGGGCTACTACAGCGATTTCCAGGCCCAGGGCGAATGGCAGCAGACCGGCCCCGAGCGTGGCATCTGGCGCCCGCAGGAGGGCAGGGCCCAGCTCAGCTACCGGGTGAAGATCAGCCATCCGCGTGACAACGGCCGCTTCGACGCGCGCATGACCCCGGACTGGGCGCTGCTGCGCGGCGACGATCTGGTTCCGCCGGCGAAGATCGACGTGGAGTCCGGCGTCGAGCTGGTCAGCCGCCTGCAGTTCGAGCTGCCCGAGGGCTGGCGGAGCGTCGAGACCGGCTGGCCGCGCATCGGCAAGAATCGCTTCCGCATCGACAACCCGGCGCGCCTGTTCGACCGCCCCACCGGCTGGATTCTCGCCGGCAAGCTCGGCAGCCGCCGCGCCGTCCTCGGCAAGACCGACGTCACCGTGGCGGCACCGGTGGGCGAGGGCGTGCGGCGCATGGACATCCTCACCCTGCTGACCTTCGTCTGGCCTCATGCCCAGGCGGTTTTCCCGCGCGAGCCGGACAAGCTGCTGATCGTCGGCGCCGGCGATCCGATGTGGCGCGGCGGTCTGTCCGCGCCCAACTCGCTGTACATGCACCGCGACCGCCCGCTGGTCAGCGAGAACGGCACCAGCTCGCTGGTGCACGAGCTGGTTCATGTGTTCAGCCGCATCAGCGACACCGACCGCAGCGACTGGATCACCGAGGGCGTCGCCGAGTACTACGCCATCGAGCTGATGCGTCGCGCCGGCGGGCTGAGCGAGGACCGCTACCAGAAGATCCGCGAGCAGCTGACCCGCTGGAGCCGCAAGGTGAGCTCTCTGCGCGGCGAGCGGGCCAGTGGACCGGTGACGGCGCGGGCGGTGCTGCTGCTGCAGGATCTCGACGCCGAGATCCGCAAGGCCAGCGGCGGCCAGCGTTCGCTGGACGACGTGACCCGCGGGCTGATGCGCCTGGACAAGGCCAGCACCGAGGACTTCGTGCAGATCAGCGAGAGCGTGCTGGGCGGCCCGTCGAAGGTGCTGGACACCCGCCTGTTGCGCTGACCGCGCACTTCCCCCGCTTGTTGTTTTCTCCAGGACAGGCTCCGCGCGCAGGCGCGGGGCCTGTTTGTCTTGGCTGCCGGAAAGCCTGTGCGATTCATTGAACGCCTTGCGGCATGTTGTGCCTCCCGATTGTGCAGAATGCTGATCGGGAGCACTGAAATGCTGCACGACGTGTCACCGCTGGTAACGCCGTGTGTGCTTCGGTAGCTATCGATAATGCACTGATCATCAAGAAATTTTCCCGGACGATGGCGCGGATGGGGTCTGCGCCGCGGTTTTCTGGGTGTAGCGGTTTTCTTTACAGTCGTGTTCGAAAAGTTGGAATGCTTCGTGCATTTATTTTTACGCTCAAGAACAACAGAGCCTGCTTATGGAGGTAGGAAATACGATGAGCGTTGATAACCGCACCACCAGCTTTGCCCGCGTGCTCGGGCGCAAGGAAGTCCTGGCCCTGTCGTTCGGCGCGATGATCGGCTGGGGCTGGATCGTGCTGACCGGCAGCTGGATCCAGTCCGCCGGCAGCCTCGGCTCGATCCTCGCCTTCCTCCTCGGCGGTCTGGCCATCGTGCTGATCGGCCTGACCTACGCCGAACTCGCCGCAGCCATGCCGCAATCGGGCGGCGAGCACGTCTACAGCTACCGTGCCCTCGGCCACTTCGCTTCCTTCGTGTGTACCTGGGCCATCGTGCTGGGCTACGTCTCGGTGGTGGCCTTCGAGGCGGTGGCCCTGCCCACCGTGCTCGACAACCTGATTCCCGGCTATCAGGTCGGCTACCTGTGGACGGTGGCGGGCTGGGACGTGATGGCCTCCTGGGTGGCGGTCGGCATGCTCGGCTCGATCATGATGACCGCGGTCAACTACTTCGGCGTGCAGACCGCCTCGCTGATCCAGAAGGTGGTGACGGTGCTGATCCTCGCCGTCGGTGTGATGTTCATCACCGGCGCGCTGTTCGAGGGTGAAACCGGCAACATGGACCCGCTGCTGGTCGGTGGCAGCGCCGGGGTGCTCACCGTGCTGATGATGGTGCCGTTCATGTTCGTCGGCTTCGACGTGATCCCCCAAGCGGCCGAGGAGGTCAACCTGCCGCCGCGCGAGATCGGCAAGATGCTGATCTTCTCGGTGCTGATGGCCGTGGCCTTCTATGCGCTGATCATCCTTGGCGTCAGCCTGGCGATCCCGGCCGGCGCCATCAGTGCCGACGTGCTGACCGTGCCGCAGGCGATGGGGACCATTTATGGTGCGCCCTGGGCCGCCAAGCTGATGATCCTGGCCGGTGTCGCCGGCATCGTCACCAGCTGGAACGCCTTCTACATCGGCGGCAGCCGGGCGATCTACGCGCTGGCCCATGCCGGCATGCTGCCGGCCTTCCTGGCCAAGCTGCATCCGCGCTACAAGACCCCGACCAACGCCATCCTGCTGATCGGCATGCTCAGCACCGCCGCGCCGCTGCTGGGGCGCAAGGCGCTGGTGTGGTTCGTCGATGCCGGCAGCCTGGCCATCGTCATCGCCTACCTGTTCGTCGCCCTGTCGTTCGTGGTGCTGCGCGTGCGCGAGCCGCACATGCCGCGCCCCTTCAAGGTACGCGCCGGCATGCTGGTCGGCGTGGTGGCGGTGCTGCTGAGCGTGGCCATGGCGGCCATGTACATGCCGTTCAGCCCGTCGGCGCTGGTGCCGGTGGAGTGGGCGCTGTTCGTCGCCTGGATGGGCATCGGCCTGGTCCTGTATGTCTACTCGCGCCGCCGCTACGGCGTGCACCACAGCGCGCAGGTGATGGCGCGCGAGCTGTCCTGATCGACAGCCGCAGGCAGGAAGGGGCGCCTCGGCGCCCCTTCCTGCATTTGCCCGCTCAGCCCAGCTTCAGCACCTTGAGCAGGAAGGCGTACTCCAGCGCCGCGTCGCGCAGCGCCTGGTAGCGGCCGCTCATGCCGCCGTGGCCGGCGTCGAACTCGGTCTTGAGCAGCAGCAGGCGGTCGTCGGTCTTGCTCGCCCGCAGCCTGGCCACCCACTTGGCCGCCTCCCAGTACTGCACGCGGCTGTCGTGGTAGCCGGCCACGGCGAGGATCGCCGGATAGGCCTGGGCGGTGACGTTCTCATAGGGGGCATAGGCCCGGATGCGCTGGTAGACCTCGGGCTCGTTCGGGTCACCCCACTCGTCGTACTCGGTCACCGTCAGCGGCAGCTCGGGGTTCTGCATGGTGTTGAGGATGTCGACGAAGGGCACCTCGGCGATGGCCGCGGCGAACAGTTCCGGGCGCTGGTTGAGCACCGCACCGATCAGCAGGCCGCCGGCGCTGCCGCCGCTGATCGCCAGCTGTCCTGGCGTGGTGTAGCCATCGGTGATCAGTTGCTCGGCGCAGGCGATGAAGTCGCCGAAGGTGTTCTGCTTGTGCGCGAGCTTGCCGGCCTGGTACCAGGCCTCGCCCAGCTCGCCGCCGCCGCGCACGTGGGCGATGGCGAACAGGAAGCCGCGCTCCAGCAGGGACAGCCGCGCGTGGGAGAACCAGGGGTCGAGGCTCTCGCCGTAGGCGCCGTAGCCATACAGGTACAGCGGCGCCGGGCGCCGGCCCTCGAGCACCTCGCGGCGACCGACCAGGCTGACCGGCACTTGCGTGCCGTCAGCGGCGGTAGCCCAGATGCGCCGGCTCTCGTAGGCGTCGGCGTCGAACGGGCCTTCCACCGGGGTCTGCTTGAGCACTGTCTGCGCGCCCGTGGCCAGCTCCAGCTGGCGGATCTGCGCCGGGCGGTTGAGCGCCTCGTAGCGCAGGCGGATCACCGGGCTGTCGAACTCCAGATGGTCGTAGACGTGCAGGCTGTAGGCGGCGTCCGGCAGCTGCACCCGGTAGGGCGCCGCGCCGCGCGGCAGCACCTCGATCACCGGCAGGCCGTTGTCGCGCAGGCCGAGGGTGAGGGCGCCGGCGTTCAGGCTGACCTCCTCGAGCATCAGCGCCTCGCGATGGGCCACCAGTTCCTGCCAGTGGTCGCGGGTCGGCGCGCCTTCCCCGGCGCGGTACAGGGCGAAGTTGATGCCCGCCTGGTTGCTGCGGATCACCCAGCTCCACTGGCCGTCGACCTGGCCGTGGTCGGGGTAGTACTCGTGGCCTTCCTCGCGCGGGGCAAGGCACTGGAAGGAGCCGTCCGGCCGCTCGGCATCCAGCACCCAGGCCTCGCTGGTGGTCTTGCTGGCCAGCAGCAGGATCAGCTGGCGCTCGGAGCTGGAACGGTGACAGCCGAGGAAGAAGCGCCCGTCGCGCTCCTCGAACACCAACTCGGCGCCGTCCTCGCCCAGGCGGTGGCGGTACAGCTTGTGCGGCCGGTGGGTGTCGTCCAGCTCGCCGAAGAACAGCGTGCGGCTGTCGTTGGCCCAGGTCATGCTGCCGTCGCAGTCGTCGAAGGGCAGGGCGGTGATGTCGCCGCTGGCCAGCTCCTTGACGAAAAGCTCATAGACCTCGTCGCCCTGGGTGTCCAGGCTGTAGGCCAGGCGGCAGTGGTCGGGGCTGATGCTGAAGGCGCCGATGGCCAGGTAGCCGTCGCCGGCCAGTGCGTTGGGATCGAGCAGCAACTGCTCGGCGCTTTCGTCGACGACCAGCGAGCCGTCGGCCGGGAGCGGGCAGCGGTAGTGGCGCGGATACTCCTCGCCGGCGGTGGTGCGCTGGTAGTACAGCCAGGGGCCCCAGGGCGTCGGCAGCGACAGGTCGGTCTCGCGGATGCGCGCGCGGATCTCCTCGAACAGCTGTTCGCGCAGCTCGGTGGTATCGGCCAGCTGCTCCTCCAGCCAGGCGTTCTCGGCGTGCAGGTAGGCGAGCACTTCGGCGTCGTCGCGCTGCTCCAGCCAGGCGTAGGGATCGGCGCCGTCCTGGCGGCGGGCGATGGGCGGGGTGGTGGACATCGGCTACTCCAGCCGCGTCTGGCGCGCGGCTCCGGGGAAAAGCCGCTATCATAAGCGCCCTGATTCCGCCGCTGCCATGCACCGATGACCGAACAAGACTATCTCCTCGCCTGGGCCGTGTACGGCGTCGCCGCGCTGGCCGCGCTGGCGGTTGGCTTCCGCATGACCGGCTGGATGTGGCGCGCCCTGCGCGAGCCGCTGCGGGTGATCATGGCGGTGCTGCTGTTCACCCCGACCCTGGTCGACCCGCTGCGCGACCTGTATGCGCCCGCCATCGCCATCAGCGCGCTGGACCTGCTGTTCGATACCGGCAGCAATGTCTGGCGCGCGGTCACCGACCTGGCCACCTTCGGCATGGCCGCCTTCGTCCTGTACTTCGTGTTCGTCGCCATCCGCTGGCCGCTGCAGCGCCGCCGGCGGGCGCGCCAGGCCGCCGCCGAGGCGGCACGCGAGCCGACCCTCGCCGAGGTGCTGGCGCAGCAGGGCGGCGGCGAGCGTCGCGAACCCAGGTTGTAAGGGCCGCATTGCCAGGGAGAGTCGATCATGTGCGAACTGCTGGGCATGAGCGCCAACGTGCCGACCGACATCGTCTTCAGCTTCACCGGGCTGATGCAGCGCGGCGGGCGCACCGGGCCGCACCGCGACGGCTGGGGCATCGCCTTCTACGAGGGCCGCGGCCTGCGCCTGTTCCAGGACCCGCAGGCGAGCAGCGAGTCGGAGGTGGCGCGGCTGGTGCAGCGCTACCCGATCAAGAGCGAGGTCGTGATCGGCCACATCCGCCAGGCCAACGTCGGCAAGGTCAGTCTGGCCAACACCCATCCGTTCGTGCGCGAACTGTGGGGGCGCAACTGGTGCTTCGCCCACAACGGTCAACTGGCCGGACTCGTGCCTCTGACCGACTTCTACCGGCCGGTGGGCGATACCGACAGCGAGGCGGCCTTCTGCGATCTGCTCAATCGGGTGCGTGGTGCTTTTCCCGAGCCCGTGGAAGTGGAGCAGCTGCTGCCGATCCTGGTCGAGGCCTGTGCCGGCTATCGCCGTCTCGGCGTATTCAACACCCTGCTCAGCGATGGCGACTGGCTGTTCAGCTTCTGCTCCACCAAGCTGGCTCACATCACCCGCCGTGCGCCCTTCGGCCCGGCGCAGCTCAAGGATGCCGACGTGGCGGTGGACTTCCAGGCGGAAACCTCGCCCGATGACGTGGTCACGGTGATCGCCACCGAGCCGCTGACGGCCAACGAGAACTGGGGACGCTACCAGTCCGGGCAGTGGAAGCTGTGGCGCCGCGGCGAACTGCTGGCGAGCGGCCAGGTCGAAAGCTGAGCGAATCGCAGGCACAAAAAAACCCGGCTCGAGAGCCGGGTTTTTCACATCTGGATCAGCGGATCAGCCGATGACCTGGATGTTGGAAGCTTGCTTGCCCTTCGGACCGGTGGTCACGTCGAAGGACACTTTCTGGTTCTCGGCCAGGGTCTTGAAGCCCTGAGCGCGGATTTCGGAGAAGTGGGCGAACAGATCGTCACCACCGTCGTCCGGCTTGATGAAACCGAAACCTTTGGTGTCGTTGAACCACTTAACAGTGCCAGTTGCCATTTCGTGCAATTCCTAGGTGTTGATTTGTTGCTGGACCGGAGTCCCTGGGTGTGGAATCAAGATGTCGAGAATGACGGACTGACGTACTGATTCAGTGCGTTTACAGCTGACGTATTCCGCCTTGACCAACGACTTCACTTTGCCCGTTCCCGTCCGGCATGGCAAACACTTTTTTGTCCGGCCGCGACAAATCGCGGCCGGCTGCTCGTGACGCCTTACTGCTGCAGCTCCTGCTCGCCGAACAGGCCGTCGAACAGCATGGTCGACAGGTAGCGCTCGCCGGAGTCGGGGAGAATCACCACGATGGTCTTGCCCTGCATGGCGGGCTCCTGGGCGATGCGCACCGCGGCGGCCATGGCCGCGCCGCAGGAGATGCCGCAGAGGATGCCTTCCTCGCGCATCAGGCGCAGGGCCATGGCCTTGGCCTCGTCGTCGCCGACCTGCTCGACGCGGTCGACCAGCGACAGGTCGAGGTTCTTCGGCACGAAGCCGGCGCCGATGCCCTGGATCTTGTGCGGTGCGGGCTTGACCTCGGCGCCTGCCAGGGTCTGGCTGATCACCGGCGAGCCGGTCGGCTCCACGGCCACCGAGAGGATCGACTTGCCCATGGTGTTCTTGATGTAGCGCGACACCCCGGTGATGGTGCCGCCGGTGCCGACGCCGGCCACCAGCACGTCGATGGCGCCGTCGGTGTCGTTCCAGATTTCCGGGCCGGTGGTCTGCTCGTGAATCGCCGGGTTGGCCGGGTTCTCGAACTGTTGCAGCAGCAGGTACTGGGCCGGATCGGAGCTGGCGATCTCGCTGGCCTTGTCGATGGCGCCCTTCATGCCCTTGGCCGGCTCGGTCAGCACCAGTTCGGCGCCGAGCCCCTTGAGCACCTTGCGCCGCTCCAGGCTCATCGAGGCCGGCATGGTCAGGATCAGCCGGTAGCCCTTGGCGGCGGCGACGAAGGCCAGGCCGATGCCGGTGTTGCCGGAAGTCGGTTCGACGATGGTCATCCCCGGCTTGAGCCGGCCGCTCTGCTCGGCGTCCCAGATCATGCTGGCGCCGATCCGGCACTTCACCGAGTAGGCCGGGTTGCGGCCCTCGTTCTTGGCCAGGATGGTCACGCCCTGCGGGCCGAGACGGTTGATGCGGATCAGCGGCGTATTGCCGATGGCTTGGGCGTTGTCTGCGTAGATGCGGCTCATGTCGGGCCTTCTCCTCCGATGGAAAGCTGAACCGCAACAGCCTATGCCGTCGCCGAGGAGGCGTCCAGCGGCGCCAGGCGCACGCCTGCACCAGTCCTGGGCACTGCGGCGTTCACAGGCTGCTTTCCCTCGCGCTATAGTCGGGAATTGGCCGCCGCAGGGCCGGCCGCGCATCTCACGAGAGACATTTCCGATGAAGTTCGAAGGCACCGCTTCCTACGTCGCCACCGACGACCTCAAGCTGGCGGTCAACGCCGCCATCACCCTGCAGCGCCCGCTGCTGGTCAAGGGCGAGCCGGGCACCGGCAAGACCCTGCTCGCCGAGCAGCTGGCCGAGGCGCTGGGCACCCGGCTGATCACCTGGCACATCAAGTCGACCACCAAGGCCCACCAGGGACTCTACGAGTACGACGCGGTGAGCCGCCTGCGCGATTCGCAGTTGGGCGTGGACAAGGTCCACGACGTGCGCAACTACATCAGGAAGGGCAAGCTGTGGGAGGCCTTCGAAGCCGGCGAGCGGGTGGTGCTGCTGATCGACGAGATCGACAAGGCCGACATCGAGTTCCCCAACGACCTGCTGCAGGAACTCGACCGCATGGAGTTCTTCGTCTACGAGACCGGCGAGACGATCCGGGCGACGCAGCGGCCGATCATCATCATCACCTCCAACAACGAGAAGGAGCTGCCGGACGCCTTCCTGCGCCGCTGCTTCTTCCACTACATCGCCTTCCCCGACCGTGCCACCCTGCAGAAGATCGTCGACGTGCACTTCCCCGGCATCCGCCAGGAGCTGGTGCAGGAGGCGCTGGAGATCTTCTTCGACATCCGCAAGGTGCCGGGGCTGAAGAAGAAACCGTCGACCTCGGAGCTGGTCGACTGGCTCAAGCTGCTGATGGCCGACCAGATCGGTGAGGCGGTGCTGCGCGAGCGCGATCCGACCAAGGCCATCCCGCCGCTGGCCGGTGCGCTGGTGAAGAACGAACAGGACGTGATGCTGCTCGAGCGCCTGGCGTTCATGAGCCGCCGTGCCGGGCGGTAGTGTGGAAAGCCCGCAACGCGGTTTTTCACCGGTGGGCAACGCTGCGCGGTTGCCCACCCTACGGTTTTCTCCGGGGGCATAGAAATGCTGCTCAACCTGTTCAACGAGCTGCGCGCGGCGAAGGTGCCGGTGTCGCTGCGCGAGCTGCTCGACCTGCTCGAGGCGCTGCAGCGCCAGGTGGTGTTCGCCGATCTGGACGCCTTCTACTTCCTGGCGCGTACCACCCTGGTGAAGGACGAGCGGCATTTCGACAAGTTCGACCGCGCCTTCGCCGCCTACTTCCAGGGCCTCGCCGACCTCGACGCGGCGCTGCAGGCGCTGATCCCCGAGGACTGGCTGCGCAAGGAGTTCGAGCGTTTCCTGAGCCCGGAGGACAAGGCGCAGCTGAAGAGCCTGGGCGGCCTCGATGCGCTGCTCGAGGCGTTCAGGCAGCGCCTGGCCGAGCAGAAGGAGCGCCATGCCGGCGGCAACAAGTGGATCGGCACCGGCGGCACCAGCCCGTTCGGCTCGGGCGGCTATCATCCCGAGGGCATCCGCGTCGGCGACGCCGGCGAGCGCCAGGGGCGGGCGGCCAAGGTCTGGGAGCAGCGCCAGTACCGCAACCTCGACGACCAGATGGAACTCGGCTCGCGCAACATCCAGCTGGCCCTGCGCCGCCTGCGCAGGTTCGCCCGCGAGGGCGCGGCCGAGGAGTTCGATCTCGACGGCACCATCGAGCACACCGCGCGCGATGCCGGTCTGCTCAACATCCGCATGCGCCCCGAGCGGCGCAATGCGGTGAAGCTCCTGCTGCTGCTCGACATCGGCGGCTCGATGGACGCCCACGTCAAGGTGTGCGAGGAGCTGTTCTCCGCCTGCCGCAGCGAGTTCAAGCACCTCGAGCACTTCTATTTCCACAACTTCGTCTACGAGTCGGTGTGGAAGGACAACCAGCGCCGCCACGGCGAGCGCATCGCCACCCACGACCTGCTGCACAAGTACGGCCCGGACTACAAGGTGGTGTTCGTCGGCGACGCTTCCATGGGCCCCTACGAGATCACCCATGCCGGCGGCAGCGTCGAGCACTGGAACGAGGAACCGGGCTTCGTGTGGATGCAGCGCTTCATGGACACCTACAGGAAGCTCATCTGGATCAACCCCTACCCGCAGGACGCCTGGAAGTACAGCACTTCCACGGCGCTGGTCCGCGAGCTGGTGCAGGAGCGCATGTACCCGCTCACCCCGGCCGGCCTGGAGGAGGGCATGCGCTTTCTGGCCGCCAACTGAATGCAGGCAATGGCCAGGATTCCGCTCAGACCGGGCCCGCGCACGTCGACGCGGGCCGTTTCGTTTTTTCGGGAGTGAAGAGATGTCGGATACGCGACAGGGGCTGGACGGCCTGGCCATCCAGTTGATGGTGGTGCTGTGCTGCATCTGGGGACTGCAGCAGGTGGCGATCAAGCTGGCCGCGCCGGACATGGCGCCGGTGCTGCAGATCGGCCTGCGTTCCCTGGTAGCCGCCGTGCTGGTGTCCCTGCTCATGCTCGCCAGGCGCCAGCCCCTCGCCCTCGGCGACGGCACCCTGGGCCCCGGTCTGCTGGCCGGGATGCTGTTCGCCCTGGAGTTCCTGTTCGTCGCCGAGGGACTGCGCTTCACCAGCGCCTCGCACATGGTGGTGCTGCTGTACACCGCGCCCATCTTCGCCGCCCTCGGCCTGCATCTCACCCTGCCCAGCGAGCGGCTGCGTCGCCTGCAGTGGCTGGGCATCGGCCTGGCCTTCGCCGGCATCGTGATCGCCTTCGGCGCCGGCGCCCTGCAGCAGGGCATCTCCCGCGGGATGCTGCTGGGCGACGCCCTGGGGCTGCTGGCCGGACTGTTCTGGGGGCTGACCACGGTGGTGGTGCGCTGCACCAGCCTAGCGCGGGCAGCGCCGGCCAAGACCCTGCTCTACCAGCTGCTCTGCGCGGCCCTGCTGCTGATCCCGCTGGCCTGGCTCGCTGGCCATGTGGACGGCGCGCGTTTCACCCCGGTGGTGTGGGGCAGCCTGCTGTACCAGAGCGTGCTGGTGTCCTTCGTCGCCTTCCTCACCTGGTTCTGGCTGCTGCGCCGCTACCTGGCCTCGCGCCTGGGGGTGTTCTCCTTCATGACCCCGTTGTTCGGCGTGCTGTTCGGTGTCTGGCTGCTCGACGAGGGTATCGACGCCTTCTTCGTCGGCGGCGGAGTGCTGGTGCTGCTGGGGATCAGCATGGTCAGCGCCGACGGCTGGTGGCGCCGCGTGCTGGGTCGCGAGCCGGCGCGCCAGCCGCTGGGCTGAGCGCGGCGGGGCGTGCGACAATGCGCGCATGTCCCGAGACCGATGCCCCCGCTGCCTGCGGCCGCAGAGCCATTGCCTGTGCCCGCTGATCCCCCATCTCGACAACCGTACCCGGGTGCTGATCCTGCAGCACCCGGACGAGGTGCGCCATGCGCTGAACACCGCGCGGCTGGCCGCCTTCGGCCTGAGCAATGCCGAGCTGCGCGTCGGCGAGCGCTTTGCCGAACTGGAGAGCGAACTGGCCGGCGCCGAGGCCTGGCTGCTGTTTCCCGGCGAGGGCGCGCGCTGCGTCGACGGGCTGGATACGGCGGCGGGTGCCGGCGAGCGGCTGCTGATCGTGCCGGACGGCACCTGGCGCAAGGCGCGGCGCATCCTGCACTGCAATCCCTGGCTGGCGGCGCTGCCGCGGTTGAGCCTGCCGGACGGCCTGGTCAGCCGCTACCGGTTGCGCAAGGCGCCGGGGCCGGGCGCGCTGTCCACCGTCGAGGCCATCGTGCACTGCCTGAACGCGCTGGAAGGGGCGGGGCGCTTCGACGCCCTGCTGCGCCCGTTCGAGGCGCTGATCGATGCGCAGATCGCCGCCATGGGCGAGGACACCTACCGGCGCAACCACCTGCGCAAGTGACGGGCGTCAGCGTTCGCGCAGCGCCTCGGCGCGCGCCTTGAGCACCGGCTTGAGCAGGTAGTCGAGCACGCTCTTCTGCCCGGTGATGATGTCGACGTTGGCGACCATGCCGGGGATGATCAGCAACGGTTTTTCGGCGCTGCCCAGGTGGCTTCTCTCGGTGCGCAACTGGATGGGGTAGAAGCTGTTGCCGTCCTCGTCGGCGATGGTGTCGGCGCCGATCATCTCCAGGCGGGCCTTGAGGCCGCCGTAGATGGTGTAGTCATAGGCGGTGAACTTGACCATCGCCTCCTGCCCCGGATGAAGGAAGGCCACGTCCTGCGGGCGGATGCGCGCCTCGATCAGCAGGCTGTCCTCCAGCGGCACGATTTCCAGCAGATCGCTGCCCGGCTGCACCACGCCGCCGATGGTGTTGACCTTGAGCTGCTTGACGATGCCGTGCACCGGCGACACCACCCCGGTGCGGTTGACCCGGTCCTCGATGGCGGCGCTGCTGGCGGTGATCTTGCTCAGCTCGGTACGCGCCTCGTTGAGTTCCTTGAGCGCCGCGGTGCGGAATTTCAGCTGCGCGTCGGTGATCTTGCCCTCGACCTCCTTGGCCGCGGCCTCGGCGCGCGGGATGGCCAGGTTGGTGGCCTCCAGCGCGCCGCGGATCTCCACCGCACTGCGGCGCAGGCGCAGGATCTCGACCTGGGAGATGGCGCCGCTCTTGACCAGCGGCTCGGACATCTGCAGCTCGCTCTGGATCAGCCCCAGGCTGGCGCGGTACTGCTGCGCCTTGGCGCGGAACTCGGCCAGCTCCTGGGTCTTCTGCCGCAACTGCTCGTTGAGGATGGTCACCTCGCTGGCCAGCCCCTGCTGACGCGAGCGGAACAGCGCCAGCTCGTCGGCGGCCAGACCGGGCGCGCCCTCGGCGATTTCCGCCGGCAGCTGCAGCTCGCGGCCCTCGGCCTCGGCGCCGAGGCGTTCGACGCGGGCGAGCAGGGCCAGACGGTCGGCCTCGGTCTCGCCCATGTTGGAGACGAAGCGGGTGTCGTCCAGGCGCAGCAGGCGATCGCCCTTGTCCACCACCTGACCTTCGCGCACGAAGATCTCGGCGACTATGCCGCCCTCCAGATTCTGGATGGTCTGCACCTTGCTGGAGGGGATCGCCTTGCCCTCGCCGGTGGTGACCTCGTCGAGCACGGCGAAGTGCGCCCAGACCAGGGCGGCCAGCAGCAGGCCGCCGATCAGCCACACGGTCAGGCGGGTCAGGGCGCTGGCGTCTTCGCTCAGGGCGCCCTGGACTTCGGGCATGAAGGCCGGTTCGGCCATCCGCGACAGGTGCATGGGCGCCTCCTCAAACCGTCAGCGGGCCGACGCGGCCCTTGCGCAAGGCTTCGATGACCGCATCGCGCGGGCCGTCGGCGACCAGCCGGCCGCCGTCGAGCACGATCAGGCGGTCGACCAGGCCGAGCATGGCCGGCCGGTGAGTGACCAGCAGCAGGGTCTTGTCGCGACAGCAGTCGCGCAGGCGGGCGCGCAGCGCTTCCTCGCTGGCGTTGTCCATCGAGCTGGTGGGTTCGTCGAGCAGCAGGATCGGCGGATCGAGCAGCAGGGCACGGGCCAGCAGCACCGCCTGGCGCTGGCCGGCCGAGAGCAGCTGGCCGCGCTCGCCCACCGGACGCTCGAAGCCCTGCGGATGCTGGCGGGCCAGGTCGGCGGCGCCGGTCAGCTCGGCGACCTCGAGCAGGCGCTCGTCGCTGACGTGGCGGGCGCCCAGGGTCAGGTTGCTGCGCAGGGTGCCGGCGAGCAGCGGCAGATCGTGGGCGACGTAGCCGATCTGCTGGCGCAGGTCGGCCACGTCGATCTGGCGCTGGTCGAGGCCGTCGAACAGGATCTGCCCCTCGTCCGGTGCGTAGAACCCCATCAGCAGGCGCGCCAGGGTGCTCTTGCCCGAGCCGCTGCGGCCGATGATGCCGACCTTCTCGCCGGCGGCGATGCGCAGCGACAGGCCATGCAGGGCCGGCTGGCCCTGCTCCGGGTAGGCGAAGTTCACCTGGCGCAGCTCCAGCGCACCGTGCAGGCGGGTGTGCTCCAGCGGCCGCTGGCGGCTGGCGCGCTCCTGCGGCAGGGCCATCAGCGCGTCGGTGCTCTTCATGGTCAGCTGGGCCTGCTGGTAGCGGGTGATCAGGCTGGCGATCTGCCCGAGCGGCGCCATGATCCGGCCGTTGAGCATGTAGCAGGCGACCAGCGCGCCGACGCTGAGCTGGCCGGCGACTATGGCGTACACCCCGGCGACGATCAGCGCCAGTCCGGCGAGCTGCTGGAGGAACAGGGTGCCGTTGAGCGCCACCGCGGAGAGCAGGCGGGCGTGGCCGTCGAGGCGGGTGAGGGCGCCGTGGGTGTGCTCCCACTGGTGCTGGCGCTCGCCCTCGGCGCCGCAGCTCTTCAGGGTTTCCAGACCGCCGAGGGTCTCGATCAGCAGTGCCTGGCGTTCGGCGCCCAGCGTCAGGCTGCGCTGCACGGTATCGCGCAGACGGCGCTGGACGATGAAGGCGAACAGTGCGGTGAGCGGGAAGGCGAGCAGCGGGACGATCACCAGAGGGCCGCCGAGCAGGCCGATCACCAGCAGCATCAGCAGGGCGAAGGGCAGGTCGATCAGGCTGGTCAGGGTCACCGCGGTGAGGAATTCGCGCAGGCCCTGGAAGTCGTGGATGCTCTGCGCGAAGCCGCCGATGCTGGCCGGGCGGGCCTTCATGGCCATGCCGGCGATGCGTTCGAACAGGGTGGCGGAGAGCACCACGTCGGTCTTCTTGCCGGCGATGTCGAGCAGGCGGAAGCGCAGCACGCGCAGCAGCAGCTCGAACAGGGTGGCGAGCAGCAGGCCGGCGGTCAGCACCCACAGGGTCGACAGCGCCTGGTTCGGCACCACCCGGTCGTAGGTCTGCATGACGAACAGCGGCACGGCCAGGCCGAGCAGGTTGATAAGCAGGCTGGCGAACATGGCGTCGGTGTACAGCCAGCGCGACAGCCTGAGGGTATCGCGGAACCACGACTGCACCCGCGGAACCAGCGGCTCGCGCAGTTCCTCGAGTTCGTGGCGGGGGCGGGCGAACAGCGCCAGGCCGGCGTAGTCGGTGGCCAGTTGCTCGCGCTCCAGCCACTGCTCGCCGCCGTCCGCTTCGCTGGGCAGGATCAGCGCCCGGCCGTCCGCGCCCCACTGGCGCAGCACGGCGCTGCGGCCATCGCGCAGCAGCAGCAGTACCGGCAGGTTGAGTGCGGCGATGCCGTCCAGCGGCCGGCGCAGCAGGCGGGCCTGCAGGCCGGCGCGGGCCGCGGCGCGGGGCAGCAGTTCGGCGTTCAGGCACTGCCCGGGCAGCGGCAGGCCGGCGCGCAGGCTGGCGCGGTTGAGCGGTCGGTCGTGCAGCCTGCAGAGGATCGCCAGTCCGTCCAGCAGCGGGTCGTCGTGATCGTGCTGCGGACCTTCGGCATTGCCGACCCGTTCCATGATGGTCATGGTGGTGGCCCCCCGGGCGACTTCCAGTGATTGTCGAGACGGGCGACCGACAGCCAGCTGCCGGTCGCCGGCACCGGCTTACTTCAGGGTGGGGAGGCGCGCCTGGCTCTGCACCTCGTTGATGGCCACGGCCTCGCTCGGCGGGACTACGTTCTGCTGGCGCAGCAGCTCGCCCATGGAGGCGATCACGCGGTACATCGAGAATTCCTCGGTGTAGCGGACTTCGGTATAGCGGCGGTTGGCGGTGAACAGCTCGTTTTCGCTGTCGAGCAGGTCGAGCAGGGTGCGCTGGCCGAGGGAGAACTGCTGCTGGTAGGCCTCGCGCACCCGTGCGCTGGACTCGGCGTACTCGCGTGCCTGCGGCGTTTGCAGGCGGGCGTTCTCCATGGCGTTCCAGGCCAGCATCAGGTTCTCGTTGAGCAGGCGCAACGCGTTGTTGCGGATGTCCATCGACTCGTTGATCTGGTGCGCGCTGGATTGCAGCTGGGCCTTGTCGCGCATGCCGTTGAACAGGTTGTAGTTCATGGTCACGCCGGCATACCAGCGGTTGTAGTGGCCTTCCTCGCCCTGGCGATTGTCGTCGGCATTGCCGGCGAGCTCCACGTCGAAGCGCGGGTAGAAGCGCGACTTGGCGGCCTCGTACTGCTTCTCGGCGGCCTGCACGTCGGCCTGGGCCGACTTGAGCAGCGGGTTGTTGCTCATCACGCGGTCGCGGGCGCTGGCCACGCTGTCCGGCAGCTGGCCGCGGATCGAGGTCGGAGCGCTCAGCTCGTCGGGCATGCGGCCGACGACGCTGAAGAAGTTGGCTTCGGCATCGGCCAGGTTGACCTGCTCGGTGTACAGGTTGTTCTCGGCCAGGGCCAGACGCGCCTGCGACTGGTCGCGGTCGGCGCTGCTGCCGACGCCGCTGCGGCTGCGCATGCTGATCTGGTCGTGCACGCGGCGGTGCGCCTGCAGGTTGTTCTCGGCCAGGGCGACCATCTCGCGGCGCTTGAGCACCTCCAGGTACACCTCCGCGGTGCGCAGCGCCAGGCTCTCGCTGGTACCCAGCAGGCGGTAGGCGCGCGAATCGACTACCGCCGCGCTGCGGGCGACCTCGTTGGGGGTGTTGAAGCCGTCGAACAGCATCTGCCGCAGGCGCAGCTCGGCGGTGCGTGCATTGAGGGTTTCCGTGTTGTGGTCGCCGAAGGCGCGGGTGCTCGGGTTGTCGGTGTGCTCGCGGCCGTAGCTGGCCAGCATGTCGACGGTCGGCAGGTAGCCACCCTTGGCGACCTTGAGCTGCTCGTCGGCAGCCAGGCGGCTGTTGCTGGCGGCGTGGATTTCCGGGTGGTTGTCGATGGTGCTCTGGATGGCTTCCGAGAGCGTCATGGCCGAGACCTGATTGAACCCTGCTGCCAACAGCAGTCCGACCCACTTAGGTGAGAGGCGCATGGGTGTCTCCTTCCGCTGGTGTCTGTCCACTCTTGATGGTCGTGCGCCAGATTTATGACTTCCGTTGCTGCCTGGCGCTTTGTCGTTCTACTCAAGAATGAAAGAACATCCGGGACTATCTGCTCAGAAGCGTTTTTCATAAGAAATATGAAAAAAAGGTCTGATGTCTTCTGAGAAACCGGCAAAGGTTGTTAGGAGAAGGCAATCTGCAGGAAGCAGCTATTCGCCGTTCCATGCAGATCGGAAAGCACGGGCGGAACACGAGGACGCCAGCCGGGGGAAGCTTGCCATTGCGGGGGACCGGTCTATCCGGATGAAACCAGGAGGGCGACGGCTTTTCGTCGTTCACCGGCTGCTGTGTCGCCCCGCTTTGCCCCGTTTCGACTGACTTCGCTCGCGACATCCTCCCCGTACTGTCAGCGCTACAGGCAGGCCCCGCTGGGCGGCGGCTGCAGGAGGATGGACTCATGGCACGGTTGATCGGGGTCGTCAGGCAGGTGGTCGGCGAGGCGTTCGCGGTAACGACGGGCGGCAAGCGGGTGCTGGTCGAGGGGGACCGGCTGTTCGCCGGCGAGCAGCTGCAGACCGGCGCGGAGGGGGCGGTGGTCGTGCGGCTGGCCAATGGCGGGGAACTGACTCTCGGACGTGACAGCGGCCAGGTGCTGAGCACGCGGCTGCTGGGCGAGCGGGGCGCCGAGGACGCGGCAGGGCAGGAGGCGAGCGGCGTCGAGCAGCTGCAGCAGGCGATCAGGGCGGGCGCGGACCCGACGCTGAGCGCCGAGCCGCCGGCGGCAGGTCCCGGCGGCGACGCTGGCGGTGCCGGAGGCGGCGGCATCTCCTTCGTCCTGCTGGGCGAGACCGCCGGCCGGGTCGACCCGGAAATCGGCTTCCCGACCGGACCGCTGAGCTTCGTCCCGCTGCAGGCCGAGGAGCTGGTTCCCGCGGAGGACCCGCAGGCGGAGCCGTCCATCCCCACGCTCGAGATCGAATATTTCGACGATCCCAGCGCCCAGGTACTGATCGATCGGGCCGCGGTTGACGAGTCCGGCCTGCCCGCGGGCAGCCAGGCGGGCAGTGCGGAAACCTCGGCCTACGGGCGCTTCGTGGTGGATGCCCCGGATGGCGTGCTGGCGCTGCAGGTGCGCGACGCCGGTGGCAACTGGGTCAACGTGGCGGCGGGAGGCAGCGTGCAGGGGCTCTACGGCACCCTGGTGGTCGCCGCCGACGGTAGCTGGACCTACACCCTCGACGGTCCCGCTCCCCACCTCGGCGGCGCCGGCCTGAGCGGCGGCCTGGACGTGGTCGGCGAGAGCTTCGTCGTGCGGGTCATCGACCGCACCGGCGACATGTCGGCGGAGCGTCAGCTGGACGTGACGATCGCCGACGATGCTCCGCGCGCGGTGGACGATACCCCCGAGATCCGCGAGAACGCGACGGATGCGCTGGCCGGCAGCGTGCTCGACAACGACCTGCATGCCAATGGCCAGCCGGGGGCGGACGGGCACAGCTTCGTCGCCTGGGACAACCCGCTGTCGACGGTCCTGTCGCAGTACGGCACGCTGCAGCTGAACGCCGACGGCAGCTACAGCTTCCTCCTCGACAATGCGCGGGCGGCGACCCAGGCGCTGCGTGAAGGCGATGTGCGCAGCGAGAGCTTCACCTACCGCATCCAGGACGGCGATGGCGACCCGGCCAGCGCCACCCTGACCATCACCCTGCGCGGCAGCAACGACGGACCGACCGTGGATGTCGATCCGGGCAATCCCGGCGGTATCGCCGACTGCGTGTACGAGGCCGGACTGCCCGGCGGCTCGGCGGCTGCCGGCGACGGCGAGTTCGCCAGCGGCACCTTCCGCCTGGGCGATGCGGACGGCCTGGACGATCTGGCCAGCGTCACCATCAACGGCCAGACCGTCGCCATCGACCAGTTGGCCGGCCATGTGTTCACCGGCAGCTACGGAACCCTGACCATCACCGGCTACGATGCGGCGACCGGTACCGGCAGCTACCTCTACCAGCTGAGCGGGCCGACCACGGACGGCCCCGGTGTCGAGCGCGAACTGTTCGAGCTGCAGGTATCCGACGGCACGGCCGCATCCGCACCCGCGCAGATCGCCATCGAGATCGTCGACGACCGTCCCAGCGCCGTCGACCAGGCGGCCCACGAGCAGAACACCCTGAGCAACAAGACCAACCTGCTGATCGTCCTCGACGTTTCCGACAGCATGAACGAGTCGGCCCAGTTCGGCGGCTACAACCGTCTGGAGGCCGCCCGCCAGGCGATCTGCGAGCTGCTCGAGCAGTACGAGGCGCGGGGTGAGGTGGCGGTCAAGGTGGTCATCTTCGGCTCCTCGGCGCAGGTGCTGGGCAGCGAGTGGCAATCCGTCAACGAGGCGATCGACGCCGTGCTGGCCATCGACGACCCGTCGGACTCCGACCTGACCAACTACGACGCCGCCCTGCAGGCGGTGATGAACAGCGCCTGGGGGCAAGCCGGCAAGCTGCCCGACGGGCAGAACGTCGGCTACTTCCTGTCCGACGGCATTCCCAAGCTGCCGGCCGGCAGCGTCGGCATCTCCGCCGCCGAGGAGGCCGCCTGGATCGACTTCCTCGAGGCCAACGGCATCACCATGCATGCCCTGGGCATGGGCTCGGGGGTGACCGAGGCGGCGCTCGATCCGATCGCCTACGACGGCGCCGCCGGGGCGGGCAGCGACGCCCAGACCATCACCGACTTCGCCCAGCTCAGCGATACCCTGGTGGACAGCGTGCGGGCCGCGTCGCTGGCCGGCAACCTGACCAGCGGTGGCGGTTTCGGCGCCGATGGCGGTCATGTGCAGTCGGTGACCGTGGACGGCGTCACCTATACCTACCAGACTGCCGGGGGCGGCAGCATAGGCGTGAGCGGCGGGGTCGGTGCCGGCAGTTTCGATGCGGCCAGCCACATCCTGACCATCACCACCGTCGCCGGCGGCCGCTTCGCGGTCGACATGGACGATGGCGCCTTCGTCTACACCCCGCCGTCCGGAGTCGGCCAGTCGGCCAGGGAGCACATCGGCTACGTGCTGATCGACAACGATGGCGATACGGCGGGCGCGAACCTGTCGCTGATCGTCGATGCCGCCTCGGGGCCGCTGGTGGTGCGCGACGACCGGGTGCTCAGCAACGTGCCGATCCAGTCCGGGCCGGACAGCCTGACGATTCCCAAGTGGGCGCTGCTGGCCAACGACACCGGCCCCAACAGCCACCTGCTGGCCCTGGCGGCCATCGCCGCATCGGCCAGCGGCGGCCAGGTGCTGGATGCCGGCTCCACCATCACCTTCATCGAGGGGGGGCAGACCGAGCGCGACGGGGGCAGCTTCAGCTACGAGGTGAGTCTGGGCGGCAGCGTGGTGGGTTCTGCGGATGTGCATCTGGAGCGCGATCCCGGCAGCGTGCTGGTCGGCAGCTACCTCGACGAGATCCTGCTCGGACGCGAGGGCGGCAGCACCCTCAAGGGCGACAGCGGCGACGATATCCTCGTCGGCGGCTCCGGCAACGACGTGCTCGACGGCGGCTCGGGCGACGACATCCTGGCCGGCGGCGCCGGCAACGACACCCTGATCGGCGGGGCCGGCAACGATACGGCCAGCTACATCAGCGCCACGAGCGGGGTGCGGGTCAGCCTGAGCGAAAGTCTGATCGGTCAGTCGCAGAATACCGGCGGCGCCGGCACGGACCGCCTGACCGGGCTGGAGAACCTGATCGGCTCCCAGCACGACGACGAGCTGACCGGCAGCGCCGGCGACAACGTGCTGATCGGGCTGGGCGGCAGCGACCGCCTCGCCGGCATGGCCGGCGACGACACCCTCATCGGCGGCTCCGGCGACGATGTCCTGAGCGGCGGGGCTGGCAGCGATACCTTCGTCTGGCTCGCCGGGGACAGCGGCGTCGACCATGTCACCGACTTCGATCCGGGGCAGGACAGCCTCGACCTGAGCGATCTGCTTGCCGGCCTGGATCCGTCGCTGGGCATGTCGGAGCTGGCCAGCGTGCTGGGCAGTTACCTGACCCTCACCACCGGCAGCAGCACCACCCTCACGGTGAACCCCGACGGCGCCGGGCCGCTGCCGGCGAGCCAGACCATCGTGCTCGATGGCGTGAACCTGTCGACGGCCTACGGCTCCGCCGACCAGGCCAGCATCATCCACGCCATGCTCGACGACGGCTCGCTCAAGGTCGTCTGAGCCATCCCGCCCGCGCCGGTCGGCTCACCGCCGGCGCGGGCCTTTCCCCGCTCCCCTATTCGAGCTTCGCTCCCGGGCGCACGCCGCTTCCCGTGGCGGGCTGTTCGCTCTTCGGCCAGGGCGCCGGCACTCCGATCAGGCGCCCCATCATCCCGTGTACTCCCAGCTCGCGCAGGGCCTGCGCCTCGCCTTCGCTTTCCACCATCTCGGCGATCAGCGGCAGGTCGATGTTGTGGGTGGTGCGGCGGATTGCCTCGATGAACACGCGCCGGTCGGCTTCCCGGTCGAGGCCGTGGATGTGGCTGCCGTCGATCTTCAGCCAGGCCAGGCCGAGGTGGGTGAGGTTGCCGATCAGGCTGAAGCGTCCGCCGAAATGCTGTACCGCGAGGCCGTAGCCGGTTTCGCGCAGGGGCTCGCACAGGGCCGGCAACTGCTCGGCGCCGGGCAGCGTGCGCTCGTCCAGCTCCAGGGTCAGCAGGCCCGCCTGCTGGGGATGCCTGCGCAGGCTGTGGAGGATCAGGGCGAGGCTGACCTGGTCGTGCAGGGTGGCTCCGGACAGGCTCATGGCCAGCGGCTGCGGATGCTGGCGCAGGTGTTCGAGGACGTGCTCGAGCATCAGCCGGTCGAGGCGCGGCCCCCAGCCCAGACGGGCGACCCAGGGCAGGAACAGGCCGGCCGGTATGGCCTTGCCCTGCGGATCGAGCAGGCGCGCCAGCACCTTGTGGTGGAGCAGCGTGCGGTCGTCGCTGCGCACCACCGGCTGGAAGTACAGCTGCAGCTTGCCCTCACCCAGCGCCTCGTCCAGCCAGTGGCGCCAGTCGTGCTGGTCGAGGCGGCAGACCGGGGTGCTCTCGTCCACGCGCTCCCACGGCTGGTCGTAGCGCTGCTGGGCCTGGCTCAGCGCCTGGTCGGCGCGACTCAGCACGCCCTGGCGGCTTTCCCCCGGCTGGTAGGCGGTCAGGCCGATGTGCGCCGCCGGCTCGCAGTCGCTGGCGCCGGTGTCCTGCAGGCCGGCGAGCGTCTCGCCGAGCTCGGCCGCCAGCTGCTCGATCTCGGCGGTGGTGGCGCCGGGGGCGAGCAGGGCGAACTCGCCGCCGCGGCAGCGGGCGGCCAGCCAGTCGGGGTGTCCGAAGCGGGCGCCAATCTGCTGCAGGCGCTCGCCGATCTCGCGGATCAGGGCATCGGTGCGCCCGGCGCCCTGGCGCTGGTTGAGGCCGCTGAGGTCGTTGAGGCGCAGCAGCAGCAGGTAGCCGGCGGCGTTCTGCTCGCTGGCCAGCAGCTGGGCGTCGAGGCGCATGTTGAGCAGGCGGCGGTTGGCCAGGCCGGTGAGGCTGTCCTGGTAGGCCTCGTTGCGCAGCCGCTCGCTGCGCGCCGCCTCCTCGGCGAACAGGCTGCGCAGCTTGTCGGCCATCTGGTTCATCGCCAGCACCACCCGGCGCAGCTCGGGCGTATGCGGCAGCGGCTGGCTGATGAACTCGCGGCGGCCGATGGCCTCGGCCTGCTCCACCATGCGCTCGAGGGGGCGCAGCTGGCGCTGCAGCAGCCAGCCGCCGAGGGCGGCGCTGAGCAGCCCGCACAGCGCCAGCCAGGAGAGGCTGCCCAGGGCGGCGTGCCACAGGCGGGCGAGGGCGAACTGCGGGTGGCTGACCACCTCGACCCGCGCGGCCTGCTGCCAGCCGCGCTGGATCAGCGCCTCGCCGCCTTCGGCGTGGAGGTCCACCAGGCGGGCGAACCAGCCCGGCACCTCGTCGCTGCGCGGGTTCATCTGCCGCTCGGCCAGCATGGCGCCGTCGTCCGCGCGCCGCACGCGGATGCTGGCGAAGTAGCCGCTGTCGAAGATCGAGGAGACCATCAGCTCGACCGTGGCCGGGTCATCGATGTGCGGCGTCAGCGCCACGCCGAGGGCGGTGGCGGCGTCCTGGGCGTGCGAGCGCAGCTGCGCGACGGTCTGCTCGCGGGAGCTTTCCAGGCTGGCGACGAAGCTGACGGTGAAGGCCAGCAGCAGGAACAGGCAGATGGAGAGGAAGCGTTGCTGCAGCAGGGTCATGGGGCCTCCTTGCCCGTGGTCCGGGCAAATCCTTCGTGGCGCATCTTGTTCAGCAGGTCCTGCCAGCGCGACAGGGTCTTGCTGTCGCCGCTGCGCTGGTTGCCGCCGGCACCCGGCAGCCAGACGCCTTCGGCATTGAAGGCATACACCGGCAGCAGGTCGGGGCGTTGCGAGGCAGGGCGGATATCGGGGATCAGGTTGTCCAGCACCAGCGGTTCGCTGGTCGGGGTGGCGTACCAGGCCAGCACCATGTGCGCCTGGTCGAGTTCCAGCGCCTTGACGTAGGTGATGCGCAGCTTCTCGCCGGGGACGCCGAGCTGGCGCAGGGTCAGGTACTTGGCGATGGCGTAGTCCTCGCAGTCGCCGGCCCCCTTCACCAGGGCTTCCAGGGGGGTGGCCCAGTAGTCGAGCTGCTGCCAGGTGCTGGCGTCGTCGGTGAAGCGCAGGGCCTGGTTGAAGAAGCCGTTGACCGCACGCAGCTGCTCGGCTTCGTCGAACCCGCCACCGTGCTCGATCAGCTGCGACCACTGCTCGAGGCGCTCGCGTCCGATGCCCAGGCCGCCGTAGCGCTGCTCGGCGAGTCGGATGATCCGTGCGAAGTCCCAGTTGGCCTGCACGGCGAGACCGGGCAGCAGGCTGGCGAGCAGGCAGAAGCCCACAAGCGCGCGCCTGCCGGTCGGCTGTCTCGTGACCATCCCGCATCGCTCCATCGCGCCGCTCACGCCCTGTCGGTTCCCTTCTGAGGATAGGCGCAACGCGGCCGGCTTGTCGGCAGCCGGCCGTCGCTAGCGCGGGTGCTGGCGCTGCGCGTCGTGGCTTTCCTGCACGAGGGGTTGCGGCGGGTTCTGCCGGTTGCTCTCTTCCTCCAGATAGGCCAGCAGGGCGCTGATCTCGACCTCGCCCAGGCGCAGGTTGGGCATGGGCACGCGGTTGTATTGCTCAAGCAGCGCCATGGCCAGCGGATCCTTCTCGGCCAGCATGCGGTCGGGCTCCCTGATCCAGCGGCTGAGCCAGGCCGGGTCGCGGCGGCGGGTCACGCCGAGCAGGTCCGGCCCGAGGCTGCGCAGCCCGGCCTGCTGGGTGTCGCCGAGGGTGTGGCAGGAGGCGCAGCGCGTGCGGTAGATCTGCTCGCCGGCCGAGGGCGTGCGTACGTCGGGGGCCTCGGCATAGTCGTTGTGCACGACGCTGGCCTGCTTCCAGTTGTGCAGGACGCTGCCGAGACGGTCGGCGAGGATGTACGGGTTCTCGAAGGGCGAGGCCTTCATCCAGCGGCCGGTGCTCTGGTTGCCGATGATCAGGCTCAGGTTGTGGTCGCGGGTGCCGCTGGCGTCGACCTGCTGGTCGTCCACCCCGTCGATGAACAGGCCGAGCTTCTGGCGCAGCAGGTTGATCTCGTCGTAGTCGCCGGTGAGGAACTGCCAGCCCGGGCCGATGTTGAACTTCTCGGTGTAGCGCTTGAGCACCTCCGGGGTATCGGAGATCGGGTCGATGCTGATCGAGTAGAGGAAGATGTCGCGGCCGACCCGCTCGCCAAGCAGGTTCTGCACCTGGCGCAGGCGGGCGGTTTCCAGCGGGCAGGAGTCGCCGCAGGCGGTGAAGATGAAGTTGATCGCCACCACCTTGTCCTTGATCAGGTCGTCGAAGAAGCGGACCTTCTGGCCGTCCTGGTTGATCAGGACGATGTTGGGGAAGTAGTCCCGCCCCCAGGGGGAGATGGAGCCGCTCGCCGCGCTGCTCTCGCTGGCGGAGGTGGCGGCCGCCGGACTCAGCGCGCCGAGCAGGGCGAGCGACAGCAGCAGCGTGGTGAGGACGGATCGGGCGGTGCGGGGCTGGCTGGACATGGCTTCGGCTTCCCGTGCTGGGTCCGCTGGCGGGCGGAGCTGGTTCGCCCTCGCGGACAGTCCGTTTCGCAGGATCCCGCCCGCGTCCGGGGAACTCCCGGGCGCGGGCGGGAGGCTCAGAGCGCCTTGAGCGGTACCGTGACCTCGCCGTGGATCGAGCGGATGGTCGCCGTGGGGGCCGCTGCCGGGCCGCTGCCGGTGGTTTCCACGGAAAGCCGCCAGGATCCGGCAGAGGTCAGGGTGGCCTTGCCCAGGCTGAGAGGCCCGCTGCGGGTCGCGACCGTCACCTCGATGCTGTTGCCGCTCGGCAGCGAGGTCCGTCCGCTCAGTTCCCAGCGATAGCGGTTGCCGCTGCGCGAGCGGACCTCGGCAGTGGTGACCTTCAGGTCTTCGGCACTGGGCGCCGGGTTGACCGTCACGCTGATCGTGGCCGGGCTCGAGACGCCGCCCTGGGCGTCCCTGGCCGAGTAGGTGAAGGTCGCGGTCAGGGGCTCGCTCAGCGTGGTCGGCGGGGTATAGAGCACCCGGTCGCCGTCGGTGCTGGCGCTGCCCTGGCCGTGGAACGGCGGGTTCAGGTCGACGATGCTCAGCGGCTGGCCTTCCGGATCGCTGTCGTTGGCCAGCACGTCGATGCTGATCGCCGCGCCAGCCCTGGTGCTGGCGCTGTCGGCCATGGCCACCGGCAGCTGATTGGCGGGCGGGGTGCCGCCACCACTGCCGCCGTCGCCGCCCGTACCGCCAGCGCTACCGCCGGTGCCGCCACCACTGCCGCCCGTGCCGCCTCCCGAGCTACCGCTGCCGCCGCTGCTGCTGCGGGCAGTGGGAAGGGCCACCGAGCCGGCGTACTGCACGCCATCCCAGGTCGGCAGGGGCGTCGGCATGAACTGGAACTGGCCGGGGTGCTCCAGGTCCCAGCGCAGCAGCATCGCGGTGTCTTCGTGCTGGGTGTTGTGGCAGTGCTCGACGTAGGTGCCGGCGAACTCGCGGAAGCGCAGTGCCACCTCGACCTCGATGGAGCCATCGACCTCCGGCCCGACGCGATAGACGTCCTTGCGCGCCCACTTCTCCCACTCCGGCGGCTCCCGGCCGTCGCGGCTGAGGATGACGCCCTCCTCGAAGTGCACGTGCACGGGATGGCTCCAGCCCCCGCCGCCGTTCTCGATGGTCCATACCTCTAGGGTGCCGTCGCCGCTCCAGCCGGCGTCGGTCGGACCGTTGGCCAGCTGGGGCGCTGCCGAGATCCGCCGCGGGTCGGCGGCATAGCCGAGGCCGCCGTCGGTCTTGACGGTCCAGGGTTCGGCATCGGTGCCGTCGGAGCGGCCGAACGTGAAGTGGCGCTTGCGGGCCTGGGCGAGCTTGGCCCGGTCGGCAACGCTGTTGCGGTCGATGGTCAGCGGGATCATCTTCTTGCCGGCGGCCTTGCCGGGCTTGGCCGGCTCGTATTCGGCAGGGTTCATGCTCAGGTCATTGCCGCCATAGGTGACGACCCGCAACTGCAGGAACTTGCCGACCACCGGATCGCCGTCCCGCCAGCGCGCGCCTTTGCTGGTCTGGTCGAGGGTCGCCTTGTATGCCTCGGACAGCACCTCGCCAAGCGACAGCTCCTTGTTCGACGGGCCCTTGCCGGTGTCGTGCTCCATCAGGTTGACGAGGTAGAGGCGGTCTCCCGGGCGGATGCCGTGCCGGGCGAAGTCGATGATGATGTCATAGCGCTCGGCGATGGCCTGGGTCGGCAGGATGCCGTGGTGGTCCTTGCGGTCGCCGTCGCCGTCCAGATCCATGCTGCCGTCGAAGGGCACGGCGTGCTCCATGATGTTGCCGTCGTTGGCGATCATGTGGAACGGCACCCGGTCGTAGGACACGCCCGAGCCCTTGGGCCCCTTGAACTCGCCGCCGCTGCCCTGGATCTCGCGCACCACGGCGATCTTGAAGTAGCGCGACACCGAGCCGTTGAGGAGGCGGAAGCGGTAGCTGCGTGCGCGCACCTCCATGTAGGGCTTGTACAGCCAGTTGACCACCATCTGGTCGCCGAGGAAGCCGTCGGTGTTGAACGGGTTGAACCACAGCTGGCCCCGGTCGTCCCAGGCCTTGTCGGCCATCACCAGGTTGACGTCGTAGTCGCGGTTGCCCCAGGGCAGCGCCGAGCCGCTGGGGAAGCGCAGGTTGACGCCGTCGTCGAACGCCTCGTTGCCGCGGTCGACGGCGCTGTAGTAGTTCATCACCGCGGCGTTGCCCTTGTAGACGTTCTGCGCGGTGAAATCGAGCATGTGGTCGTGGAACCAGTGGGTGCTCATGGTCTCGCGCCAGTCGCCGCGAATCCTGATCTTGCCGTCGTCGCCACAGGTTCTCGGGCCGGGGTTGAGGTCGTTGACCCAGAGGGTCTCTCCCGGTGCGCAGGGGAAGGCGGCTCGCGGATCCTCCGCCCTGGTGTTGATGCTGTCGTAGCCGGCCAGCTGCACCGGCCAGCGATAGTCGTAGTACTGGCCGGGGAAGAAGAAGGCGTTGGCGAAGCCGTCGCTCTCGGCCGGGACATGACCGTTGTGCTCGTGGGTGCTGATGGTGTGCAGGCCGAAGCCGCGGTTGGCCGCCGGGTCGATCGGCAGGGCGTTGTAGTGGCGCATCAGCATCGGCTGGCCGTAACGGACCATCAGCAGCTTGGGCGGCAGGGTGCCGTCGAAGGTCCACAGCGACTTGTGATTCTGCACCGGCATGTTCGGGTGGAGGCGGATGCCGATGCCGGCTGTGGTGCCGGCGGTCGCTGGCGTGCCGGCGGTGTTGTGGTAGAGGCCGCCGGGGCCGAATTCGCCGACCGCGTAGCCGTGCAGCTGCCGGCCGTTGCGCACGCCACCGTTGACCCGCGCCCCTGCCTGTACCGTCTTGAACGCGGCCTGGGGATAGAACTCGTTCCAGCGCTGGTGCGACCAGCCCTTGCCCGGCGGGCGGCCCTCGGCCGGCGAACTGACGTAGCGGTTGAGGAAGTGCTCGATCTGGGACTTCCACGGGTTGGGGTCCAGCACGTTGGAGTACTGGGCCGGGAACGGGAACAGCCCCGGCTGCCTGAGAAAGTCGTCCAGCGCCGAGGAGGGCGGACCGCTGCGGGCAACGCTGAGCGGATCCTGGGCCGGAGCCGGGCCGAGGCTCGGCGGTGGCAGCGGCAGGGTGCCGGCCGGGGCGCCGGGGTCGAGCCTCTCCAGGCCGAACTCCTCGAAGCGCAGCACCTGCTGGGTGAAGGGCTGGGCGCCGAACAGCGGGCTTGCCGTGCCGTTGGTCGGGTAGTTGAACGAGGTCTGCTGCAGCGGCTGCAGCACGTTCTCGGCGGTCGGCGTGTTCTTGTCGCCGCTCACCCCGTTCGGCAGGTCGTAGGCGCCCTTGTTGGCCTTCGGCCAGCTCTCCATCTCGTGCAGCGTCTCGTCCGGATGCTCCGGAGCATCGACGTAGGCCGAGGGGTCGGTCGGCGGCGGCTGGCTCTCGTCGTCCAGGGAGCCGGCAGCGCTGCCGGGCAGGCTCAGGGTCGCCAGGATCGCCCAGGCGACGGCCGATAGCTGGAACAGGCTCGCGGAAGATGATTTCTTGTCCATGTTGTCCTCACCCTGCTGCACGGATAGACGCAGACGCGCGTGCATTGTCGGGCGCGCGTCGACCATCGGAACGATGGCGTTCACCGCGACTGGATGCTCCACGACGGAGGAGAACGGCGACTCGGCGCGGGTCGGCGCCGTTGCGGAGCCGATCAGGACGAGAGGTCTTGCCTCGGTGCTTCCAGTGCATACCGGATTGCGCGGCCGGTTGCTCCCGGCCGGGCACTGCTTCCGTTGATCGAGCCCTTCCCGTGATGCTTCCCGTGATGGCAGAAAGGTATCGTCAGTGGAGACCAAGCAAGCATGGTGCCAGGCGGCACGGAGCCATCGCCAGGTGCGGCAGCCAAGGGCGGGCAGCGCCTGCCCCCCAGGCGAGGCCTCGTACCTGGCGTCGGGGGGTGGGGAACTTTCCCCGTGGCTGGGGGTATCGGCCCCGGTTGTGGGGAAGGCGCCGTCCCTCAGGGCCGGCCGAGAGTCTTCTGGCGGAGGATGTAGAGGGTCACCAGCACGGCGCTGGTCAGCATGAACAGGCGGGCCGGCAGCAGCGGCACCAGGTAGCAGGACAGCAGGATGCTCGCCCACATCAGGCCGATGGCCCAGGCCTTGGCGCGGAAGGGGATGCCCTGGCCGTCGAGGTAGTCGCGGATCCACGGGCCGAGGCGCGGGTGGGTGACCAGCCAGACGTAGACGCGCCGCGAGCTGCGCACGAAGCAGGCGGCGGCCAGCAGCAGGAAGGGGGTGGTGGGCAGCACCGGCAGGAAGATGCCGAGCACGCCCAGCGCCACGCTCAGCCAGCCAATGCCCAGCAGCAGCCAGCGCAGCCAGGCGTGACGGATCTCGGCGGGTTCGCGTGGCGCCATGCGGCGCGGCTCAGTGCTGGCGGGGCTTGAGCAGCGCCGGCTTCTCTTCCGGAGCCTGGCAGAGCAGGAACAGCGCGGTGAGCAGCTCGGGGATCTGGTCGATCATGCTGTCGACCAGGTCACGGTCGCTGGCGATCTCGGCGAACTCCGGCTCCTCGTCGAACAGGCCGGAGCCGACCATGATCGGCAGCAGCAGCTCGCTGACCTCGTCCTCGGCGTTCTCGAACCACACGGCCTCGCGCAGGAACACGCCCTCCATGAAGCCGATGCACCAGCCGCGCAGGTCGGAGTCGTCGGGATCGTCGCCCAGGTCGAGATCGCAGGGCAGCTCCATGTCCTCGTCGCTGGCCAGCTGACGACCGATATGCGCCTTGAGCTGGATCAGCGAGGCTTCGATCTCCTCGCGCTCGGCGTCGCTGCGGTAGTGCGGCGGCTCGGCGAACAGGGCGTCGATCCACTCGCGCTCCGGTACCGGATCGGGGCAGATGGACAGGGCGGTCAGGTAACCGTGGGCGGCCACGTAGTCCAGCGCTTCCTCATGCAGGTCGTCGGCATCGAGAAAGGCTTGCAGGCGGGACAGTTGCTCGGCGAAGGACATCGGGACACTACCTCGGGAAGAATGCGCGCTCGATTGTAGACGAGCAGTGGGCGCGCTGCCAGGCGAGTGGCGCACGGAACCGGGTGCGGGCTGGCGTATAATGCCCGGCTTCATCCGGAGGCCCCATGCTCGATTCCGCCCTGCGCACCCTCAAAGACGTGTTCGGTTACGACGCTTTCCGCGGCAACCAGGCGCGGATCATCCAGCACGTGAGCGAAGGCGGCGACGCCCTGGTGCTGATGCCCACCGGCGGCGGCAAGTCGCTGTGCTTCCAGGTGCCGGCGCTGCTGCGCGACGGCGTGGCGGTGGTGGTGTCGCCCTTGATCGCGCTGATGGACGACCAGGTCGCCACCCTCGACGAGCTGGGCGTGGCGGCGGTGGCGCTGAACTCCACGCAGACGCCCGAGGAGCAGCGCGAGATCGCCGAGCGCCTGCGCCGCGGCGAGATCAAACTGCTCTACCTGGCCCCCGAGCGCCTGGTGCAGCCGCGCATGCTGGCCTTCCTGCAGCGCCTGCCGATCGCCCTGTTCGCCATCGACGAGGCGCACTGCGTGTCGCAGTGGGGCCACGACTTCCGCCCCGAATACCTGCAGCTCGGCCAGCTCGCCGAGCTGTTCCCCAACGTGCCGCGCATCGCCCTGACCGCCACCGCGGACAAGCGCACCCGCGAGGAAATCGTCCAGCGCCTGCATCTGGAGAACGCCGAGCGCTTCCTGTCCAGCTTCGACCGGCCGAACATCTTCTACCGCATCGTGCCCAAGGACCAGCCGCGCAAGCAGCTGCAGCAGTTCCTCGCCGGTCGCCGCGGTGACGCCGGCATCGTCTACTGCATGTCGCGCAAGAAGGTCGAAGAGGTGGCCGCCTTCCTCTCCGAGCAGGGCTATCCGGCGCTGCCGTACCACGCCGGGCTGGCCAGCGAGCTGCGCGCGCACAACCAGAAGCGCTTCATCAACGAGGAAGGGCTGATCATGGTGGCGACCATCGCCTTCGGCATGGGCATCGACAAGCCCAACGTGCGCTTCGTCGCCCACCTCGACCTGCCCAAGTCGCTGGAGGCCTACTACCAGGAAACCGGCCGCGCCGGCCGCGACGGCCTGCCCTCGGAAGTGTGGATGGCCTACGGCCTGCAGGACGTGCTGTTCCTGCGCCAGATGCTGCAGAACTCCGAGGGCGACGAGCAGCACAAGCGCGTCGAGCGCCACAAGCTGGAGGCCATGCTGGCGCTGTGCGAGGAGTCGCGCTGCCGTCGCCAGGCGCTCCTGGCCTACTTCGACGAGGAGCTGGCGCAGCCCTGCGGCCACTGCGACAACTGCGTGGAGGGCGTGGAGACCTGGGACGCCACCGAGGCGGCGCGCCTGGCGCTGTCGGCCATCTACCGCAGCGGCCAGCGCTACGGCGTCGGCCACCTGGTCGACATCCTGCTCGGTCGCGAGAGCGACAAGGTGCGCTCGTTTGGCCACCAGCAGCTGGCGGTGTTCGGCAAGGGCAAGGACCTGGCCGAAGCCGACTGGCGCACGCTGTTCCGCCAACTGGTGGCGCGCGGCCTGGCCGACATCGACCTCGACGGCTTCGGCGGCCTGCGCCTGACCGACGCCTGCCGGCCGCTGCTGCGCGGCGAGGTCAGCCTCGAGCTGCGCCGCGATCTCAAGCCGCAGCGCGCGCAGCGTTCCAGCGGCGGGCCGAGCCAGGCCAGCCAGCTGGTGCGCGGCGACGAGCGGCCGCTGTGGGAGGCGCTGCACACCCTGCGCCGCAAGCTGGCCGAGGAGCACAGCGTGCCGCCCTACGTGATCTTCCCCGACGCTACCCTGCTGGAGATGCTGCGCAGCCAGCCGCAGTCGCTGTCCGAAATGGCCCAGGTCAGCGGCGTCGGTGCGCGCAAGCTGGAGCGCTACGGCCAGGCCTTCCTCGACGTGCTCACCGACAGCCCCGCGGCGCCGGCCGTACCGGCGGTGGTCACCGACCTGCGCCACGAGCTGGTCAGCCTGGCCCGCTCGGGCATGACCCCGGCGCAGATCGCCCGCCAGCTCGACTGCTCGGAGAAGAACGTCTACAGCCTGCTGGCCGAGGCCATCGGTCGCCAGCAACTGAGCCTGGAGCAGGCGCTGGACCTGCCCGAGGAGCTGCTCGGCGAGATCCACGACGCCTTCCTCGACGGCGACGGCGAGCTGCCGCCGGTGGCGGCGCTGGCCGAGGCATTCGACGGCCGCGTGCCGCTCGGCGTGCTGCACTGCGTGCGCGCCGCGCTGGAGGTCGAGCTGGGCGCCTGAGCCGGCGCACTGTCCCCCATCGGGTTGTTGGCGGGGGAGAGTTGCGGATAAATACTTAGCAGGCTAATGTTTAGCTTGTTGATATTTAGGAGGGTATGAAATGGCGCATTCCGATCACCGCCTCGGCGCCGAGGTCGCCCTGCTGGCGCGCACCTGGCGGGCCGAGCTGGACCGCCGCCTCAGCCACCTCGGCCTGTCGCAGGCGCGCTGGCTGGTGCTGCTGCACCTGGCCCGGCATGCGGAGGCGCCGACCCAGAGCGAGCTGGCGGCGCTGGTCGGCGTCGAGTGCGCGACCCTGGCGCGCCTGCTCGACGGCCTCGAGGCGCAGCAGCTGGTGCGCCGGGTGACGGTGGCCGAGGACCGCCGCGCCAAGCGCATCGAGCTGCTGCCGCAGACCGCCGCGCTCATCGCGCAGATCGAGGCGATCGCCGGCGAGCTGCGCAACGAGGTGCTCGCCGACATCGACCAGCAGGAGCTGGAGGTCTGCCAGCGGGTGCTCGGCCGGATGCAGGCCAACCTGGAGCGGCTGTGATGGGGCACGACCTCGATGCCTTGCGCGAGCGCTTCGGCGCCCGCTACCCGGCCTGGCTGCTGGCCCTGCTGATCCTCTCCACCATGACCATGGTGCTGGCCTCCACCAGCGTCAACGTCGCCCTGCCGGCGATCATGGCCGAGTTCGCCATCGGCCGGCCGCTGGCGCAGTGGCTGATCACCGGCTTCCTCGCCGCGATGACCTCGGGCCTGCTGCTGTCGTCCTGGGCGCAGGCGCGCTTCGGCGCCCGGCGCACCCTGCTCGGCACCTTCGGCCTGTTCATGGCCACCTCGCTGGTGGCGCCGCTGGTGACCTCGATCTGGCCGCTGATCGGCCTGCGCATCGTCCAGGGGCTGTGTGCCGGCCTGGTCCAGCCGCTGGCCATGGTGCTGATCTTCCGCTCCTTCCCCGACCGCGGCCGCGGCCTGGCGCTCGGCCTGTTCGGCCTCGGCGCGATGATGGCGCCGGCGCTGGGGCCGACCCTGGCCGGCTATGTGGTCGATCACTTCGGCTGGAGCGCGATCTTCTGGCTGCCGGCGCCGATCTGCGTGATCAGCGTGATCGGCGGCGCCCGCCTGCTGCCGAGCTTCCGCTCGCTGACCCCGCCGCGCCTGGACGTGCCGGGCTTCGTCCTGCTCAACCTGGCGCTGTTCGGCATCCTCGGCGGTCTGGCCGAGGCGCAGCGCTTCGGCTGGCTGGCCGGCGTGACCCTGGTGCCCGGCGGCATCGGCCTGGCCTGCCTGGCGGCCTTCCTCTGGCGCTGCAGCCGCCACGAGGCGCCGCTGCTGCCGCTGCGCCTGTGGCGCAACGCCAGCTTCCGGCGCACCAGCTGGGTGGCGATGGTGCTCGGCGTCGGTCTGTTCGGCGTCACCTACCTGATCCCGCTGTACGTGCAGACGGTGGAGCACTACAGCGCCGCCGACGCCGGCCTGGTGCTGCTGCCCACCGGCCTGGTGCTGGGCGTCGCCGCCTTCGTCGGCGGCTGGCTGAGCGACCGCCTGGCGGCGCGCTGGCTGCTGGTCGGCGGTCTGGCGCTGCTGGCGCTGTCCGCCGCCGGCCAGGCGCTGCTGGGCGATGAGGGCGGCTTCTGGGCGATCTGCGCCTGGGCTTCGCTGGGGCGCTTCGGCCTCGGCGGCATCCTGCCCGGGGTGAGCACCGCGGCGGTGCAGGACCTGCCGGCCGAGGAGCTGTCCAGCGCCACCGGCGCCACCACCTTCATGCGTCAGCTCGGTGGGGCGCTGGGCATCAACCTGCTGACCTTCTTCCTCGAATGGCGCCACGAGGCCGAAGGCGGCGATGCCCTGGGCAATGCCCTGGCCTTCCAGCAGAGCTTCTGGCTGCTGGCCGCGCTGTTCGCCCTGGCGATCTGGCCGGCCTGGCGCCTGCGTGGCAATCGCTGAGGCGGCAGGCGGGGCGCTATCATGGCGGCCCGCCCGTTTTCCGTTCAGGACCCCGCGATGAGCATCGGCAGACCCGAAGTCGAGATCACCTACTGCACCCAGTGCCAATGGCTGCTGCGCGCCGCCTGGCTGGCGCAGGAACTGCTGTCCACCTTCGGCGACGATCTGGGCAAGGTCAGCCTGGTGCCGGGCACCGGCGGGGTGTTCCGCATCACCTGCGACGGCGTCGAGATCTGGGAGCGCAAGGCCGACGGCGGCTTCCCCGAGGCCAAGGTGCTCAAGCAGCGCGTGCGCGACCGCATCGATCCGGGTCGCGACCTCGGCCACAGCGACCGTCCGCGCCGCGAGTGACGAAGTGCGCCGACGAGCGGCGCACTTTCCCGGCTGTGACTATGCTGCGTTAACGAGGCCCCGCGCCCATGCGCGGCGCCTCCTGACGCCAGCAAAGATCCTGCAGCTCCAGCCGGAGGTGGCTGATGGACTGTGCCCAGCCTTGCCCGTCGAAATGCGCACGTCGTCCGTCGCGTCCGCGGACTGCCCCGGCTCCTGCCGTTTCCCGTGACCGTCTGCGCAGGGCGCGACCATGCGGTTGCTGATCGTCAGCGACACCTGGGAGCCGCGGGTCAGCGGCGTGGTCACCTGCCTGCGCGCGCTGGTGATGGAGCTGGAGGAGCTGGGCTGCGAGGTGGGCGTGCTGTCGCCGCTGGATTTCCGCTCGCTGCCCTGCCCGGGATACCCCGAGATCGCCCTGGCATGGGACATCTGGCGGGTGGCGGCGAGGATCGAGGCGTTCGCCCCGGACGCCGTGCACCTGGCCACCGAAGGGCCGCTCGGCTGGGCGGCGCGGCACTGGCTGCAGCGCCGCGGACTGGCCTTCTCCACCGCCATGCACACGCGCTTTCCCGAGTTCGTCCATGCCCGCTGGCCGGTGATCCCGCTCAGCCTGGGCTATGCGTGGATGCGCGCCTTCCACCGGCCGAGCGATGCGGTACTGGTCAGTACCGTGCGCATGCAGGCCGAGTTCGCCCGCCAGGGCTTCGCCCATCTCGGCCTGTGGCGCAAGGGCGTCGATATCCGCCAGTTCCAGCCGCGCCTCGAGCCGGACGAGGGCGCGCCGGTGTTCCTCTACGTCGGCCGCCTGGCGCCGGAGAAGACCCTGGAGGCCTTCCTCGACCTCGAGCTGCCGGGCGAGAAGCGCGTGGTCGGCGACGGCCCGCTGCGCGGTGAGCTGCAGCGACGCTATCCGCAGGTGCGCTTTCTTGGCTACCTGCGCGGCGAGACGCTGGCCGAGGCCTACCGCAGCGCCAGCGTGCTGGTGTTCCCCTCGCGCACCGACACCCTCGGCCTGGTGATGCTCGAGGCGCTGGCCTGCGGCACGCCGGTGGCCGCCTTCCCGGTCAGCGGCCCGCTGGACGTGCTGCGCCAGGGCGTCAGCGGGGTGATGGACGAGGACCTGCAGCGCGCCTGTCTGCAGGCGCTCGAGCTGGACCGGCGCGCCTGCGCCGAGGAAGCGCGGCGCCAGTCCTGGCAGGCCTCCGCACTGGAGTTCCTCGCCCGCCAGCCGCGCCTGGACGGCGCTCCCTGTCTGCCGGCCGAGCGGCTCAGCGCCGAACGCGCCGCACCCTGAGCGGTCAGCGCGGCAGGCGTGCGCTGACGAAGGTGGCCAGCACGATCAGCGCGCCGCCGCCGAAGATGCGCAGGCTCGGTATCTCGGCGAACAGCAGCCAGGCGAAGAAGATCCCGTAGACCGGCTCCATGGCGAACACCACCGCGGCGGTGCGCGCCTTGAGCACGCGCAGGCTGGAGACGAACAGGCTGTGGGCGAGACCGGTGCACAGCACGCCGAGCAGCGCCAGCCACAGCCAGTCCAGCGGCGCGATGGCCGGCAGCTGCGGTGCGGCCAGCGGCAAGAGGCACAGGGCGATGGTCAGGTTCTGCCACAGCGCCGCCTGCGCCGGCTCGATGCCGCGGGCGCTGACCCGGTTGGTCAGAGACAGCAGGGCGAACAGCAGCCCGGACAGTACCGCCCACAGCAGGCCCTGACTGGCCTGGCTGGCCAGCTCGAACTGCGGCGTCACCAGCACCAGGCCCAGGCAGACCAGGCCGACCACGGCGAACTCGCCCGCGCGCAGCCGCTCGCGGAACAGCAGGCCCTCGAGCAGCAGGGTGAAGGCCGGGAAGCTGGCGAAGCCGAGGGTGGCGATGGCCACGCCGGATACCTTGACCGCGTGGAAGAAGGTCAGCCAGTGGGCGCCGAGCAGCAGTCCGCCGAGCGCCAGCAGGGCCAGCTGACGCAGGCTGGGGCGGCCAGCGGAAGCATTGCGGGCGAGGGCGAGGAACAGGCCGAGGGCGAGCACGGCGAACGCCGCGCGCCCGGCGGTGATCGCCAGCGGCGCGGCTTCGGCCAGCTTGCCGAACACCCCGGTGAGGCCGAACAGCAGGGCGCCGAGGTGCACGGCGAGCAGGGCGTTGCGCGGAGTCATGGGCGGCGACTCGCGGGGGCGGGCGACGGCAGGTGCGGGGGCATGCGGTGGTTCCGGGCAAAGGTGCCCAGTTTACCCGTCTGCCGGCGCCTGTCATCGCCCTGCCGCCGGGCTGTCATTCGGCGTACACGGCGGCGCCGCACCATCGGGGCAAACCCGCCGGAGGCCGTCGATGACCCTAGCCCAGCCGCTCCTGCCCAAGTGCAAGCAGTACGTGCGCACCCTGTGGATCTCCGACGTGCACCTGGGGACCCGCGATTGCCAGGCCGAGCGCCTGGAGGCCTTCCTCAAGGGCTATGCGCCCGAGCGGGTCTACCTGGTCGGCGACATCATCGACGGCTGGAAGCTGCGCAGCTCGGTGTTCTGGCCGCAGAGCCACACCAACGTGATCCGCCGGCTGATCAACATGAGCCGGCGCGGCACCGAGGTGATCTACGTCACCGGCAACCACGACGAATGCCTGCGCCGCTATGCCGACCTGGTGCTGGGCAACATCCGCCTGGTCGACGAGGCCGAGCACCTGACCGCCGACGGCCGCCGCCTGCTGGTGCTGCACGGCGACCAGTTCGACGTGATCACCCGCTACCACCGCTGGCTGGCCTTCCTCGGCGACTCCGCCTACGAGGTCACCCTGACCCTCAACCGCTGGCTCAACCACTGGCGCCAGCGCTGGGGCTACGGCTACTGGTCGCTGTCGGCCTGGCTCAAGCACAAGGTCAAGGGCGCGGTCAGCTACATCAGCGAGTTCGAGGAGGCGCTGGCCCACGAGTGCACCCGCCGCGGCTTCCACGGCGTGGTCTGTGGCCACATCCATCACGCCGAGATCCGCCGCATCGGCGCCATCGAGTACCTCAACTGCGGCGATTGGGTGGAGTCGTGCACGGCGCTGATCGAACACCTGGACGGGCGCATCGAGCTGTACCGCCTGGCCGCCGGCGGCGGGCTGCCGGCTGCGGCCGAGCCGCTGGCGGAGACGCTGACATGAGGCTGCTGATCGTCAGCGATGCCTGGGCGCCGCAGGTCAACGGCGTGGTCACCAGCCTGTGCGCGCTGGTCGGGGAGCTGGAGTGTCTGGGCCACCAGGTCGGTGTGCTGTCGCCGCAGGAGTTCCGCACGCTGCCCTGCCCGGGCTACGCGGCCATCCCGCTGGCCTGGGATGTCTGGAAGGTCGGCGCGAAGATCGAGGCCTTCGCCCCGGATGCCGTGCACCTGGCCACCGAGGGGCCGCTCGGCTGGGCGGCGCGGCGCTGGCTGCGGCGGCGCGGCTGGGCGTTCTCCACGGCGATCCACACGCGCTTTCCCGAATACGTGAGCGGCCGCTGGCCGTGGCTGCCGCTGGACTGGGGCTACGCCTGGCTGCGCGCCTTCCACCAGCCGAGCCGGATGGTGCTGGTCAGCACCGAGCGCCTGCAGGCCGAGTTCGCCGCGCGCGGCTTCGAGCGCCTTGCGCTGTGGCGCAAGGGCGTCGACCTGCGCCAGTTCAAGCCGCGCCTGGAGGCGGGCGAAGGCACGCCGCTGTTCCTCTACGCCGGGCGCCTGGCGCCGGAGAAGAACCTCGAGGCCTTCCTTGAGCTCGAACTGCCGGGGGCGAAGCGGGTGGTCGGCGACGGTCCGCTGCGCGGCGAGCTCGAGCGGCGCTATCCGCAGGTGCGCTTCGATGGTTACCTGCCGGCGCCGCAGCTGGCCGAAGCCTACCGGGCGGCCAGCGTGCTGGTGTTCCCCTCGCGCACCGACACCCTGGGGCTGGTGATGCTCGAGGCGCTGGCCTGCGGCACGCCGGTGGCTGCGTTTCCGGTGGCCGGCCCGCTGGACGTGCTGCGCCAGGGCGTCAGCGGGATGATGGACGAGGATCTGCGCAGCGCCTGCCTGCAGGCCCTGAGCCTGGATCGACAGGCCTGCCTCGGCGAGGCGCAGCGCCAGTCGTGGCAGGCCTCGGCGGCGGAGTTCCTCGCCCACCTGCCGCGCCGCGACGGCACGGCCGGCGGCGCAGCCGCAGCCGTTCAGGGCTGAGCGAGGCGCTCGCCGCTGAACACCAGCGTCTCCCGGCAGCGCCGGCACAGGTAGCGGCGCCCGCGCAGCACCAGCGCATGGCGCTGCGCGGTGAAGGGGAATTCGCCGTCCGGGCAACTGCAGCGGTACAGGTAGTGCCGCTGCCGGCGTTGCACTTCATACGAATGGCAGCGCTCGGCCGGCAGGTTGTAGACGCCGGTCATGATCCGCTGCCACTCCCCGCCGTGCGGGCGGATGCCGGCGCCGAACAACTGGTGGGCGACCAGGTGCGCCACCTCGTGGGCCACGGTCTGGCGCAGGAAGTGTTCGCGATTCTCGCGGTACAGCTGGGCGTTGAAGCGCAGGCGGTTTTCCGTGAGGTGGGCGACGCCGGCCTTGAGGCCGCGCAGGCGCAGGCTGACCTCGGGGCGCGGGAAGCGGCGGGCGAAGAAGGCTTCGGCCTGCTGGTAGCAGGCCTCGACGCGGGCGAGCAGCTGTTCGGGCATGGGCGGGTCGTGGTGGGGCAGGTCGGCCGATTATGCCAGCCGCAGGCAGCGGACACAGCAAGGCCGCCCGCAGGCGGCCTCAGTCGGGATGGTCCGTGATTGTTCTTGTCGGTGTTGACCGGACCTACGCCAGGTTGTCTTGCTGGACCGGCTTCAGCTGGCGTACACCGGACCGACGCCGAAGCCCCACAGCACCACCGAGATGGCCATTATCGCCACCAGCACCACCAGGCCCACGGCCAGCACCGAGCTGGAGAACATGAAGCCTTCGTCCTTCGGAATGTTCATGAAGGAGGGGATGCCGACGTACAGCAGGTAGGCCGTGTAGCACACCGCCGCCGTGCCGACCGCCATGGCCAGCCACAGGTTGGGGTAGAGCGCCGCCAGGCCGCCGATGAACAGGGGCGTGGCGCAGTAGGCGGCGAACACGATGGAGTCGGTCAGGCTGGGCTGGGCGTCATAGGTGCGCGACATCCAGTGGATGAACGCGCCCATCACGGCGACGCCGGCCAGCATGGCCAGGTAGGACAGCACGGTCATCTGCAGCGCGCTCGACTCGGTCAGGCGCACCGCCTCGCCGCCGGCGATCGACCAGCCGACCTGGGTGGTACCGATGTAGGCGGATACAACGGGGATCGCCGCCAGGATGAGTACATGGCTCAGATACATATGGCTGATGCTTTCTTTCTCGCCACGAATCTCTTGCCATTCTTGATCAGGATGGGTGAAGAGCCCCCAGACGTGGTGAATCATGATCGGACACCTCTTCGTTTTATATGCGGATCGCCCCTGACAAGGCGCCGGAGGCACGTGGCCAGTGCCGTCCGGTGCCGGGTCGTCCTCTGCGACCTTATGACGCAGTATAGGCGCGCATCCGCGGGCGGCGGCCGGGGAGGGTAGAGCGATTTCGCCTCTCAGCGGTGGTTGTAATAGCGCTCGAGAATTTCCATGGCCTTGTTGATCGACTGCAGGCGGGCGGTGCTGCCGCCCCGGTCGGGATGGTGCTGGCTGACCAGCTGGCGGTAGCGCAGGCGGATGGTGGCGTAGTCGGCGCGGGCGTCGAGGTCGAACAGCTCCAGTGCCGCCTGGCGCTCCTCGCCGCCGTGCATGCGGGTCCAGAAGCTCTGCAGCAGGTGCTCGACGTCGCGCTCGGTGGTGTCGCGCAGGTGCGCCTCGTCGAGGTAGTAGCTGCGCAGCGGGTCGTGCCCGGTCAGTCCCTGCACGCCTTCCTGCCAGGGCAGCAGGCGGATCAGCAGCGGGCTGATCTCCAGATGCGCGCGGCGCTCCTGCCACAGGCGGTCGCGCAGGCGGTACAGGGCGTTGAACAGCACGAAGTGGGTGCGGTACAGCACCAGCTTGTCGGCCAGCGGCAGCTGCGGGATGTGGGTGCAGTGCTGCGCCCGCAGGCGGCGGATCAGCTGATGCTCGCTGAGGCCGTCCGGCACCTGGCGCAGCAGGTCGAGCAGCTGCTCCATCAGCTCGAGGGCGGGATCGAAGGAAGTGTTCATGCGGGCAGCCTAGCATGCGTCCGGGCGCCGCCACGGCGCGCCTGCGCGGGACGTGACCGGCCTCGCAGGCCGCGGCGGCGACCGCCGGCGCCGAGGGGGCTGGGGTGCGCGGGCGTTTGTGCGTAAAATGGCTGGTTTTCGCATTCCCCTTTCGCACTCCCTTTTCGTAGAGCACCGGATTCCACACCACCATGGGCACCCTTTCGGTCAACCAGAACAAGCTGCAGAAACGCCTGCGTCGCCTGGCCGGCGAAGCCGTCACCGACTTCAACATGATCGAGGACGGCGACAAGGTCATGGTCTGCCTGTCCGGCGGCAAGGACAGCTACACCATGCTCGACGTGCTGCTGTATCTGCAGAAGGTCGCGCCGATCAAGTTCGAGATCGTGGCGGTGAACATGGACCAGAAGCAGCCGGGCTTCCCCGAGCACGTGCTGCCCGAGTACCTGAAGTCGATCGGCGTCGAGTACCACATCATCGAGAAGGACACCTACTCGGTGGTCAAGGAGAAGATCCCCGAGGGCAAGACCACCTGCTCGCTGTGCTCGCGCCTGCGTCGCGGCACCCTGTACACCTTCGCCGACCAGATCGGCGCGACCAAGATGGCCCTCGGCCACCACCGCGACGACATCCTCGAGACCTTCTTCCTCAACATGTTCTACGGTGGCACCCTCAAGGCCATGCCGCCCAAGCTGCTCTCCGACGACGGCCGCAACGTGGTGATCCGCCCGCTGGCCTACTGCAGCGAGGCGGACATCGAGGCCTACGCCCAGCTCAAGGAGTTCCCGATCATCCCGTGCAACCTGTGCGGCTCGCAGGAGAACCTGCAGCGCCAGGTGGTCAAGGAGATGCTCCACGAGTGGGAGCGCAAGTCGCCGGGGCGCACCGAGATCATGTTCCGCGCCCTGCAGAACGTGGTGCCCTCGCAGCTGGCCGACCGCAACCTGTTCGACTTCCAGAGCCTGAAGATCGACGACGACGCCACCCCGCGCTTCATCGACGTGATGAGCCTCTGACCCGGAGCGGCCGGCCATGCGCGACTACCAGTGGCTGCACGAGTACTGCCTGAACCGCTTCGGCTCGGCGGCCGAGCTGGAGGCGCGCCTGCCTCTGCCGAAAAGCGCGGACGAGCTGCGTGGCCTCGGCGACGACCGCTACCTGTCGCTGCTCAGCCTGCGGGTGTTCCGCGCCGGCCTCAGGCACAGCGTGGTGGACGCCAGGTGGCCGGCCTTCGAGGAGGCGTTCTTCGCCTTCGATCCGCACAAGGTGGTGCTGATGGGTGCCGAGCACCTCGAGCGGCTGATGCAGGACCAGCGGCTGATCCGCCACCTGGCCAAGCTCAGCAGCGTGCCGCGCAACGCCCAGTTCGTCCTCGACGTGGCCCGCGAGCACGGCAGCTTCGGCGCCTGGCTGGCCGACTGGCCGGTTGATGACATCGTCGGCCTGTGGCGCCAGCTGGGCAAGCGTGGCAGCCAGCTCGGCGGCCTGTCCGCGCCGCGCTTCCTGCGCATGGCCGGCAAGGACACCTTCATCCCCAGCGACGACGTGGTCGCCGCGCTCAAGGCCCAGGGCATAGTCGACAGGGCGCCGAGCAGCCAGCGCGATCTGGCCGCCGTGCAGGCGGCCTTCAACGCCTGGCAGACGCAGAGCGGGCGGCCGTTGTGCCAGCTGTCGATGATGCTGGCTTTCACGGTAAATCACTGAAAAGCTTCAGTTTTTTTTCGCAGGGGTGCGGCAGGAAGTCGCGCAGACGGTGCAAGTAGCAGAGGAAGTCACATTCTGCTCGATAAAATTTGCAAATGGGGTCGATAGGCGGCATAGTCGCGCATCATCAATTTTCAGCGACACGGTCGTGCCCATGCTCAAGCGCTTCGCACCCCTCGTGCCAATCACTCTGGCCCTCCTGCTGACCGCCTGTGCCAGCACCTCCCAGCAGCACAGCCTCGATGCCGGCGCGCATCACAGCCTGTCCTTCGAGCTGGATGCCGAAGCCGCCGCCAAGGCGCAAGAGAGCAGCATCGAAGAGCAGCTGCTCGACGACAAGCCCTACGAACTGCCGGCGCTCAGCAACCTGCTGGTGCGTGGCTTCTCGCTGATCGGTACCCCGTACCGTTTCGGCGGCACCTCGACTTCCACCGGTTTCGACTGCAGCGGCTTCATCGGCTATCTGTTCCGCGAGGAAGCCGGCATCAAGCTGCCGCGCTCGACCCGCGAGATGATCAAGATGCCGGCACCCAAGGTGGCTCGCCACGACCTGCAGCCCGGCGACCTGATCTTCTTCGCCAACCGCGGTCGGGTGAACCATGCCGGCATCTACATCGGCGACGGCGAGTTCATCCACTCCTCCAGCACCCGCAGCGGTGGCGTGCGGGTGGACAAGTTGTCCAGCGACTACTGGAACAGCCGTTACCTGATGGCCAAGCGCGTCATCGACGAGTGATCGCCCGCTGAGGTTCCCGGCACCCGGACCGCGCTCCCGCTTGCGCAGTCCGCGGCCAGCCGTCTAGGGTCAAAAGGAATTTTCGCAAGGATCCGCCGATCATGCCCGTGTCGAGCCGTCTGGCCGGTCTCGCTGTTGTCCTCCTGCTCGCGGCCTGCTCCTCGCAGGCGCCGCTTCCCCCGTCTGCCGGCTCGTCGCTTCCCCCGGTTTCCGCCGAGGCGGAGGACGTGCTGATCCGCGCTATCGGCCTGGTCGGCACCCCCTATCGCTGGGGCGGCAACACCCCCGAGGGCGGTTTCGACTGCAGTGGCCTGATCGGCTATGTCTATCGGGATGCGGCGGGGCTGCAATTGCCGCGCACGACCCGCGAGATGAGCGCCCTGCGCGTGCCGAGGGTGCCTCGCCAGCAGCTGCGCTCCGGCGATCTGGTGTTCTTTGCCACCAGCGGTGGCGGTCGGGTCAGTCATGCCGGCATCTACGTGGGCGAGGGCCGTTTCGTGCATGCGCCCAGCACGGGCGGCACGGTGCGTCTCGACAGCCTGAGCAACGGCTACTGGCAGAAGAGCTACCTCGATGCACGCCGCGTGCTGGGCGGGGTCCGCCTGGCGCGCAATCCCTGAGCGCCCGCGGCGCTCCCTGCCGCGGCTGCCGGGGCGCTCAGTCGCGCTCCCAGTTCACGTCCAGATGGGTTTCGTTGTTCGTGTAGGTGTAGCTCACCGTGCCGTCGTAGGCGGCCTGCAGGGCATGGCCGATGCGGTTGGCCAGGTGCGTACCGGTGGTGCCGACCACCAGCTTGCCGCCTTCCTCGCTGATCCCGATCAGGCGCTCCAGGGCATGCTCCTTGCGCTCCATCTCCTCGGTGTTGCGGATCAGGTTGACGATTTCCTCGCGATGTCCCCGCAGGAAGGCTCCCGACAGGTTGACGTTGCCGGCAGCATCGTTCTCGGCGATGCGTCGGCAGGCCGGGCAGGTGACGCTCTCCGGCTGGCTGCCGGCCTCGCGCTGCCACGACCAGCGTCCGGCGTTGTAGTAGGCGCCGCAGCCCGCGCAGTGGGCGGCGCCGGCCGGATGCTGGTGGGCCGTGTCGCGATCATGGTGCTGAGGCTGGTTCAGCTTTTCTTTGTGGCCCTGCTGATGCTTGTCCATCACCGACTCCCGCTGAAAGAATTCTTCTGCCGGCCGCAGCCTGCCTGCGCCGGACGCGTGTCCGTCCCAGTTTGGAAGGCTCACCGGCGGACAGATCCATTATGGCCAAGCCGTCGGTGGCAGCCTTAGTTGCTTTTGCTGTTGGCAGGTGGCTCGAGATAGCGATTCGTCCTCAGACGAGCCTGCCTTGCGAGTGCCGTCGCCCGGTATAGGCTTGCAGGACGAGGCGGCGCTTCCTTGCCGCCGCCGGGAGACGGCGATGAAGCACAAGGCGCAGATCGAGGTACCCATCCCCGACCGGGTGGCGGCCGGCAGGGCCCTGGCCCGGCTGCTGGAGCGCTACCGCGGCCAGCCGGACGCCATCGTCCTGGCCCTGCCGCGCGGCGGCGTGCCGGTGGCCTGGGAGATCGCCCGCGAGCTGGCGCTGCCGCTCGACCTGCTGCTGGTGCGCAAGCTCGGCATGCCCGGTCACGAGGAGTACGCCATGGGCGCCATCGCCAGCGGCGGGGTGCGCGTGCTCAACGAGGAGGCGCTGCGCTTCGGGCGGGTCGACGAGCAGGCCCTGGAGGCGGTGACGGCGCGCGAGCGCCGCGAGCTGGAGCGGCGCGACCGGCTGTACCGCGGCGAGCGCGAGGCTCCGGAACTCAAGGATCGGGTGGCGCTGCTGGTCGACGACGGCCTGGCCACCGGCTCGACCATGCGCGCGGCGGTGCAGGCGGTGCGCCAGCAGGCGCCGGCGCGCATCGTGCTGGTGGCGCCGGTGGCCTCCACCGACGCCCTCGCCATGCTCGAGCCGCTGGTCGACGAGGTGGTCTGCGCGCTGGTGCCGGACTGGCTGTCGTCGATCGGCGAGTGGTACCGCGACTTCGGCCAGACCAGCGATGGCGAGGTGCAGGAGCTGCTGCGCCAGGCCTGGAGCCGGACGCCGTAGCGCCGCGCCGGCCTATTCCCAGCGGCCGGGCTGGTAGGAGAACACCGGCAGCGACCACGACCAGCGGATGGCGGCCAGGCGCAGGGCCAGGCCGAAGCCGAAGGAGGCCAGCAGGGTCAGGTCGTGGTTGACGCCTAGCCGCTCCAGCAGCAGGTAGAGCATGGCCACCAGCATCGACACGCTGGCGTACAGCTCGTGGCGCAGCACCACCGGCACGCGCTGGCAGAGGATGTCGCGCAGGATGCCGCCGAAGATGCCGGTGATCATGCCGGCCATGATCACCACCGGGGTCGAGTACTCCAGCTTCAGGGCCACGTTGCAGCCGATCACGGTGAAGGCGATCAGGCCCATGGCGTCGAGGACCAGGAACACCTTGTGCAGATGGTGCATGAAGCGGGCGACCAGCATGGTGAACAGGCCGGCGCCGATGGTCAGGTAGATGTAGGGCGGGTGCTGGGTCCAGCCGACCGGGAAGTTGCCCAGCAGCATGTCGCGCACGGTGCCGCCGCCGAGGGCGGTGATGAAGGCGATCAGCGCCACGCCGAACATGTCCATGTTGCGCCGTCCGGCAGCCAGGGCGCCGGACATCGCTTCGGCGGTGATGGCGATGATGTAGATATAGGTGAGCATCACGGGAGGACTCCTCGAGTCTGGATCGCCTCTCCCTCTGTCCTCTGTACCTGAGAGTTTTCGCGGCCGTTCGGCCGCTTTGCCCCTTCGGTGGGTTGCCCGCAGCAACCTCTCTCCAGTTGGCGTGATCGGATCTTCGCAGTTCATGGGCCTGAGCGATTATGGGAGTTTGCGCCTTCGGCGGAGCGTTCGGGGTGACCGCAACGCTCACTCTCCTGCGAAGCGCCGCATTATACGGCGCGGCCGGCAACTTGCCAGCCGGGACGGGCGAATGCGCTGCGCCGGCCCGACGGTGGGGCCGGGCGACGCGTCAGTTCAGCGCCCGGCGCAGCACCTCGATGCAGAACTCCTTCTCGTAGGGCGGCACGTTGCACTCGATGATGTCGGTCGGCGCCACCTGCAGGCGCAGGCCGGTGATGTCGGCGCGCACCGGCTGGCGGCTGACGCAGCGGTCCACCAGCACCGCCGAGCGCACCTCCGCGGCGCCCAGCCGGGCCAGCCAGGCGCAGGCGCGCAGCAGCGAGTGGCCCTCGTAGAGCACGTCGTCGACCAGCAGCAGGCGGGTGCGCGCCAGGTCCAGGGCGGCCAGGTCGGGGTTCTCGGTCAGCGCGGTTTCCGGGTGCAGCAGGCTGAGGTCGTCGGCGTAGCGCTTCAGGTGCAGCGGATACAGCGGCCAGCGCGGCAGGCCGCGCGCCACCAGCGCCTGTTGCAGGCGCGCGGCGAGGGGCTCGCCGCGACGCAGGATGCCGACCAGCGCGACCTCCTGGCTGGGCTGAAGCAGCGCTGCCGCCTGGCGCGCCATGGCGTCGATCACCGCTTCCAGCTGCGGTGCCGAGTACAGGCGGAAGCGTTCGCCGGCAGGTCTGCTGTCCATGGTCGGCTCTCCGGAGTTGACTCGCTACAGCCTAGCTCAGGCGTCCAGCGCCTCCAGCCGTGCCAGCCAGGGGGCGCGCTCGGCATCGTCGACGAAGGCGGCCTCCAGGCTGTGGCGGGCGATGCGCCGGAGTTGGTCGCGGGTCAGTCCGAGCGCCTCGGCGGTCTGCCGGTAGTTCTCCAGCACGTAGCCGCCGAAGTAGGCCGGATCGTCGGAGTTGATCGTCACCTTGAGGCCGGCGTCGAGCAGGCTCTTCAGGTTGTGATCGGCCAGGCGCGGGAACACGCACAGCCTGACGTTGGACAGCGGGCAGACGGTCAGCGGCACCTGGTCGCGGGCCAGGCGCTCGAGCAGCGCCGGGTCCTCGGCGGCGCGCACGCCGTGGTCGATGCGCTCCACCCGGAGAATATCCAGCGCCTCGACGATGTAGGCCGGCGGGCCTTCCTCGCCGGCGTGGGCGACGACGTGCAGGCCCAGCTCGCGGCAGCGCTCGAACAGGCGGGCGAACTTGCTCGGCGGATGGCCGCGCTCGGAGGAGTCGAGGCCGACGCCGTGGATGCGCGACAGGTGCGGCAGCGCCTGCTCCAGGGTGGCGAAGCCGTCCTCCTCGCTGAGGTGGCGCAGGAAGCAGAGGATCAGTCGCGAACTGATCTCGTAGCGACTCTGCGCCTCGCGGCAGGCGCGCTCCAGGCCGTCCAGCACGGTGGCGAAGGGCACCCCGCGGGCGGTGTGGGTCTGCGGGTCGAAGAACAGTTCGGCGTGCACCACGCCGTCGGCGGCGGCGCGCTCGAAGTAGGCCATCGCCAGGTCGTGGAAGTCCTGCTCGTGGAGCAGCGCGGCGGCGCCGGCGTAGTAGAGGTCGAGGAAGCTCTGCAGGTCGCTGAAGGCGTAGGCGGCGCGGGTTTCCTCGACGCTGGCCCAGGGCAGGGCGACGCCGTTGCGTGCGGCCAAGGCGAACATCAGCTCCGGCTCCAGGGTGCCCTCGATGTGCAGGTGCAGTTCGGCCTTGGGCAGGGCGCGCAGGTAGGTCTCGAGATCCATGAGTGCTCCGGGAGGGCGGTTGGTTTATCGAAACATAGCCGGCGCGCCCGGCCCTGCCAATCACGGACGGACAGAGTCCAGGGCCGCGAGGATGCGTGCGTCGTGCTGGTACATGTCCGGGCGGAAGCGCAGGCGGCCGTCGCGGTCGGCCTCGGCCGTCCAGTAGGCGAGCAGGATGGGCACCGGCTGCGGCAGTCCGAAGTCGCGCGTGCGCCCGCTGGCCAGCTGTTCCTCGAAGCGCGCGCGCTGGGCCGGGCTGGCGTCTTCCAGCAGGTAGTCGAGCAGGCGCACGACCTGCTCGACCCGCACGCAGCCGGAGCTGAACACCCGCGGCAGCTTGTCGAAGAGGTGCTGGCTGGGGGTGTCGTGCAGGTACACGGAAAACGGGTTGGGGAAACGGATGGCGACCCGTCCCAGCGGATTCTTCGGGCCGGCCTCCTGGCGCAGCAGGATGCCGCGGGGATCGTTCCAGTCGACCTGGTGGGGGTCGAGGGTGTTGCCCTGGTAGTCCAGCACGCGCAGCTGGTGGGTATCGAGGAAGCCGATGTCGCGGCGGATTTCCGGCAGCTTGTCCTCGCGCATGATGGTCGGCGGCACCGTCCAGGTCGGGTTGAGGGTCAGGTGGCTGATGCGCGACTTGAGCAGCGGCGTGGCGCGCTCGGGGCGACCGACCTGGGTGCGCGCCTGCCAGACCTCCTCGCCGTTGCGCTGGAAGGCGATCCGCGCGCCGGCGACATCCACCACCACCATGGTCGGCTCCATTTCGCGGGCCAGCCAGCGCAGGCGCTCGAGGTTGACCCGCACCTGGTCGCGGCGGGCGGCGGGGCTGACGTTCAGTTCGGCCAGGGTCGCCGGGCCGAGCACGCCATCGGGCTGCAGCTGGTGGCGGCGCTGGAAGGCCTCCAGCGCATCCACCAGCAGCGGGTCGTAGCGCTCGCCGCTGGCGTCGGCGCGGCGGGTGCTGGCGGCCGCTTCGCCCAGGTAGCCCGCGGCCGCAAGGCGGCGCTCCAGCAGTGGCACGCGCTGATCGCTGCGCCCTGGGCGCAGCAGCGGGCCGGCGGGAACGGTCTCCCAGTCCGGCAGCGGCTGGCGGCGCAGCTCGGCCCAGGCGCGGCGCAGGTTGGCGTAGGCGGGCAGCTGCGGGCGGGCCTGGGCGAAGGTTGCCGGCAGGTCGTCGAGGCCCGTGGCGGCCTGGGGCGTCGGCAGCGTCGGGCGCGGCGGGGGCTGGACCTGCGGCGAGTGCCACAGCGGCTCCACGCTGGCGCGGTCGAGCTTGCCCCAGGCGAGGTGCCGCAGCGCCTGCAGGTAGGCATGGCTGGCCAGCAGGTCGGCGCAGTCGGCATGCGCCGCCTGGCCATTGGCCTGCTGCCCCAGGCGGCGCAGCGTGGCCACCTGGTAGTCGTCGGGGGACAGGCCGTCGTCGCTCAGCTGTTCGAGCTGCTCCAGCAGGCCGGCCAGCCGTGCGCCGGCCTGCCAGACGGGGGCGAAGGCGTGCTGGCGATAGAACTCGAGCAGGGCCGCGCGCTCCGTCCCGGTCAGGTGGGCTGCCGGCGCGGCGCAGGCCAGCGTCGGCTGCGGCTGCTCGAGGGCATGGCGCAGCGTCCCGCCCGCCGGCTCCGGAGCAGTGGCGGCAAAAGAAAATGGGCTGGCGAGCAGCAGGATTGCCAACCACGGTGTATGTTTTTTAGACAAGCGCTCGACTCCAGACCTACGTTTGCTTGCTAGAATGCCCGACTTTCCGGGCAGCGGCATGGCAGAACGCCGTTTGTGCGCGCCGGATCATAGGCAGGACGGCAGAATCGACGACAGGGCGTCACGGATCGGCAGACCGTCACGACGGCAGGCAGCGTGGGCTGGCCGGCGTCGTTGCGGCGTGCCATGCAGACAGAGGACACCTTTTCCATGACCAGGCTGATTCGTTCGCTCTGGCTGGCCGCAGCGGTTGCGGCTTTCTCGACGCCACTGATGGCCAGCACCGCCAGCGCTCCGTCGCTGGAGCAGAGCCTGGCGAAGGCGGCGCCTACCCTGAACAAGAAAGTTCTGCGCCATGCCCTGGCAGCCATGCAGTGCGCGATCAACAACGGCTCCGAACCGGCCGACCGCCTGGCCGTCATCGACTTCTCGCGGCCCTCGACGGAGCGGCGCCTGTGGGTATTCGATCTCAAGCGCAAGACCCTTCTGCTGCGCGAGCTGGTCGCCCATGGCCAGGGCTCCGGCGAGAACTTCGCCACCCGCTTCTCCAACACCGAGGGCAGCCACCAGTCGAGCATCGGCCTGTTCCGCACCGCGGAAACCTACCACGGCCAGCACGGCTATTCCCTGCGCATGGACGGCCTGGAACCCGGCATCAACGACCGCGCCCGCGAGCGCGCCATCGTCATCCACCCGGCCGACTACGTCGACCCGCGCTGGATCAGCCGCCACGGCCGCATCGGCCGCAGCCATGGCTGCCCGGCGGTGCGCCCGGAAGTGGCGCGCATGGTGGTAGACAGTCTCAAGGGCGGCCAGTTCATGTTTTCCTGGTACCCCGACCGCCAGTGGCTGCGCTCCTCCGCCTACCTCAACTGCAAGCCGCAGCGGGTGGCGGCGATCCTCGCTCAGACGGACTCGAAGAGCTGAGCGATTGGTGGGCTGGCTTTCCGAGTGAGCCGGCCCGCTTCTTGAAAGCTGAGCTGCAGGGGAAACATACTGCAGTGAGAGATGACCGTGAAAACGGCGTGCCCGTAATTTTGCGATACTCTCCCATCGACGAAAATTTTGCGGTTTTTGGACTTTTCAACACCCCGCATTACTGGCAGGAAGCCCTTGACTACCACCTACGATCACCTCATTCACCTGGCCCGCGCTGGCGCCAATGCTCTTCATCTGGCCTCCTACGAATGGCAGCGAGTCCGCGGTCATGCCATCGGCCTTGCTCGAGAGCTCGCTCTACCCTTGTATATCTGGAGCCAGTCGGGTGGCCTGCTGGTCTGCGATGGCCAGAGTGAGTCCCTCCTTGAGGAGGACGCCCGCGATCCGCTGGACATGCTCCAACAGATCCACTCCAGCGATGAGCCCGGCATATGGTTGCTTGAGGACTTCCAGCCATTTCTCCACGAACAACACCATCCCATCCTGCGATGGCTGCGCGAAATTGCCAGGCTACCGGCCGCGCCACGTAAACTGGTGATTCTCAGCACACCGCTTCCCGAACTGCACATCGACCTGCGCAAGGAAATACCCACGCTTGAGCTGGAGCTGCCAGGTATCGCGGACCTGCGAGCCGTGCTCGAGGATACGGCGAGCGAGCTGTGTGTAAGAGCCGATGCCGACGACCAGGCACTGCTCGAAGCGGCACGCGGCCTGACCGTGATGGAGGCACGCCTCGCCTTCGGCAAGGCGGCTGCGGAGCTGGGGCGGCTCGATCATGCGGCTATCCCGCTGGTGGTCCGCGAGAAAGAGCGCATCATCAGGCAGAGCGAGGTGCTGGAGTACTATCCGACCGATACCCAGCTCAACGATGTCGGCGGGCTGGATCAACTCAAGCGGTGGCTCGAGCGCCGTGGCCAGGCTTTTGGGGCCGGTGCACGCGACTTCGGCCTCGACGCCCCCAAGGGGGTCTTGCTGCTTGGTGTGCAGGGCTGCGGCAAGAGCCTGCTGGCCAAGGCCATTGCGGCAACCTGGCAATTCCCGCTCCTGCGCTTCGACATGGGCAAGGTGTTCGGCGGCATCGTCGGTCAGTCCGAGGGCAATATCCGTACGGCGCTGCAGGTGGCCGAGGCACTGGCACCCTGCGTACTGTGGATCGACGAAATCGAAAAAGGCCTGGCCGGAATGGGGAGCTCCGACCAGACGGATGGCGGCACCACCGCCCGTGTGGTCGGCTCCTTGCTGACCTGGATGCAGGAAAAGCGCGCCCCGGTGTTCGTCGTCGCCACCGCAAACCGCATCGACATGCTGCCTCCCGAACTGCTGCGCAAGGGCCGCTTCGACGAAATCTTCTTCGTCGATCTGCCTACGCGCCAGGTGCGCGAGGAAATTCTCTCGATCCACCTGCAGAAGAAGAAGCGTGATCCAGGCGATTACGACATCTCCGCTCTGGCAGGACAATCGGTCGGCTATTCGGGTGCCGAACTGGAGGAGGCGGTGCGTGAAGGTCTCTATGAAGCCTTCTACGAAGGGCGCGAGCTGGCTACCGAGCACATTGCTCGCGCCTTGCAGAACACCTTTCCGCTGTCGCGCACCATGTCCGAGCAGATCGACGAGCTACGCAAATGGGCTCGAGTGCGTGCGCGTCTGGCTACCGCGGAAGAGCCCGAGGCACTGCCCATTGAGGCCGCCACCACTCCGCGCCTGCGCCAGGAACTGACGCGCAACCCGTTCATTCCGGGGAACAAATCGTGAAGGCGCTTTTCTTCCATGCGGCCGCCGCCAGTCCCCGGATTGCTCCGGCGCTGCTGGGTCAGGCAGGCAACACCCTGCGGCCCTTCGACCGTTTCCTCAACCAGGCCATTCATACGGCCAAGGAGCGACAGTTCCGCTATGCGCTGCCCTGGCAGCGCGTCCGCAACCTGCTGACCCTGAGTCTGGAAGCGCTGGACAGTCTGCTGCAGATCCCGCGGCGGATACCCGGCATGCTGATTGCCGATTGGCCTGAAGGCAGGGAGCCGGATCTGGGGCAGCAGGCCTTCGTGATGAACCGGGGAATCCCTGTCCGGGTGCTGTCCAGCAGGCACAGCGGAGCGGGGCTGGCAATCGTCACCGATCCTCCGCTGCAAGCTGGCGACTCGCTGGTATGGTGCATGCATACCTGCACCCTGGTGCCGGAAAGCGAACCGCTGCCTCCTCAAGAGATCGCCACGGCGGATGGTCGCCCCCTGAAGCTGTTGGGTGTTCCGCTGCCTACAGACGATCACTGCTGGCAACTGCTGGTGGAAGGTCGACACAACGACATGGAGGTGTTGGTTGACGGCGAGCGACTTGAGGCCAAGGCCTTGCCGAGCATGGATGGGGTACGCCGGGTTCGCGACAGTGTCGGGGACTCCTTCGATATCACCGAGGGCAAACTCAAGACCGAGAAGCTACCGGCCGAGGGTCCCCTGACCGGCGACAATGGCATTCGTCTGCGCTGGCAAAGACCGAACGGCCACGGTCAGAAGGGTTTCTGGGTGCAACTGCTGCCGCCGGAGAAGGAGGATGGCGAACAGTTCATCGACCCGCGGGCGGCCTTCTGCGAGGATGGCGTCGAGGAGGTCTGGACTGAAAAGAAGCATCGCCCAAACAGCGTCTTCAAAGTGCGCAAGGTCGACAACGATCGCTATCAGCTCCTGCTCAATGAACTGCCTCCCGAAGGCACGACACTCTATCTGCCCATCGACCTGCGCAATCTGCAGTTACAGCGCCGTGCCCTGTACCAACTGATCAATGCGCCCCTGCCGCACCATCAGGGGTTGCTGCGACTCTGCGAAGATCCGGAGAAAGTCAGATGGCCCATGGTTTCGCCACATGAGCCAGAGCGCTGGCACGCCCTGACCGACGCCAGCCGCAGCGGTACCGATCAGCAGCGCCGTTTCGTCGCCAAGGCCTTGGCCAGCCCCGACCTGGCCCTGCTCGAAGGGCCTCCCGGCTCCGGCAAGACCACCGCGATCTGCGAAATCGTCCAGCACCTGGTCGAGCGCGGCGAGCGAGTGCTGCTGTGCGCATCGACCCATGTCGCCATCGACAATGTTCTCGAGCGTCTGCTCGCGTCGAGATCGCCGATCGATGCCGTGCGCATCGGCAAGGCGGATCGGGTCGACGACAAGGTGATGGGTTGTCAGCTGGACGCCAGGATCGAGGTATTGGTCAACGGCTGGCGGCAGGTGCCTGGCATGTCCGCGTATGTTGAAGCGGAGCTGAAGGCCATGGCCGAACGCACGGTTGTCATGGCGGCCAACCTGACGTGCGGAACGACCATGGGCATCGTCAACCACCCGTTGTTCCGGGATGGCGACCGTAGCCAGAAGAGCTGGGAGCGTCCGATTGCCAGCCTGCCGCATTGGGACGTGCTGATCGTCGACGAGGCCAGCAAGACGCTGATCCAGGAGTTCATGGTGCCGGCACTGATGGCCCGGCGTTGGATCGTTGTCGGCGACGTACACCAGTTGCCGCCCTTTGCCGACCGCGCCGATATGGTGGCCAACCTGCGCGATCTGGTCGACGACAAGGAAAAGTCGCTGTTCTCGCGTGACCATCAGCGCGCCTGCCTGCTGCGCTATCGCCTGCAACGCAGGCAATTGCGCCAGCCAGGTATGCGCTGGCTGCTGGTCGAGCCGGCGGGCGTTCTCGACTGGCTGGCCAGGGAGCTGGCTGCGCGTCCGGCGGATAAGGACTTCTCGGCGTTGCGCATCGTGGCGCGATCAGGGCGGAGCGATAGCCCGATTCCTTGCCTCACCGTGGAGCAACTGAAGGCAGGTAGCAGCGAGGCGCTGCGTCTCGCCGCAGCCGACTGGGTGTTGGTCGGCGAAGATCTGCTGGGCGAGGTCGCCGATTTTCTGCCATCGAGCCTGCTGTGCACTCGCGACCTCTGTAGCGGCCAGCACAGTCTCCCCGAGAGTAGTGCGCTGCTGCTGCGCCAGCGGTGGTGGCTGGAGTCGGCCCGCCAACTGCCGCGCCCCTACAAGGATCGCGGTTTCAAACGTGAAGACATCAGCACATTCAGAGCCAGCCAGGCTTGTGAGCAGGAATGGTTGAGTCGCAACGACTTGGGGCAGGAGCTCGCATGGCGACTTACCCGTTTGCACGAGTTGCGCCATAGCCAAAATCAGCGGGAGCTGCAGCGTCTGCATCGCGATCTCGATGAGCTCCAGCCGGCTGCGGTGGAGATCTCCGAGAGGCTGCAGGAGATCCAGGATATCGGTTTGCCCAGCATCCTCGAAGTGCTGCAGGAGGGTATCGGCGAGGAGCGCAGCAAACGCCCCAGCAGTCTTACGGAAGGAATGCGCCGGCGAAGAGACGAGGACTTCCAGGCTCGCTTCGAAAGCCTTTCCTGGCAGCACCGGATGCATCCCGAAATTTCCCGATTCTCCCGCGAGCAGATCTACAGGGGCGGCTCGCTGCTGGATGCCAACACCATTGAAAGCCGCGATGCACGGCTCGGCTGGGATTTTGCCGGTTTCCCCAGTCGCTGTGTCTGGCTCCATGTCGACGGCATCGAGAATAGCGGCGAGAACCGCAAGGAGGTCGAAAGAATACGTGCGCTGGTCGGACAGTTCATCGACTGGGCAAGGCACAAGGGAGCTCCCCGCCGCAGCGAGCCTGCCGTTTGGGAGGTGGCCTGCCTGTGCTTCTACACCAAGCAGGAACGTGCACTGTCGCAGATGCTCAAGGAGCTTACCGGCGACGACCGCAAGAGCCGCTTCAGGGTGTCGGGCGTGCCGATCGAGATCGTCTGCGGCACCGTCGACCGCTTTCAGGGGCGCGAAGCCGACCTGGTCCTGCTGTCGATGCGCAACACCCGGCGCGTGGGGTTCCTCGACAGCCCGAATCGACTCAACGTGGCGGTGACCCGTGCACGTCAGCAACTGGTCATCGTCGGCAACGCAGGCTACTTCGAGCGTTGCGGCACGGCGGAGCTGGAAGAGCTGGCCAAATCGACAAGACGAATGGAAGGACAGGATGTCATGCGCCGGAGACGCAATAAATCATGAAGGCCGTACTGACCACCCCGATCAATATCGAGAAAGTCACTGCCGTTGCCGAAATGGCATGGCTGGAGCGGCGCCCTGAGCTGGGCCTGGTATGCCGGGCAGCACGTCACGGAGGTGGACTGACAGCCGCTGCCGTGCAATCCGTATTGCCGGGACTTGGCGATGCAGGCGCCCGGAATGTCGTCGGTTGGTGCGTGACGCTTGGGCTGTGCGATAGTCAGGGCGGCCTGACCCGGTTGGGTGAGGATGCGGCGGAAAGCGACCAGGCCCCGGTGCCCGAGCAGGGCGTGTACCGCCTGTGGCTGGTGGATCACCCGCTGACGGGGCGGCGCATCCTGCATGTGGAACGGCAAGGTGCCGGACAGGATCGACAGCGTTTCGACGATATTCAACCACTCCCGATCCATCCCGACAGCGCGGTGACTTTCCAGTCCGTTGTCGATGGACGTCAGCGCTTCATCTTTCGCACGTTCCCCGGCAATCACGCGCAGCCAGGCTGTGTACGTGAGTCCTCAGGCAGTAAGTGCCAGATGCGCTGGGTCTTGGATTTCGAACAAGAGAGCACCTCATGGCAACTGGAGGGAGACCTCGACAGCGGTTCTCGGGGCGCCTTGCAACCGAGCGAGCACAAGGCCGAGCAGGTCGACATCGACCTGTGGGGGGAACTGGAGAGCTGGGCGCATGGGCCACTCGACCCGCATGGCCGGTGGCACGCTGCCGAGCGTCGCCTGGCGGTCCCCCTCGAGGCACTCAAGGAGACCGAGCAGGACAGCTTCAGGAAAACCTTGAAACTCCAGCATGTTGATGTGCGCGGCAAGGGCCACTGGCAAAACCTCACACTATCGGATGTATCCATCGGCCCGCAGAGCACCAGAGATGCCGAGCGCTGGGCACTCAGCCGGCTCAAGCGCGACCTGCGCAAGAAACCGGGCTACCGCAGCCGGGCGGAACTGCGGGAGCGTTATGCGATGCTTGGCGAGGGAACTCCACTCGAGCCCTTTGCCCCGACCCTGCCCGATCATGCGGCGCTGCTTGGCGAACTCAGGGACGATCCCGGCATGTTCTGGTCACTGGCAGCTCCCGTGGATCTCGCGCCACACCCGGTGCCCAGGGAAGAACTGCAGCCCCTGCGCATCGGAGTAGCTGAGGCAGCCATTGCCACATACGGCAATACCGTGCGCATGCCCTATCGCAGTGGCTGGGCAATGCAGGAGCTGATGGATCGCCTCCTCGTCGGCAATCGGCCACAGCGTGTCCTGCTCTGTGACCGCTATGTACGCGGCAAGGACAATCTGACAATGCTGCAGCTGCTGGTCGAAAGTGTGCGAGGGCGCTACCCCGATATCCGCATCGATGTCTGGACCGACGAAGCGGAAGCCGATTTCCGGCAGATCCAGAGCATCACTGGGCGCCCGCCTCGCACCTATCACGAGATATTCGGTCGGGCGCGCCAAGGTCAGCCGCATGATCGCTTTCTGCTGGTTGCACCCGACTCCGGCCCTGGCTTTGGCTGGCAGATGTCCAACAGTCCGCTGCATGCCCGCACAGACAGCGCCGATGCAAGCCCAACCACATGCTTGCGCTGGAAGGAGCTGCTGGCTTACCGCCTGGCCGCAGAGCAGCTACAGGAACAGTTCAAGCACTGGCTCGCGGGAGGTGGGCAATGAATACGGGAGTCATCGTACGGATCGAGCGCGAGCGCTGTGAGGATCGTCGTGACAACCGCCTCGCCACTGCCTGGACAGGCACGGAGTCGGTCCTCTCGCCTCCCGGTAACGGGCAGGCGCTCCGGCGGGACGATACGAACTCGGCAAAGTTTGACTTCACTGCCAACATGCCCGTTCTGGTCATGCTTGGCCACGAGCATCCGGGGGTCATCCGGGCGCTGCTGCAGGCGGCCGATGCCGGTGCCCGCGTCTATGTACTGGCGCCTCCTGGCTGGGGCGTCGGCAGTGGCGATCCGGGACTCTCCGAGCGGCGGAAAGCCACTGTTCTGGTGCGCCGTCTGGCATCGCCGCCTCCTGCCTGCGGTGTTGTTTGCGCTGATACGGCCCAATTATGGGCCGGCGCCGCTGTTCAGGAGCCAGCGCCATGGCGACTCCAGTTGGACGGAGACCAGGCGGAGGCTTTCCGGCAGGTGTTCCTGCGGCTGTTCTGGCTGGAGGCGGTAGACGAGGCATGGACCGGAGAAGGTGCATTGGCTTTCCGCCCTGCCAGAGACAGACCTTTCGATATTCCAGAGCAAGCGCACAGTGCTTCTGTTCGGCTGGAGCAGGCCGGCGCCCGATGGGCCATCGCCGAGCACAGCATGGTCTATCTGAACCCCGGAAGCACTTTGCCCAAGGGCGAGCCGGAAAGACTCTGGCTTCCCCCGTCCGGCCAGCAGCATGCGGAATTGGCCCGTCTACAGGAGAATGGCACGGAGATCGTCGGCGGAAATCTGCAACTGCCCGACCTGGCGACCACCGGCCAAGCCGGCACGCTGTTGCTGCCGGGTACACACAGGCGACTGCGGCTTACGTTTAACGCCTCTCAGGCGCGCGATGCGCAACTCATTCTGGCTACCGAGCCGGCTTGGCGTTTCACCACGGGTATTTGCCTTGGTGATCGAGAGCTTGCGGAAAAACGTCTCTGGCTAGACGGCAGCCCATCGGCCGCTCCTCTGGTGCCCGAGCAGAAGATGCCAGTCGGAGAGTTCCAGGCTGAGAACCTGCGAGACATGGATAATATTCAGCCATCGTTATGGCCTGCGGTACAGCCTCTGGCCCTGCAGGCTCGCTACACCTGGAGCGTGCGGCCGCCTCGCCTGCCCGCAGGTTCGGAGGAGGATCCACTGGTGCGCGACTGGCGCAGGCTCGACGAGAGCTATGTCGAGCGCCTCGGCCAGGCACGCAGGCAACTGGAGGCTGCCGAGCATCAGCGCAGTCGTCTTGGCAATACCTTTGCTCGGCTCCTGGGGTCCATGCTGGGGTTCTCGCGGACACAGGAATCATTGGCTCGCCAACTCGCGGTTCTCGGGCAGAAAAAACCATCCCTCGAGGGACTGGCGGCAGGCGACTTGCTCGTGCGGCTTGCCGAGCTGGAAACGCAGCTCGGCAAGCTCTGCGGCGACCTTGAGAAGACAGAGCGCCAGGCCGAAGAAGACGACGAAAAGGATCGCCAGCAAAAAGCCTGGGAATCAAGAACGGCCGAGGCCAGGAACAGGCTGGCTGGTCTGCGCCCGGCACTGGCCGAGCGTGAGCGACGCTTTCAGGAGGTACGTGAAGCGCTCGCTCTCCTGAAGGAGCAACTGGCCAAGCCGGATGCAGCGGCCAGCCAGGAGCGCAAGGACATGCAGGCTCGCCAGAAACGGCTCGGGGATGAGCAGCAGCAACTGGACAAGCAGATCAACCGGTCGCGCAGTGAGATCGCCAGCCAGGAAAAGATCGCCAGTGAAGCTTTCGAGTTCAAGAGGAAGTCTCAGCCGCTCCCCGTCGAGAAAGCTTCTAAAGCGCGCTTCGTACCCGAAGCGTCCGCGCGCAGGACGTCGACGTCGGGTACGCCTCCTGCCGAGGCATTACCCGAAGTGGGCACTTTGCGCACATGCAAGAAGGAGCGCTATCTCGTGATCGACCGATGGGACGATCTGTTGGAGGGTGAGAAGGCCGCGGTCCGTCTCAATGCTCGCCTGGTGGCCGGAGAATTCGCATGAAGGAACAACGCATCACCATCGAAATCGACGCACAGGGTCGGATCTCCGCCGACGCAGAAGGGTTCACCGGCGACGCCTGCCTGAAGGATCTGGAGCGGATTCTCGAAGGGCTCGCGCCAGGCCGGGCAACCTTGGAACGCAAATCCGATACCCCTGAGGCTCGAGTCACGACACTCCGCAGCCAGAGCCTCGGGAGAAAGTCATGAGCGCCTACATCACCCTGATGACCCCCATGATGGATGAGGAGTGCCTGATTGCCAGCATCATCGATCAAGGCCTCTCGGCAGCCGATATTGAGCGTGCAGCGGATCCCGTGGTGTTGCGAGGCTGGCAAAAGGGGCTTCGGGCAAACATTGTTCTCCGCAAGGAAAACACTGGCGATGCATACAATGATGTCGGTTTTCTCCGTACCACAACGGGTTACAAAGCGATCTTGAGCGACGACTCCTCGCTTTATGGACAGCAATGGCTGGCCCGTGTTGGTGTGAGCTACCAGCGCCACATGACAGCCAAGCTGGAACGCCTGGCTGCCGAGGAGCGCCGCCGCCTGGAGGAGGAGCGTCAGAGACTCGTGGAGGCCCAACGCACGGCGGTGCACGAAAAGGCCCGCAAGCTGGGCTACCAGGTGAAGGAGTCTCGCGAAAAGGATGTAATTCGTCTGGTTCTGGTGAAGCGGACTTACTGATGCACGTGAACCTGGCCCGTACGCTCAGCCGCAGCTCCGCGAATGGTCCGGGGGAGCGTTTTGTCCTCTGGACCCAGGGTTGCACGCTGGCCTGTCCCGGTTGCTGGAATCCGGATACCTGGCCCTTTGTGCGCCGCGAGCTGCGAGAGGTCGCGGCGCTGGCCGACGAGATTCTGGCTGTCGAGGGCATAGAGGGGGTGACGTTCACTGGTGGCGAGCCTTTCGCTCAGGCACGCGCCCTCGCAGCCATCGCCGAACGTGTACGCCGGAAAGGACTCTCGGTGGTGGTGTTCACTGGCTACGATCTTGCCGAACTGACCAGCCATGACGCGCAGCGCCTGCTTGCACAGGTCGATTTGCTGGTTGCCGGCCGCTATCGGCAAGAGGAGCGTCTGGATGGTTCACTGCTGTTGGGCTCGAGTAACCAGCGCCTGCACTTTCTATCGACTCGATATAGCCCTGTCGACCTTCAGACCTTGCCTGGGGTTGAGTTATTCATCGGTAACGATGGTGCTATCGTGGCCACCGGATTTCCTGATACAGAGCTACTTGCCTCTACAACAACTGTCTGATGATGAATTGAAAAGTTAGCGGCTCGCTCCGCGACACCCTTTGTCGCACCCCGGTGGCACAATGCGCGTTCTGTCGGTCGAGGGAGCAGGACATGCAGGACAACGAGCTGACGCCGGGGCTGATGGTGGTGCACGGCAACCGCCTGGAGGAGCTGCGCGAGCTGGCGGTGGCGTGGATGCAGCGTTATCCGCTGGCGCCGCTGGAGAACGAGGTGGTGCTGGTGCAGAGCAACGGCATCGCCCAGTGGCTGAAGCTGGCGCTGGCCGAGCAACAGGGCTGCGGCATCGCCGCCGCCGTGCAGGTCGAGCTGCCGGCGCGCTTCCTCTGGCAGAGCTACCGGGCGGTGCTCGGCGGCGACGCCATTCCGCGCGAGTCGCCGCTGGACAAGGCGCCGATGACCTGGCGGCTGATGCGTCTGCTGCCCGGCCTGCTGGATGGCGAGGTCTTCGCCCCGCTGCGCCGCTTCCTCGAGGACGACGGCGACCTGCGCAAGCGCCACCAGCTGGCCGAGCGCCTGGCCGACCTGTTCGACCAGTACCAGGTGTACCGCGCCGACTGGCTGGCCGACTGGGCCGCCGGCCGCGACCGGTTGCGCACCTCGCGCGGCGGCATGAAGGCGCTGGACGAGGCGGCGCTCTGGCAGCCGGCGCTGTGGCGCGCGCTGCTCGCCGACGTCGGTGACGAGCAACTGGCGGAAAGCCGCGCCGGGGTGCATCCGCGCTTCGTCGAGCGCCTGCGCAGCGTCGAGCGGCGGCCGCGCGGCCTGCCGCGCCGGGTGGTCGTGTTCGGCATCTCCTCGCTGCCGGCGCAGACCCTCGAGGCGCTGGCCGCGCTGGCGCGCTTCAGCCAGGTGCTGCTCTGCGTGCACAACCCCTGCCGGCACCACTGGGGCGACATCGTTCCCGACCAGGACCTGCTGCGCCACCAGTACCGCCGCCATGCGCGCAAGGCCGGCATGGCGGCGGGGCTGTCCGCCGACGAGCTGCACCAGCACGCCCACCCGCTGCTGGCCGCCTGGGGCAAGCAGGGCCGCGACTACATCAACCTGCTCGACATGCACGACGACCCCGAGCACTACCGCGAGCGCTTCGCCGCGCTGGGACAGCGGGTCGACCTGTTCGCGCCGGGCGACACCGGCCACCTGCTCGGCCAGCTGCAGGACGACATCCTCGAGCTGCGCCCCCTTGGCGAAACCCGCACCGCCTGGCCGCCGCTCGATCCGGCCCGGGACCGCTCGCTGCGTTTCCACATCGCCCACAGCGCCCAGCGCGAGGTGGAGATCCTCCACGACCAGTTGCTGGCGCGCTTCTCCGCCGACCCGACCCTGCGCCCGCGCGAGATCATCGTCATGGTCCCCGACGTCAACGCCTACGCGCCGCACATCCAGGCGGTGTTCGGCCAGTACGCCCAGGACGATCCGCGCTGGATTCCCTTCACCCTGGCCGACCAGGGCCAGCGCGGCTGCGAGCCGCTGCTGATCGCCGTCGAACACCTGCTGAAACTGCCGGAGGGGCGACTGACCGTCAGCGAGGTGCTCGACCTGCTCGACGTGCCGGCGCTGCGCGCGCGTTTCGGCATCGACGAGGGCGAGCTGCCGACCCTGCACCGCTGGATCGAGGGCGCCGGCATCCGCTGGGGGCTGGACGCCGAGCGCCGCGCCGCGCTCGGCCTGCCGGAAGGCCTGGAGCAGAACACCTGGCGCTTCGGCCTGCGCCGCATGCTGCTCGGCTACGCCGTGGGGCGCGGTGCGGCCTATGCCGGCATCGAGCCCTATGACGAGATCGGCGGTCTGGACGCCGCGCTGATCGGCCCGCTGGTCGCCCTGCTCGACGCCATCGACACCCTGCACCGGCGGCTGGCCAAGCCGGCTGCGGCGCAGCAGTGGGGCGCGATCCTGCGCGGCCTGCTCGCGGGCTTTTTCTGCGCGCAGAGCGAGCGCGACGAGACCCTGCTCGGCCAGCTGGGCGAGGCGCTGGACGACTGGCTGGCGCTGTGCGCCGGCGTCGGGCTGATAGAGCCGCTGCCGCTGACCGTGGCGCGCGAGGCCTGGCTCGGCGCGCTGGACCAGGGCCGCCTCAGCCAGCGCTTCCTGGCCGGCGCGGTGAACTTCTGCACCCTGATGCCGATGCGCGCCATCCCGTTCCGCCTGGTCTGCCTGCTCGGCATGCAGGACGGCGACTACCCGCGCAGCGCCACGCCGCTGGACTTCGACCTGATGGCCGGCGACTACCGCCCCGGTGATCGCTCGCGCCGCGAGGACGACCGCTACCTGCTGCTGGAGGCGCTGCTCGCCGCCCGCGAGCAGCTGTACGTCAGTTGGGTGGGGCGCAGCATCCGCGACAACAGCGAGCGCCCGGCCTCGGTGCTGGTCGGCCAGCTGCGCGACCATCTGGCCAGCGGCTGGCGTCTGGCCGGCGGCGGCGACCTGCTGGGCGCGCTGACCACCGTGCACCCGCTGCAGCCGTTCAGCCGCGACTACTTCGCCGAGGCCGATCCGGCACTGTTCAGCTACGCCCGCGAGTGGGCCGCGCTGCATCGTCCGGCTGGCACGGAGGCGGCGGGGCAGGCGCTGCCGCCGTTCCAGGCCGACGCGCCGCTCGGCCTGGAAACCCTGCAGGGCTTCCTGCGCGACCCGGTCCGGCACTTCTTCACCCAGCGCCTCAAGGTGCATCTCGACGAGGAGGCCAGGGCGCAGCTCGACGAGGAACCCTTCGGCCTCGACGGCCTGCAGCTGTACCAACTGCGCCAGACGCTGCTCGGCGCCGCCAGCCTGGCGCTGGAGGAGGGCGCCGGGCAGGTCGAGCCGGCGCTGCAGGCCACCGCCCTGCGCCTGCAGCGCAGCGGCCAGCTGCCGCTGGCCGGCTTCGGCGAGCGCCTGCGCGAGCAGGTGCTGGCGCCGTTGCCGGCGCAGGTACAGCGCTATCGGGCGCTGTGCGCCCTGTGGCCCGAGCGGCTGCAGTCGCCCAGGGCGCTGCAGTTCGAGCATGCCGGCGTCGAGCTGGACGGCTGGCTCGGCGGCCTGCGCACGCGCGGCGCGGACGGCGAGCTGGCGCGCATCGAGCTGCAGCCGGGGGCGCTGAAGGACAAGAAGGGCAAGGCGCTGAAGTGGCGGCGTCTGCTCGGCGCCTGGGTCGCGCACGTCGCCGCGGCGGCCTGCGGGCTGCGCCTGACCAGCCTGCTGGTCGGCGAGGATCTCAGCCTGCGGCTGGCCCCCGTCGAGCCCGAGCGGGCCCGGGGCATCCTGCGCGGCTGGCTGGAAGGCTACGCGGCCGGCCTGAATGCGCCGCTGCCGGTGGCGCTCGATACCGCCATCGCCTGGCTGTCGGCCGGGGACGAGGAGAAGGCGGCCAGGGCGGCCTGCGAAACCTACGAGGGCGGCTACCAGCGCACCGGCGAGGTCGAGAAGAGCGCCAGCCTGGCGCGCCAGTACCCGGACTTCGCCGCGCTCACCGCCGACGGCGACTTCCAGGCCTGGAGCCAGGACCTCTACCAGGCGCTGCTGCAGGCGGAAATCGAAGAACTCAAGGAGGGGGCCGACGCATGAGCCCGATCACCCACGACCAGCGCCCGCTGGCGCTGCGTTTCCCGTTGCGCGGCAGCCGGCTGATCGAGGCCAGTGCCGGCACCGGCAAGACCTTCACCATCTCCGCCCTGTACCTGCGCCTGGTGCTCGGCCACGGCGAGGGCGAAACCGGCTTCGGCCGCGAACTGCTGCCGCCGGAAATCCTCGTGGTGACCTTCACCGACGCCGCCACCCGCGAGCTGCGCGAGCGCATCCGCGCCCGGCTGGTGCAGGCCGCCCGGGTGTTCCGCGCGGAGGAGGCGGGCGACGACCTGCTGCAGCAGCTGCGCGGCGATTTTCCGCCCGGGCAGTGGCCGGCCTGCGCCCGCCGGCTGGACATCGCCGCGCAGTGGATGGACGAGGCCGCGGTCTCCACCATCCACGGCTGGTGCCAGCGCATGCTGCGCGAGCACGCCTTCGACAGCGGCAGCCTGTTCACCCAGACCCTGGAGACCGACCACGGCGAGCTGATGGCCGAGGTGGTGCGCGACTACTGGCGCCAGCAGTGCTACCCGCTGGACGGCGTCGCGCTGGGCTGGGTGATCAACCACTGGCAGCATCCGGACACGCTGCTCGGCAGGCTGCGCCCGCTGCTGGGCGAGGCGGCCGCCGCGCCGGCGGAGACGCTGGGCGCGCTGCTTGAGGCGGCGCTGGCTGCCCGGCAGGCCGGGCTGGAGCGCATCAGGCAGCCGTGGCAGGGCTGGATCTGCGCGCTTGACACGTTCTATCGCGAGGCCAGTGCGGCCGGTCAGTTCAACGGCACCAAGCTCGGCGCCAAGACTTTCGAGCCGCGCCTGGCGATGCTCCGCGCCTGGTGCGAGGGGGATGGCGAGCTGTCGTTCAAGGACGACCACTTCAAGCGCTTCAAGCTCGACGGCCTGCGCGATGCCTGCAAGAAGGGTGTCGAACTCACGCTGAGCGCGGCGGTGCGCGAGGCCCTGCAGGACATGGAGACCCTCGAGCAGCGCCTGCAGGCGCTCGCCGATCCGGCCGAGCCGGCGCTGCGCCACGCCGCCGCCTGGATCGGCCGGCGCTTCGACCAGGAGAAGCGCCGCCGCGCCGAGATGGGCTTCGACGACATGCTCGCCCGCCTCGACGCCGCCCTGCAGGGCGACAACGGCGTGCGGCTGGCCGGGGTGATCCGCAAGCAGTTTCCGGTGGCGCTGATCGACGAATTCCAGGACACCGACCCGCTGCAGTACCGCATCTTCGATGCCATCTACCGCGTCGAGAGCGACGATCAGGCCACCGGACTGTTCCTGATCGGCGATCCCAAGCAGGCGATCTACGCCTTCCGCGGCGCCGACATCCACACTTACCTGCGCGCCCGTAGAGCCACCGCAGGCCGTCACGAGAATCTGGACACCAACTTCCGCTCCAGCCAGGTGCTGGTCGATGCGGTCAACCGGGTGTTCGAGCTGGCCGAGCGGCGCGCGGAGGGCCGCGGCGCCTTCCTGTTCCGCGAGGCTGGCGGCACGGACGGCAATCCGCTGCCCTTCCATGCGGTGCGCGCCAGCGGCCGCCGGGAGGTCTGGCAGGTCGAGGGGCAGACGCCGCCGGCGCTGACCCTCTGGCAGCTGGCCGGCGACGAGCCGCTGTCCGCCACCACCTATCGCGCCGAGATGGCCGCGCGCGCGGCCAGCGAGATCGTCCGTCTGCTGGGCCTCGGCCAGCAGGGCCAGGCCGGCTTCGCCAAGGCGGACGGTTTCGACGCCCTCGCGCCCAGCGACATCGCCGTGCTGGTGCGCGACCGCAAGGAGGCCGAGGCGATCCGCGACCAGCTGTACCGGCGCGGCGTGCGCAGCGTCTACCTGTCCGACAAGGACTCGGTGTTCGCCAGCCAGGAGGCCCGCGATCTGCTGCTGTGGCTGCGCGCCTGCGCCGAGCCGGATGTCGACCGCCCGCTGCGCGCCGCGCTGGCCAGCCGCACCCTGGGCCTCGCGCTGGGCGAGCTGGAGCAGCTCAACCAGGACGAGCGCATCTGGGAGCGGCGGGTCATGCAGTTCCGCGGCTACCGCCAGCGCTGGCAGCGCCAGGGCGTGCTGCCCATGCTGCGCCAGCTGCTCCACGACTTCGCCCTGCCGCAGCGACTGATGGCCCGCGCCGACGGCGAGCGCGCGCTGACCAACCTGCTGCACCTGGCCGAGCTGCTCCAGCAGGCCGCCGCCGAGCTGGACGGCGAGCAGGCGCTGATCCGCCACCTGTCCGAGCTGCTGGTCGGCGAGATCCAGGCCGCCGAGGAGCAGGTGCTGCGCCTGGAGAGCGACGCCGCGCTGGTGCGCGTGGTGACCATCCACAAGTCCAAGGGCCTCGAGTACCCGCTGGTGTTCCTGCCGTTCATCTGCGCCTTCCGCCCGGCGGAAGGCGGCAAGCCGCTGGCGGTCCACGACGGCGAGCGGCGTAGCCTGGTGCTCGATCCCGATGACGAGACCGTCGAGCGCGCCGACCGCGAGCGCCTCGGCGAGGAGCTGCGCCTGCTCTATGTGGCACTGACCCGCGCCCGCCACGCCTGCTGGCTGGGCGTCGCCGATCTCAAGGACGGCCGCGCCGATCGCAGCGGGCTGCATCGCTCGGCGCTCGGCTACCTGCTCGGCGGCGGCGCGGCACTGGCGGGCAGTGCGGCGCTGGCGCAGTGGCTGGCGCCGCTGGCGGTGGCCGGGGAGAGCGCCGTGCTGCCGGCG
>NZ_SSTC01000073.1 GCF_004801855.1 Pseudomonas sp. A-1 | reverse complement strand
CGGGGCCGGCGGAGTCGCCGTCAGGGCGGGCGGGGTCGCCGGCAGGGCCAGAGCCGCCGGATCGGCGGCGGCTGGCTCGGCACCCTCACCGCCGGCCTCGGCCGGGATCGGCGCCAGCGTCGGCTCGCCCTGCAGGGCCTCGGCCACCGCCTGGTCTTCGGGTTCGTCGAGCGGGTGCAGCTCGGTGGTGCCGTCGGCGCTCTCCACCTCGATGTGCTTGAGGCCGAGCGCGCCGAGGTCGGCCAGACGCTCCGGACGCTCCTGCCACCAGAAGTAGCCGAGCACCAGCAGCAGCAGTAGCAGCACGGCGCTGGCCAGGCGCAGCACGGTGCGCGACAGGCGCAGCGGCTCGGGCACATGGCCGAGGCTGTGCACGGTGCTGCCGGTGGCGTCGGTGCCAGTGTAGTGGTCGAAGATGCCGACCAGTTCGGCCTGGTCGAGGCCGAGCAGCTTGGCATAGGCCCGCACGTAGCCACGGGCGAAGGTGTGCCCGGGCAGGCGGTCGAACTCGCCGGCTTCCAGCTGGGCCAGGGAATGAGCGGTCAGGTTGAGCTGGGCGGCCACCTCGGCCAGCTGCCAGCCCTTCTCCTCCCGCGCCTGGCGGAGGATTTCGCCAGGATTGCTGCGCGAGGACGCGCCCACCGCTTCGATGTGCGACATGGTCATTGTTGCTCCGCGAGATATTGCCGGTATTCAGCGGTGCCCGGGTACAGGCGACGCAGCTGCATGGCGTAGTTGGAAGCGCGGTCGCGATCCTCGAAGACCTTGGCCAGGCGGATGCCGAGCAGCAGGCTGCGGGCGTCCTGCGGCCCCTTGAGGGCCAGGTAGCGCTCGTAGTAGCCGCGCGCCGGCACGTACTGGCGGTCCTCGAACGACAGCTGGGCCATCTCCAGCAGCACGCGCGGCTGGTTGCGGTTCAGGCGCAGCGACTTCTCGAAGTGCTGCAACGCCTGCGGGCGCTGGCCGAGCCGCAGCGAGGTCAGGCCGAGGTTCTCGTAGACCCGCGAGCGCTCCGGATAGAGGTTGTCCTCCGCGGCCTCCTGGAAGCGCGCGTAGGCGTCCTGGTAGCGCTGCTGCTCGAACAGGAAGCTGCCGTAATTGTTGAGGATGCGCGCATCGCGGCGCGCCGACAGCGCCTTGCGGTAATGCTCGTCGGCCAGCGTGGGCTCCATCTCAGTCTGGAACACCAGGGCCAGCGCGGCGTGGGCGTCGGCATTGGAGGCGTCCAGCTCCAGCGCCTGCTTGAGCGGCACCTTGGCCTGCTCGGTATTGCCCTTCTGCAGGTAGCCGATGCCCAGCTTGACATAGGCATCGCGCGCCGCCTCACGACCCTCGGCGGTCTTCAGCGGGTCCTGATGCCCCGTCGACACGCAGGCGGTCAGCAGGCCGCCGAGCAGCAGGACCATCGTGGTACGCAACAGCATCATGCACGAACTCCCTCGTCAGTTTCCCGGTGCGACGGAACGGGGCTGGTCGCCTTCGCTCTCCAGCTGGCGCACCGCGATGTAGCGCTCGCTGCGCCGGGTGCGATCCTGCACCTGGCCGACCAGCTGACCGCAGGCAGCATCGATGTCGTCGCCGCGGGTGGTGCGCACGGTGACGTTGTGCCCGGCGTGGTGCAGCAGGTCCTGGAAGCGGCGGATGGCATTGTTGCTCGGCCGCTCGTAACCGGAATGGGGGAACGGATTAAACGGAATCAGGTTGATCTTGCAAGGAAAATCCTTGAGCAGCGCGATCATCTGCGCCGCATGCTCGGGCTGGTCGTTGACGTCCTTGAGCAGGGTGTACTCGACGGTGAGCACGCGCTTCTCGCCGAGGCCGGAGATGTAGCGCTTGCAGGCGTCCAGCACCACGGCCAGCGGGTACTTCTTGTTGATCGGCACCAGCTGGTTGCGCAGCTCGTCGTTGGGCGCGTGCAGCGACAGCGCCAGGGACACGTCGATCACCTTGGCCAGCTCGTCGATCATCGGCGCGACGCCCGAGGTGGACAGGGTCACCTTGCGCTTGGAGATGCCGTAGCCGAGGTCGTCCATCATGATCTGCATGGCGGCGACCGCGTTGTCGAAGTTCAGCAGCGGCTCGCCCATACCCATCATCACCACGTTGGTGATGGCGCGGTCGATCTTGGCCGGCACGGTGCCGAACGACTTGTTGGCGATCCACACCTGGCCGATGATCTCGGCGCTGGTCAGGTCGCTGTTGAAACCCTGCTTGCCGGTCGAGCAGAAGCTGCAGTCCAGCGCGCAGCCGGCCTGCGAGGACACGCACAGGGTGCCGCGGCCGCCCTGCGGGATGTACACGGTCTCGACGCAACTGCCGGACGCCACGCGCACCACCCACTTGCGGGTGCCGTCGCTGGAGATGTCCTCGCTGACGATCTCGGGACCGCGGATCTCGGCACAGGCCTTGAGCTTTTCGCGCAGGGCCTTGCCGAGATTGGTCATGGCGTCGAAGTCTTCGGCGCCAAAGTGGTGAATCCATTTCATCACCTGGCCGGCCCGGAAGCGCTTCTCGCCGATGGACTCGAAGAACCGTTCCAGCTGCGGCTGGGTCAGCCCCAGCAGGTTAACCTTGCCAGTCGTTGCAGTCATGGATTCACCCTCACCGTTCCGCGCTTAGCGGATGCGGTTGCACAGCTCGGTAGCGGAGAAGAAGTAGGCGATCTCGCGGGCAGCGGAGGCCTCGGAGTCGGAACCGTGCACGGCGTTCTCGTCGATGGAGACGGCGAAGTCGGCGCGGATGGTGCCGGCAGCGGCTTCCTTCGGGTTGGTGGCGCCCATCAGCTCGCGGTTCTTGGCGACGGCGTTCTCGCCTTCCAGCACCTGGACGATGACCGGACCGGAGGTCATGAAGGCGACCAGATCCTTGAAGAAGCCGCGCTCGCTGTGCTCGGCGTAGAAGCCGGCGGCTTCGCGCTCGGACAGCTGGACCATCTTGGAAGCGACGACGCGCAGGCCGGCCTTCTCGAAACGGGTGGTGATTTCGCCGATCACGTTCTTGGCGACGGCATCGGGCTTGATGATGGAGAAGGTGCGTTGCAGGGCCATGGAATAACTCCGGAAGGCAGGGTTGACGGTTAAACCGGAGCGCGCCGCCATCGGCAGGCGAGGCAGCGCGCAGGAAGTCCGATAAACGAAACCCGCGGATTATACGCGGGTTGCTGTGAAATGCGTACCGGCGCGCCGGGTGGTGCCCCTGCGCGGGGGCAGCGGTGGAAAATCGCGGTGCGCGTTTTCCACCCTGCCGCCTGGAGCCCGGCGCTTACTCGGCCTCTTCGATCCAGGCCGCCTGGATGGCCTCCAGCACCTTCTCGCCGCCGCGCAGGGGATCGTCGGCGAACTCCGGCAGGGCCATCACCCAGCTGTGCAGGTCGACGAAGTTGACGTAGCGCGGATCGACCTCCGGCTTGCTGTCGGCCAGCTGGATGGCGATCTCCAGCACATCGGTCCATTTCAGGCTCATGGGGCGGCTCCGCAGTCAGTGGCTCTCGTTGACCTGGTTGATGGTGTACTTGGGAATCTCCACCACCAGATCCTCCTTGCCGACCCGCGCCTGGCAGGACAGCCGCGACTCAGGCTCCAACCCCCAGGCCTTGTCGAGCATGTCGTCCTCCAGTTCGTCGGACGGCTCCAGCGAATTGAAGCCCTCGCGCACGATCACGTGGCAGGTGGTGCAGGCGCAGGACATCTCGCAGGCGTGCACGATGTCGATGTCGTTGCGCAGCGCGGCCTCGATGATGGTCTCGCCGGTCTTGGCCTCGACCACCGCGCCCTCCGGGCAATGCTCGGCGTTGGGCAGAAAGACGATCTGCGGCATGGCTTATTCCTCGATTTCGTTGAGCTGGCGACCGGCCAGGGCGGCCTTGACGCTGGCGTCCATGCGCCGGGCGGCGAAGGCGTCGGTGACCTGGGACAGGCGGCGCACCTGGCGCTCGATGGCAGCGGTATCGCTGCTGGCTGCCAGTTCGCGCAGGACCTGCATTTCGTGGTCAATCATGGTGCGCTCGTCGGCCTCCAGCAGGCGCTCGCCGTCGGCGGCCAGCGCCGCCTGCACGGCCTCGAGCAGGCGCTCGGCCTCGACCTGCTGCTCGCGCAGGGCGCGGGCGGCCTTGTCTTCGCCGGCGTGGGCGAAGGAGTCCTGCAGCATGCGGGCGATCTCGGTGTCGCTGAGACCGTAGGACGGCTTGACCTGGATGCTCGCCTCGACGCCGGAGCTCAGCTCGCGGGCGGATACGCTGAGCAGGCCGTCGGCGTCGACCTGGAAGGTCACGCGGATCTTCGCCGCGCCGGCGACCATCGGCGGGATGCCGCGCAGCTCGAAGCGCGCCAGCGAACGGCAGTCGCTGACCAGCTCGCGCTCGCCCTGCAACACATGGATCATCATGGCCGTCTGGCCATCCTTGTAGGTGGTGAACTCCTGGCCGCGCGCCACCGGGATGGTGGTGTTGCGCGCGATCACCTTCTCCATCAGCCCGCCCATGGTCTCCAGACCCAGCGACAGCGGGATGACGTCGAGCAGCAGCAGTTCCTCGCCCTGCTTGTTGCCAGCCAGGGTGTCGGCCTGGATGGCGGCGCCGATGGCCACCACCTCGTCGGGGTCGATGTCGGTCAGCGGGGTGCGGCCGAACAGCTCGCCCACCGCCTCGCGCACGCGCGGCACGCGGGTCGAGCCGCCGACCATGACCACCGCCTCGACCTCGTCCAGCTCGATGCCGGCGTCGCGCACCGCGCGGCGGCAGGCCTTGAGGCTGCGCGCCAGCAGCGGCTCGATCAGCGCGTCGAACTGCGCGCGGCTCAGCGTGCCGGACCAGTCGCCGTGACTGACGGTCACTTCCCCGGCATCGGTCAGCGCTTCCTTGGCGGCGCAGGCGACCTGCAGCAGGTGGCGCTGGGCGCCCGGATCGAGGTCGGCGGACAGCCCGGCCTGCTCGATGATCCAACCGGCGATGGCGTGGTCGAAGTCGTCGCCGCCGAGGGCGCTGTCGCCGCCGGTGGCCAGCACCTCGAACACGCCGCGGGTCAGGCGCAGGATGGAGATGTCGAAGGTGCCGCCACCCAGGTCGTAGATGGCGATCACGCCCTCGGCGCCCTTGTCCAGGCCGTAGGCCACCGCCGCGGCGGTCGGCTCGTTGAGCAGACGCAGCACGTTGAGGCCGGCCAGGCGCGCGGCGTCTTTGGTGGCCTGGCGCTGGGCGTCGTCGAAGTAGGCCGGCACGGTGATCACCGCGCCGACCAGCTCGCCGCCGAGGGTGGCCTCGGCGCGCTCGCGCAGGGCGCGCAGGATGTCGGCGGAGACCTCCACCGGGCTCTTTGGCCCCTGCACGGTGTCGATGAACGGCATCTGCGAGTCGCCGGCGACGAAGCGGTAGGGCAACTGCTGGCCGAGCTGCTTGACGTCGGCCAGGCCGCGCCCCATCAGGCGCTTGACCGAGATGACGCTGTTCAGCGGATCGCCGGCGGCGGCAGCGACGGCGGCATGGCCGACCTCGATGCCTTCGGCCAGGTAGCGCACCGCGGAAGGCAGGATGACCCGCCCCTGCGCATCCGGCAGCGGTGCGGTACGGCCGCTGCGCACGGCAGCGACCAGGGAATTGGTGGTGCCGAGGTCGATGCCCACCGCCAGGCGACGCTGGTGCGGCTGGGGGCTCTGTCCCGGTTCGGCAATCTGCAGTAGGGCCATGGTCTTCGCGTTATCAGGCACCTCCCTCGCAGGAGGCGCGGGTTAATCGTCGAGGCGCTCTTCCAGCTCGCGGACCTCGAGGGCCAGCTTGTCGAGGAACTGCATGCGGCGCATCAGGCGCTCGGCCTGCTCGCGTTCGGCGGGATCGTCCCAGCAGGCGGTGAAGCCCTGTTCCAGCTCGGCCTGGGCAGCCTTGAGACGGCGCTTGAAGGCGGCCACCCCGGCCAGGTCGGCGCTGTCCTGCAGCTCCTCCAGCTCCTCGCGCAGCTGCATCTGCTGCAGGAGGAACGCCGGATCCTGCACGGTGGCCTCCAGCGGCACCTGTTCGCCGCGCAGGCCGAGCAGGTAGCGGGCGCGCCGGCTCGGGCTCTTCAGCGTCTGGTAGGCGTCGTTGAGCTGCGCGGCACGCTCCAGCGCCTGGCGCTGTTCGCGCGCCGGAGCATCGGCGAAGCGGTCCGGATGGGTCTCGTGGGCCAGCTCGCGGTAGCGCACCGCGAGCTGGTCGAGATCGAGGACGAAGGCCGGCTGCAGGTCGAACAGGGCGAAGTGGCAGGTGCTCACGGCAGGCCTCAGACGTTGAAGCTTTCGCCGCAGCCGCACTCGCTGCGCACGTTGGGGTTGTTGAACTTGAAGCCTTCGTTCAGCCCCTCGCGGGTGAAGTCGAGTTCGGTGCCGTCCAGGTAGGACAGGCTCTTCGGGTCGATGAACACCTTGACCCCGAAGCTCTCGAACACCAGGTCCTCGGATGCCTGCTCATCGACGAACTCCAGCACGTAGGCCAGACCGGAGCAGCCGGTGGTGCGCACCCCGAGACGGATGCCCTCACCCTTGCCCCGCCCTTCCAGCGAGCGGCGAACGTGTTGTGCGGCGGCTTCGGTCATGCTGATGGCCATGGACGTGCTCCTCAGATCAGGCCTTTCTTCTGCTTGTAGTCACGCACGGCCGCCTTGATGGCGTCCTCGGCGAGCACCGAGCAGTGGATCTTCACCGGCGGCAGGGCCAGTTCCTCGGCCAGCTGGGTGTTCTTGATGCTTTCGGCCTCGTCCAGGGTCTTGCCCTTCATCCACTCGGTGGCCAGGGAGCTGGAGGCGATCGCCGAGCCGCAGCCGTAGGTCTTGAACTTGGCGTCCTCGATGACGCCCTCGTCGTTGACCTTGATCTGCAGGCGCATCACGTCGCCGCAGGCCGGGGCGCCGACCATGCCGGTGCCGACGTCCGGGTCTTCCGCGTCCATCTTGCCGACGTTGCGCGGGTTTTCGTAGTGGTCGATGACCTTGTCGCTGTATGCCATGGCGGTATTCCTCGCTGAATCGGTACGGCGTCAGTGCGCCTGCCACTCGACCTTGGACAGGTCGACGCCTTCTTTGAACATGTCCCACAGCGGCGACAGCTCGCGCAGCTTGGTCACCGCCTCGCGCACCTTGGCGGCGGCGTAGTCGACTTCCGCCTCGGTGGTGAAGCGGCCGAAGGTGAAGCGGATCGAGCTGTGCGCCAGTTCGTCGTTGCGGCCCAGGGCGCGCAGCACGTAGGACGGCTCCAGGGAGGCCGAGGTGCAGGCCGAGCCGGAGGACACGGCGAGGTCCTTGAGCGCCATGATCAGCGACTCGCCCTCGACGTAGTTGAAGCTCAGGTTGAGGTTGTGCGGCACGCGCTGCTCGCGGCAGCCGTTCAGATAGACCTCTTCCATGCCTTCCAGGTGGGCCAGGAAACGCTCGGCCAGCGCCTTGATGCGCCCGTTCTCGGCGGCCATCTCTTCCTTGGCGATGCGGAAGGCCTCGCCCATGCCGACGATCTGGTGGGTGGCCAGGGTGCCCGAGCGCATGCCGCGCTCGTGACCGCCGCCGTGCATCTGCGCCTCGAGGCGCACGCGCGGCTTGCGGCGCACGTAGAGCGCGCCGATGCCCTTGGGACCGTAGGTCTTGTGCGCGGAGAAGGACATCAGGTCGACCTTCATCGCTTCCAGGTCGATCGCCACCTTGCCGGTGGACTGCGCCGCGTCGACGTGGAACAGGATGCCGCGGGCGCGGGTCAGCTCGCCGATGGCGGCGATGTCGTTGATGGTGCCGATCTCGTTGTTGACGTGCATCACCGAGACCAGGATGGTGTCGTCGCGCAGCGCCGCCTCGACCATCGCCGGGGTGATGATGCCGTCCTCGCCCGGCTCCAGGTAGGTGACCTCGAAGCCTTCGCGCTCCAGCTGGCGGGTGGTGTCCAGCACCGCCTTGTGCTCGATCTTCGAGGTGACGATGTGCTTGCCCTTGCTGGCGTAGAAGTGCGCGACACCCTTGATCGCCAGGTTGTCGGACTCGGTGGCGCCGGAGGTCCAGACGATCTCGCGCGGGTCGGCGTTGACCAGTTCGGCCACCTGGCGGCGGGCGTTCTCCACCGCCTCCTCGGCCTTCCAGCCGAACAGGTGGGAGCGCGAGGCCGGGTTGCCGAAGTTGCCGTCCATGGTCAGGCACTCGCACAGCTTCTGCGCCACGCGCGGATCGGCCGGCGTGGTCGCGGAATAATCCAGGTAGATCGGCAATTTCATCAGGTCTCTCCTGTCAGGCTGGCAACCGCGGCATCAGTCGATGGCGGACGCTTCGATCTTTTCAAGCGGGCTGGACGGCATCCCCTTGCCTTGCAGGCAACGCTGATCCTGGCGCTGCGCGACGCTCTGCACTTCCTGGTTGCGCACCAGGTCGGCCAGGCTGATGCCGCTGAGGAATTCGTGGATCCGGTCGCTCAGGCCGCACCACAGGTGGTGGGTCAGGCAGGTATCGCCTTCGTGGCAGCCGCCGAGACCCTGGCAGCGGGTGGCGTCGACCGACTCGTTGACGGCGTCGATGACCTGGGCCACGTCGATGCTGGCCATGTCGCGCGACAGCTGATAGCCGCCGCCCGGGCCGCGCACGCTGGTGACCAGACTGCCGCGCCGCAGCTTGGCGAACAGCTGTTCGAGATAGGACAGGGAAATGCCCTGGCGCTCGGAAATGTCGGCGAGGGACACCGGCCCGTTCTGCGCATGCAGCGCGAGATCGAGCATGGCTGTCACGGCGTAACGGCCCTTGGTGGTCAGTCGCATGGGCTTGCACCACGATGATTCGGAAAGTGCGCAGAGTATGCAGTTTTCCGAGCAAAGCAGTCAACTAAAAGACCGAGCGTTTCAGTCGGAATAGCCTGACCGCATAGCGGAGCCGGGGATCTTATAGCAGTTCCCCGGCCCGCGCACCTCAATCGTGCGCCCGCGGCGGTGCCGGCTCGGCCTGGCCGGCGGCATCGACGGCCGCCGGCTTGACCCCGGCGAAGTCCTCGTCGCGCAGCGCCGGCAGCTCCTTGGCGCAGTAGTCGCTGCCCAGCGCGGTGAGCGCCTTGCACATGCCTTCCAGGCGCCCGTCGACCGCCTGCAGGTGATCGAGCAGCTGGCCGATGGCGCGCGCCACCGGATCGGGCATGTCCTCGCTGACGCCGTAGGCATCGAAGCCGATCTTCTCGGCCATCGCCTTGCGCCGCGCTTCCTGCTCGTCATCGGCCTTGACGATGATCCGCCCGGGAATGCCCACCGCGGTGGCGCCCGCCGGCACGGCGCGAGTGACCACCGCATTGGAGCCGATCTTGGCGCCGGCGCCGACGGTGAACGGACCGAGGATCTTCGCCCCGGCGCCGACGATCACGCCGTCCTCCAGGGTCGGATGGCGCTTGCCCTTGTTCCAGCTGGTGCCGCCCAGGGTCACGCCGTGGTAGAGGGTGACGTCGTCGCCGATCTCGGCGGTCTCGCCGATGACGATGCCCATGCCGTGATCGATGAAGAAGCGCCGGCCGATCCGCGCCCCCGGATGGATCTCGATGCCGGTCAGCCAGCGGCTGAGGTGCGAGACGAAGCGCGCCAGCAGCTTCCAGTCGGCGCTCCACAGCCAGTGCGCCACGCGATGCAGCCAGATGGCGTGCAGGCCGGGGTAGCAGACCAGCACCTCGAGGGTGTTTCGTGCCGCCGGGTCGCGATGGAACACGCTCTGGATGTCTTCTCGCATGCGCTCGAACATCAGTCATTTCTCCGCTTGTGCGACTCGCCGCGGGCCGCCTTCTGGGTTTCGGTGAGGATACCGCGCAGGATGTTCATTTCCAGCTTGCTGATGCCGGCCCGGCCGTACAGGCGCCGCAGGCGCGCCATCAGGTGGCGCGGCTTCTCGGGATCGAGGAAGTCGATCGCCACCAGGGTCTCCTCGAGGTGCCTATAGTACAGCTCCAGCTCGTCGGCGGTGACCGGCACCGCATCGAGCATGGCGGTGGTCTCCAGCTTCTCCACCTTGGTCGGCCGCCCCTGGCGGGCCAGCCAGTCCATGCGCACCTCGTAGGCCAGCACCTGCACCGCGGTGGCCAGGTTCAGCGAACTGAACTCGGGATTGGAGGGGATGTGCACGTGGTACTGGCAGCGCTGCAGCTCCTCGTTGGTCAGCCCGGCGTACTCGCGGCCGAACACCAGCGCCACCTCGCCGCCCAGCTCGACGTGCTCGAGGCTCTTCTGCGCGCACTCGCGCGGATCGAGCAGCGGCCAGGGAATGCGCCGGTCGCGCGCGCTGGTGCCGAGCACCAGGCTGCAGCCGGCCAGCGCCTGCTCCAGCGTGTCGACCACCGCCGCCGCCTCGAGGATGTCGGTGGCGCCGGAGGCCCGTGCGTTGGCCTCGCCGCTGGGAAATTCCTCGGGCTGCACCAGCACCAGTTTCGACAGACCCATGTTCTTCATGGCCCGCGCCGTCCCGCCGATGTTGCCCGGATGGCTGGTATTGACCAGCACCACGCGAATCCTGTCGAGCACGCTCGCTCTCCCACCATGAACCTGAAAAGGAGCCGAATCTTACCCAAGCGTCGCCGCCGGCGCCACGCGCCCTTCATGGCGAGGGCTTTTCTGCTAGAATGGCCGGCTTTCTTTAACAGCCCAGGTGACCCCTCCATGCAGCCCATGCTGAATATCGCGCTGCGCGCGGCCCGCAGTGCCGGCGAACTCATCTTCCGCTCGATCGAACGCCTGGATGCACTCTCGGTCAACGAGAAGGACGCCAAGGACTACGTGACCGAGGTCGACCGCGCGGCCGAGCAGACCATCATCAGCGTGCTGCGCAAGGCCTACCCCAACCACGGCATCCTCGCCGAGGAAAGCGGGCTGCAGCCGGGCCAGGGCGACGGCGCCGACTACCTGTGGGTCATCGACCCGCTGGACGGCACCACCAACTTCATCCACGGCCTGCCGCACTTCGCGGTGAGCATCGCCTGCAAGTACCGCGGCCGCGTCGAGCACGCCGTGGTCCTCGACCCGGTGCGCCAGGAGGAGTTCACCGCCAGCCGCGGCCGCGGCGCGGCGCTCAACGGCCGGCGCATCCGCGTCAGCAACCGCAAGGGCCTGGAAGGCGCCCTGCTCGGCACCGGCTTCCCGTTCCGCGACAGCCAGCTCGACCACCTGGACAGCTATCTGGGCATGTTCCGTAGCCTGGTCGGCCAGACCGCCGGCATCCGCCGCGCCGGCGCCGCCAGCCTGGACCTGGCCTACGTCGCCGCCGGGCGCTTCGACGCCTTCTGGGAGTTCGGCCTGTCCGAGTGGGACATGGCGGCCGGCGCCCTGCTGGTGCAGGAAGCCGGCGGCCTGACCAGCGACTTCACCGGCGGCCACGAGTTCCTCGACAAGGGCCACATCGTCGCCGGCAACACCAAATGCTTCAAGGCCGTGCTGACCGCCATCCAGCCGCACCTGCCGCCGGCGCTCAAGCGCTGAGAGCGCTGCGCCAGAAGAACCCGGCCCTGGTGCCGGGTTTTTTATCGCCGACAGAAAGCCGGACATGAAAAAAGCGCCCAAGGGCGCTTTCTTCATGGGCGAGGCGCAGCTTACGGCCGCTCGTCGACCGCGTCCTCGACCACCGGCGGGATCAGGTCCTCGCGGGTCAGCTTCAGCCAGATCAGGCAGATGCTGGCGATGTACACGGAGGAGTAGGTACCCGCGCCCACGCCGATCAGCAGCGCCAGGGAGAAACCCCACAGGTTCTCGCCGCCGAACACCATCAGCGCCACCACTGCCAGCAGGGTCGAGATCGAGGTGGCCAGGGTGCGCAGCAGGGTCTGCGTGGTGGAGATGTTGATGTTGTCGATCAGTTCGGTCTTGCGCAGCAGGCGGAAGTTCTCGCGGATGCGGTCGAACACCACGATGGTGTCGTTCAGCGAGTAGCCGATGATCGCCAGCACCGCCGCCAGCACGGTCAGGTCGAAGGGGATCTCGAAGAAGCTGAACACCCCAAGGGTGACGATCACGTCGTGGATCAGCGAGACGATGGCGCCGAAGCCGAACTTCCACTGGAAGCGGAAGGCCACGTAGACCAGGATGCCGCCGAGGGCCAGCAGCATGCCCAGGCCACCCTGGTCGCGCAGCTCCTCGCCCACCTGCGGGCCGACGAACTCGACGCGCTTGAGGGTGAAAGGCGTATCGGCACTGACCTTGCGCAGGCCTTCCGCCAGCTGGTTGCCCAGCAGCGGATCATCGCCCTGCAGGCGCACCAGCACGTCGGTGGTGGCGCCGAAGCTCTGCACCACCGCATCCGGATAGCCGGCCTCGCGCAGCTGGCCACGCACCTTGTCGAGCTGCGCCGGCTGCTCGTAGGCCAGCTCGACCAGGGTGCCGCCGGTAAAGTCGAGGCCGAAGTTCAGCCCCTTGATCGCCAGACTGGCCAGCGAAGCCAGGGTCAGCAGCACGGTCAGCGCGAAGGCGACGTGCCGGATGCCCATGAAGTTAATCACACGTTTCATTCAGGCAGTCCTCAGATCCACAGCTTCTTGAGATTGCGGCCACCGTAGAGCACGTTGACCATCGCACGAGTCACATAGATCGCGGTGAACATGGAGGTCAGGATGCCCAGCGACATGGTCACGGCGAAGCCCTTGATCGGACCGGTACCCATGGCGAACAGGATGGCGCCGACCAGCAGGGTGGTCAGGTTGCCGTCGAGAATCGCCGAGAAGGCGCGGTCGAAGCCCTCGTGGATCGCGCGCTGGATCGCCATGCCGTTGGCGATCTCCTCGCGGATACGCGAGAAGATCAGCACGTTGGCGTCCACCGCCATGCCCATGGTCAGCACGATACCGGCGATGCCGGGCAGGGTCAGGGTCGCGCCGAGCAGCGACATCAGCGCCAGCAGCACCACCATGTTGAAGCCCAGCGCCACGGTGGCGAGGATGCCGAAGAACTTGTAGATGGCAACGATGAACAGGGCGACGAACAGGAAGCCCCACAGCGACGCCTGGATGCCCAGCTCGATGTTCTCGGCGCCCAGGCTCGGGCCGATGGTGCGTTCCTCGGCGAAGTACATCGGCGCAGCCAGGCCGCCGGCGCGCAGCAGCAGGGCCAGCTCGGAGGACTCGCCCGGACCGTCGAGGCCGGTGATGCGGAAGCTGTTGCCGAGCGCCGACTGGATGGTCGCCAGGCTGATCACCTGCTTCTCCTCCTTGAAGGCGGAAACCGGCACTTCCTTCTCCACACCGTCGACCATCTGCTTGACGTAGCGGGTCACCGGCTTCTGCTCGATGAACACCACCGCCATGCTGCGGCCGACGTTGTTGCGGGTGGCGCGGTTCATCAGCTCGCCGCCGTGGCCGTCGAGGCGGATGTTGACCTGCGGCCGGCCGTTCTCGTCGAAGCTGGCCTGGGCGTCGGTGACCTGGTCGCCGGTGATGATCACGCTGCGTTCGAGCTGGACCGGCGGACGACCCTCCTGGCGGAAGTCGAAGGATTCGGTGCTGGCGCGCGGGGCGTCGGCCTCGGCGGCCAGGCGGAACTCGAGGTTGGCGGTCTTGCCGAGGATGCGCTTGGCTTCGGCGGTGTCCTGCACGCCCGGCAGCTCGACGACGATGCGGTTGGCGCCCTGGCGCTGCACCAGCGGCTCGGCGACGCCCAGCTCGTTGACCCGGTTGCGCACGGTGGTGAGGTTCTGCTTGATCGAGTACTCGCGGATTTCCGCCAGCTTGGTCTGGGTCAGCGCCAGGCGCAGCACCTGCAGGCCGTTGCGCTCGCTGCGCTGCACGTCGAAGTCCGGGAAGTCCTTGCGGATCACCCGCTCGGCCTGCTCCGCGGCGGCGGCGTCGCTGAAGCCGAGCTGGATGGCGCCGTCCTGCTGCGGCAGCGAACGGTAGCGCTGGCGCTCCTTGCGCAGCAGGCTCTTCACCTCGCTCTCGTAGACCTTCAGGCGCGCGTCCACGGCCTTGTCCATGTCCACTTCGAGGAGGAAGTGCACGCCACCGGAGAGGTCCAGGCCCAGCTTCATCGGGCTGGCACCCAGGCTGCGCAGCCAGTCGGGGGTGGTCTGCGCCAGGTTCAGCGCCACCACGTAGTCATCGCCGAGGGCGCGGCGCACCACGTCCTTGGCCGGCAGCTGGTCTTCCTGGCGGGTCAGGCGCAGCAGCGCACCCTTGTCGCCGAGACTGCTGGCCTTGACCGCGATGCCGGCGTCCTTGAGCGCCTGCTCGGCGCGGGCGACATCGGCCTGCTCGATCTTCAGCGCGGTGCTGGCGCCGGTGAGCTGGATGGCCGGATCGTCGGGATACAGGTTGGGCGCGGAATAGATGAAGCCGATCCCGAGCACCACGAGGATCAGCAGATATTTCCACAGGGGATACTTGTTGAGCATGACACAGCCCGTTTGCAACACGGGGCACCTTGCGTGCCCCGTGAATTTAGGAAGGAGGAAAACTCAGATCGCCTTCAGAGTGCCCTTGGGCAGGGTGGCGGCAATGGCCATCTTCTGGAACTTCAGCTCGACGCTGTCGGAAACCTCGAGTACCACGAAGTCGTCGGCGACCTTGACCACCTTGCCGGCGATGCCGCCGGAGGTCACCACCTCGTCACCCTTCTGCAGGCCGGCGAGCAGGTTCTTGTGCTCCTTGGCGCGCTTGGCCTGGGGACGCCAGATCAGCAGGTAGAAGATGACCACGAAGCCGGCCAGCATCAGGAACTGCATGTACTCGCCACCCGGCGGGGCTCCGGCCGGAGCGGCGTCGGCGGCATGGGCGGCGGCGATCAGAAAGCTCATGTACTACTCCTGTAGCAAGATCTGCAAAAGGGTGGAATCAGTCCAGCGGCGGAACCGGCAGGCCGCGTCGCGCATAGAAGTCGGCGACAAAGGCGGCCAATGTACCTTGGGCGATGGCATCGCGTAAACCGGCCATCAGGCGCTGATAATGTCGCAAGTTGTGAATGGTATTCAGCATGCTACCCAGCATTTCGCCGCATTTATCCAGATGATGCAGGTAGGCGCGGGAGAAATTGCGACAGGTGTAGCAGTCGCAGGCCGGATCCAGCGGCGCGTCGTCCTGCTTGTGCACGGCGTTGCGGATCTTGATCACCCCGGTCTCGGTGAACAGGTGGCCGTTGCGCGCGTTGCGCGTCGGCATCACGCAGTCGAACATGTCGACGCCGCGGCGCACGCCCTCGACCAGATCCTCGGGCTTGCCGACGCCCATCAGGTAGCGCGGCTTGTCGGCCGGCAGCTGCGGGGGCAGGAAGTCGAGGATGCGGATCATGTCCTCCTTGGGCTCGCCCACCGACAGGCCGCCGATGGCCAGACCGTCGAAGCCGATCTCCAGCAGGCCTTCCAGCGAGCGCAGGCGCAGCTCCTCGTGCATGCCGCCCTGGACGATGCCGAACAGCGCCGAGGGGTTGCCCTCGTGGGCGTTCTTCGAGCGCTTCGCCCAGCGCAGCGACAGCTCCATGGACTTGCGGGCGGTGTCGAAGTCGGCGGGGTACGGCGTGCATTCGTCGAAGATCATCACGATGTCCGAGCCCAGCTCGCGCTGCACCTGCATCGACTCCTCGGGCCCCATGAACACCTTGGCGCCGTCCACCGGCGAGGCGAAGTACACACCCTCCTCCTTGATCTTGCGCATCGCGCCCAGGCTGAACACCTGGAAGCCGCCGGAGTCGGTGAGGATCGGCCCGTGCCACTGCATGAAGTCGTGCAGATCGCCGTGCTTCTTGATCACCTCGGTGCCCGGGCGCAGCCACAGGTGGAAGGTGTTGCCGAGGATGATCTGCGCGCCGATCGCCTCGACGTCGCGCGGCAGCATGCCCTTGACCGTACCGTAGGTGCCGACCGGCATGAACGCCGGGGTCTCGACCACCCCGCGGGGGAAGGTCAGGCGGCCGCGACGGGCCTTGCCGTCGGTGGCCAGCAGCTCGAAGGACATGTGGCTCATGGGGTTTCCTCGGGGCCGCGCGGGGCGGGATTGCGGGTGATGAACATGGCGTCGCCGTAGCTGAAGAAGCGGTAGCCCTCTTCCACCGCCGCGCGGTAGGCGGCCATGGTCTCGGAGTAGCCGGCGAAGGCCGACACCAGCATCAGCAGGGTCGACTCGGGCAGGTGGAAATTGGTGACCAGGGCGTCGACCACGTGGAACGGCCGCCCGGGGTAGAGAAAGATGTCGGTGTCGCCGGAAAACGCCTTCAGCTCGCCATCACGCGCCGCGGATTCCAGCGAGCGCACGCTGGTGGTGCCCACCGCGATCACCCGGCCGCCGCGCGCCCGGCAGGCGTTCACCGCATCCACCACGTCCTGGCCGACCTGCAGCCACTCGCTGTGCATGTGGTGGTCCTCGATGCGCTCGACGCGTACCGGCTGGAAGGTGCCAGCGCCGACGTGCAGGGTGACGAAGGCGGTGTCCACGCCCTTTTCGCGGATCGCGGCGAGCAGACCATCGTCGAAGTGCAGGCCGGCGGTGGGCGCGGCCACCGCACCGGCCTTGCCCTTGTCGGAGTAGACGGTCTGGTAGCGCTCGCGGTCGGCGTCCTCGTCGGGGCGGTCGATGTACGGCGGCAACGGCATGTGGCCCACGCGCTCGAGCAGCACCAGCACCGGCTCGGCGAAGCGCAGCTCGAACAGCGCGTCGTGGCGGGCGAGCATCTCGGCCTCGCCGCCGCCGTCGATGTGGATCAGGCTGCCCGGCTTGGGCGACTTGCTGGCACGCACATGGGCCAGCACGCGCCGCTCGTCGAGCAGGCGCTCGACGAGGATCTCCAGGCGACCGCCGGAGGCCTTCTGGCCGAACAGCCGCGCCGGGATCACCCGGGTGTCGTTGAACACCATCAGGTCGCCGGGACGCAGGTAGTCCAGCAGGTCGGGGAACTGGCGGTGGCGGATCTCGCCGCTCGGGCCGTCCAGCACCAGCAGGCGGCTGGCGCGGCGCTCGGCCAGCGGGTGGCGCGCGATCAGCCGGTCGGGAAGCTCGAAATGGAAGTCTGCAACACGCATCGGGGGACTCTCGAAAGGCCGCACAGCTTACCGGAAATGCCCCCGGCCCGCCACGCACCGGGGCCGTGCCAGAGCGCGCAAAGCCCCCTACTTATCGAGGGTTTTGATTCGACTAAAGAAGAACGGCAGCTGCAAACCCCGCATGTCAGGATAACGACATCCCTGATCAGTCCATGTTCCACAAGAACGCCGGGCACCCCAACCATAAAAAGTTAACTTGAGGTGACCCACGCGTGCGCGTGGCTCCCTCGCGACACGATTTCAGGAGCCCCAATGTCCGCCCGCAACATTCTGGTGATCAACTGCGGCAGCTCGTCCATCAAGTTCGCCCTGGTGAACGAAGCGCAGAGCAGCTTCCCGCTGCAGGGCCTGGCCGAACGCCTCGGCAGCCCGGAAGCCGTCATCCACTTCGAGAGCGCCGCCGGCAAGGAGAGCGTGAACGTTCCGGATGCCGACCACCAGGCCGCCCTCGCGCAGATCCTGCCGCGCGTCGAGGAGGCCGCCGGCGGCCATCTGGACGGCATCGGCCATCGCGTGGTGCACGGCGGCGAGAAGTTCTTCGCCTCCACCCTGCTCAACGACAGCACCCTGGCCGGCATCGAGGCCAACATCCAGCTGGCGCCGCTGCACAACCCGGCCAACCTGAGCGGCATCCACGCGGCGATCAACCTGTTCCCCGAACTGCCGCAGGTCGGCGTGTTCGACACCGCCTTCCACCAGAGCATGCCGGCGCACGCCTATCGCTACGCGGTGCCGGAGTTCCTCTACACAGAGCACGGCGTGCGCCGCTACGGCTTCCACGGCACCAGCCACCGCTACGTCAGCAAGCGCGCCGCCGAGCTGGCCGGCCTGCCGGTGGAGAACAGCAGCTGGCTGGTCGCCCACCTGGGCAACGGCTGCTCGACCTGCGCGGTGGTCAACGGCGAAAGCCGCGACACCAGCATGGGCCTGACCCCGCTGGAAGGCCTGGTGATGGGCACCCGCAGCGGCGACGTCGACCCCAGCCTGCACAACTTCCTGCACAACACCCTGGGCTGGGACCTGGCCAAGATCGACGCCATGCTCAACAAGGAAAGCGGCCTGAAGGGCCTGTCCGGCCTGTCCAACGACATGCGCACCCTGGCCGAAGCCCGCCAGGCCGGCCACCCGGGCGCCGTGCTGGCCTTCGAGGTGTTCTGCTACCGCCTGGCCAAGTCGCTGGCCGCCATGTCCTGCGCCCTGCCGCAGCTGGACGGTCTGGTGTTCACCGGCGGCATCGGCGAGAACTCCGCCGCCGTGCGCGAGCGCACCCTGGACCACCTCAAGGTGTTCCGCTTCAAGGTCGACGCCGAGGCCAATGCCCGCTGCACCCGCGGCGTGGCCGGCGAGATCCAGGCCGAGGGCAGCCCGCGCATCATGGTCGTGCCGACCAACGAGGAGCGCCAGATCGCCCTCGACACCCTCGCCCTGCTCGACGCCTGAGCCCGAGCGACTCCGTATGCCGAGCGGAGACTGAGCAAGCGCCGAAACCCGACTGCCTCCCGGCGTCGGGTTTCGTCTTGCTGGCCCCGCCCGAACCCGCCTTCTAGAGTCTGAGCACCCAGCTCCCCCAAGGAGAAACCATGCACACTCTGTTCCTCGCTCCCACCGGCTTCGGCGGTGGTCTCAACTCCGTCAGCCTCGGCCTGATCCGCGCCCTCGAGCAGGCCGGCCTGAAGGTCGGCTTCTTCAAGCCGATCGCCCAGCCCTTCCCGATCGACCAGGGCCAGGAGCGCTCCTGCCTGCTGGTCGAGCGCACCCTGAACCTCGCCAGCCCCGAACCGCTGCCGCTGGCCCAGGTCGAGCGCCAGCTGGCCGACGGCGAGCTGGACCTGCTGCTCGAGGAAGTGGTCAAGCGCTTCCAGCAGGCCGCCGCCGGCAAGGACGTGGTGATCGTCGAGGGCATGGTGCCGACCCGCGACTCCGACTACACCGCACGCATCAACGCCCAGTTGGCCAAGAGCCTCGACGCCGAAGTGATCCTGGTCGCCGCCCAGGGCAGCGAGAGCCTCAAGCAGCTGGCCGAGCGCATCGAGATCCAGGCCCAGCTGTTCGGTGGCGCCCGTGATCCCAAGGTGCTCGGCACCATCCTCAACAAGGTCAACAGCGACGAGGGCGTGCCGGTCTTCGTCGAGGCGCTCAAGCAGCAGCTGCCGCTGCTCGGCAGCGAGACCTTCCAACTGCTCGGCGCCGTGCCGTTCAACGCCGAACTCAACGCCCTGCGCACCAGCGACATCGCCGGAGCCCTCGGCGCCCGCGTGCTGAGCGCCGGCGAAGCCGCCCAGCGCCGCGTGCAGAAGATCATCCTGGCCGCCCGCACCGTGCCGAACATGACCCACCTGCTGCAGCCGGGCGTGCTGGTGGTCACCCCGGGCGATCGCGACGACATCATCCTCGCCGCCTGCCTGGCCGCGCTGAACGGCGTCAAGCTGGCCGGCCTGCTGCTGACCGGCGACTTCGGCCCGGACCAGCGCATCCTCGACCTGTGCAAGGCGGCGCTGGACAGTGGCCTGCCGGTGCTCAGTGTCGGTACCGGCTCGTTCGAGACCGCCAGCAACCTGTCCGGCCTCAACAAGGAAACCCCGGCCGACGACATCGAGCGCGCCAGCCGCGTCACCGAGTTCGTCGCCCAGCACCTGCACCCGGAGTTCCTGCACACCCGCTGCAGCCTGCCGCGCGAGCTGCGCATGTCGCCGGCGGCGTTCCGCTACCAGCTGGTCAAGCGCGCCCAGGACGCCGACAAGCGCATCGTCCTGCCCGAGGGCGACGAGCCGCGCACCGTGCGCGCCGCGGCGATCTGCCAGGAGCGCGGCATCGCCCGCTGCGTGCTGCTGGCCAAGCCCGAGGCCGTCGAGGCGGTGGCCCGCGAGCAGGGCATCGTCCTGCCGGCTGGCCTCGAGATCCTCGATCCGGAGGTGATCGCCGAGCAGTACGTCGCGCCGATGTGCGAACTGCGCAAGTCCAAAGGCCTCACTCCCGAGCAGGCCCGCGAGCAGCTCAAGGACACCGTGGTGATCGGCACCATGATGCTGGCCCTCGACGAGGTCGACGGCCTGGTCTCCGGCGCGGTGCACACCACCGCCAACACCATCCGCCCGGCCCTGCAGCTGATCAAGACCGCGCCGGGCTACAACCTGGTGTCCTCGGTGTTCTTCATGCTGCTGCCCGACCAGGTGCTGGTCTACGGCGACTGCGCGGTGAACCCCAACCCGAGCGCCACCGAGCTGGCCGAGATCGCCCTGCAGAGCGCCGAGTCCGCCGTGGCCCTGGGCGTCAACCCTCGCGTGGCGATGATCAGCTACTCCACCGGCAGCTCCGGCGCCGGCGCCGAGGTGGAGAAGGTCGCCGAAGCCACCCGCATCGCCCAGGAGCGCGCCCCGCAGCTGCCGATCGACGGCCCGCTGCAGTACGACGCCGCCTCGGTGCTCAGCGTCGGCAAGCAGAAGGCGCCGAACAGCAAGGTCGCAGGGCAGGCCACCGTGTTCGTGTTCCCCGACCTGAACACCGGTAACACCACCTACAAGGCGGTGCAGCGCAACGCCAACTGCCTGAGCGTCGGCCCGATGCTGCAGGGCCTGGCCAAGCCGGTGAACGACCTGTCGCGCGGCGCGCTGGTGGACGACATCGTCTTCACCATCGCCCTGACCGCCCTGCAGGCCGCCAGCCAGGCCGCGCAGAAGGCCGCCGCCCAGGGCGAGCTGATCGAGGCCTGATCCGCCCCGACCGGCGGAGCCCGGGGTTGGCGCAACGGTCGATTGACCGCCCGTCGCGCCAACCCTATACTCCGCGGCCATTGCCTCGATGGCGGAATCGGTAGACGCAGCGGATTCAAAATCCGCCGCTGGCGACAGCGTAAGAGTTCGAGTCTCTTTCGAGGCACCACATAGTGAAGAAACCCGCTCAGGCGGGTTTTTTTACGCCTGAAATCCTTGCAAGCGAGCCTGCCATGCCCAAACACCAGCTGCGCCCGCAGGGCGATTTCCCCCGCGCCGGCCTGATCCGCCGCCTGGCCGCGATGTTCTACGACTTCCTGCTCTGCGTGGCGCTGATCATGGTGGTCGGCCTGATCTACCAGCAGGGCATCCTGCGCCTGGTCTATGGCAGCGAGCAGTTGCTGGCCCTGTCGCAGGCCGGTGCGCTGGACAACGACCCGATCCTCGGCAGCCTGCTGCTGATCACCCTGTTCGCCTTCTTCGCCAAGTTCTGGACCCACAACGGTCAGACCCTCGGCATGCAGGTGTGGGGCGTGCGCATCCAGAACCGCGACGGCAGCGCCATCGACCTGTGGCAGGCGCTGCTGCGCTTCTTCATCGCCATCGGCTCCTGGCTGCCCTGCGGCCTCGGCTACCTGTGGATGCTGTGGGACAAGGACCAGCTGACCTGGCACGACCGCTACTCGGAAAGCGTGGTGGTGCAGTTGCCCAAGCGCAAGAAGACCTGAGCACGGGACGCTAGACTGCCAGCACGCCCCGGCCGCTCCACGGCGCTGCGGGCGCGCCGGGAGGCTCCGTCATGCACCGTTCGCCGTCCTGGCTGCTCGCGCCGGGGCTGATCCTGCTCAGTGCCTGCGCGCAGCAGCCGCCCGTCCCCGCCGACAGCTGCGCGGCACTGTTCGCCGCCTTCCACGCCGCCACCGCCGCCAACCGCGACACCCAACAGCACCGCCTCGCCGCCTTCCCCGGCCTGCGCAGCGACCGCCTGCTGGCGGCCCTCGGCCCCGCGGCCGCCACGCCCGCCG
>NZ_SSTC01000072.1 GCF_004801855.1 Pseudomonas sp. A-1 | reverse complement strand
CGTTGGCGCCATCCAGCGCCTGCAGCCCGAGGGCCCGCGCCGGCCCGCTGACCGCCCAGGGGCCCAGGCGCTCGCGCAGGCCGGCCAGCAGGCCGGGCTCGGCCAGCACGAAGCCCAGGCGCACGCCGGCCAGGCCGAAGAACTTGCCGAACGAGCGCAGCACGATCAGCCCGGGGCGGTCGCTGAAGGCGGCCACGCTGAGTTCCGGCGTGCAGTCGATGAACGCCTCGTCGACCAGCAGATGGCCGCCGCGCGCCTGCAGGCGGGCGTGCCAGGCGAGCAGTTGCGCGGGGGCGAAGCGCTCGCCGGTGGGGTTGTTGGGGTTGGCCAGCACCAGCGCATCGAGCCTGTCGAGCTGGGCGTCGATGGCCGCGGCGTCCAAGCGCACCAGCCGATGGCCGGCGCGGCGCCAGGCGTGGGCGTGCTCGGCGTAGCTGAGGCCGAGCACGCCGACCCGGCCGGCCGGCAGCAGCTCGGGCAGGGCCTGGATCGCCGCCTGGCTGCCGGACAGCGCCAGCGCGTGGCGGGCACCGTAGCAGGCGCAGGCGGCCGCCTCCAGGCCGTCGTCCTCCTCCGGCAGGCGTGCCCAGGCCTCGAGCGGGATGGCCGGCAGCGGCCAGGGCTCGGGGGAGATGCCGGTGGACAGGTCCAGCCAGTCGGCCAGCGGAATGCCGTAGCGCTGCGCCGCGGCGCGCAGGCGGCCACCGTGCTCAAGCATGCAGCCAGCCTCCGAGCAGCACGACGATCAGCCACAGCGCCACGCCGCGGCGCAGCAGGCTGAGCGCCGCGGCGATGCTCTCGGCGTCGGCCGGGGCGCCCTCGCCCAGTGCCGGGCGCTGGTGGACTTCGCCGTGATAGACCGCGGCGCCGCCCAGCTCGACGCCGAGGGCACCGGCGCCGGCGGCCATCACCGGGCCGGCGTTGGGGCTGTCCCACTGCGGCGCCTGGCGGCGCCAGCAGGCCAGGGCGCGGCGGGTCTGGCCGAGCAGCGCGTAGGTCAGCGCGGTGAGGCGCGCCGGCACGTAGTTGAGCGCATCGTCGAGGCGCGCCGCGGCCCAGCCGAAGCGCTCGAAGCGCTCGGTGCGGTAGCCCCACATGGCGTCGAGGGTGTTGGCCAGGCGGTAGAGCACCACGCCCGGCGCGCCGGCCACGGCGAACCAGAACAGCGCGGCGAACACCGCGTCGCTGCCGTTCTCCAGCACCGACTCGGTGGCGGCGCAGGCCACGCCGTTCTCGTCCAACTCGCCGGTATCGCGGCTGACCACCCGGGCCACGCCGGCGCGCGCCGCCGGCAGGTCGCCGCGGCGCAGGGCGTCGAGCACCGGCAGGGCGTGCTCGTGCAGGCTGCGCAGGCCCAGCGCCGCGTACAGGGCGAGGATCTCCAGCAGCCCGCCGAGCAGCGGCAGCTGCACCAGCAGCCAGGTCAGCAGGGTGAGCGGCAGCACCGCCAGGCACCAGGCGGTGACGCCGTGGCTGCGCCAGCCGCCGCCGTGGGCGTTGAGGCGCGCCTCGAGACGCTCGGCCAGGCGGCCGAACAGCACCAGCGGATGCCAGCGGCGCGGCTCGCCGAGGGCGACGTCCAGCGCCACCCCGGCCAGCAGGGACAGCCCCAGGCTCATGGCTGCTGCCCCCAGTGGTTCTCGTAGAGCATCCCGGCCAGCGGCTGCTCCTCGGCCCAGCCCTCCTCCACCAGCATCGGCCGCGGGTAGAACTCGCGGACCGGGCCGAGGCACAGCAGCGCCAGCGGCTCGGCGCCCTCCGGCAGGCCGAGCAGCTCGGCCAGCGCGAGCGGGTCGAACAGCGACACCCAGCCCATGCCCAGCCCTTCGGCGCGGGCGGCCAGCCACAGGTTCTGGATCGCGCAGGACAGCGAGGCCAGGTCCATCTGCGGCAGGGTGCGGCGGCCGAAGATGAAGCGCTCGCGGCCGTCCATCAGGCAGGCCACCAGCAGCTCGGCGCTGTCCTCGACGCCCTCGACCTTGAGGCGCATGAACTCCTCGCTGCGCTCGCCGAGCGCCTCGGCGGTGCGCAGGCGCTCGGCCTCGACCAGGGCGCGGATCTGCCGGCGCAGTTCCACCGAGGTGATGCGGATGAAGCGCCACGGCTGCATCAGGCCGACGCTGGGCGCGTGGTGGGCGGCGTCGAGCAGGCGCGCCAGCAGCTCGGGGGCCACCGTGCCGCCGCTGAAGTGGCGCATGTCGCGGCGCTCGGCGATGGCGCGATAGACCGCGGCGCGCTCGGCCGCGCTGAAGGCGTGGGGATTGTCAGGGGACGCTGGGGTGGTCTGGTCGGTCATGGGCGGATTGGGCGCCGGCGCAGGGCCGGCAAGATCTCCAGGTGATTCACGGGCGCAGCAGCGCGACTGCCGCGCGTGGTGCCGAAGGCAGGTAGAAGTGGATGTAGCTGGCGGTCAGCCGGCCACTGCGGTACACCGGCTCGCGGGCGCGCCGGTAGTTGGGGCATTCGCCGTGGGCGATGGGCTCCAGCGTGCACTCCATGCGCGAGTGGTGGTAGCTGTGCCCGCGCAGGCGCTCGCCGTCCAGCTCGACCTCCTGCATGGCCAGGGTCACCAGCCTGGGCTGCATCTGCGCCTCGCCCGGCAGCAGGCCGAGCAGTTCGCCGCGGGTGCCACCCAGGTCGGTCAGGCCGTCGAGCAGGTAGAGCATGCCGCCGCACTCGGCGAGGATCGGCCTGCCGGCGGCATGGTGGGCGCGGATCGCCTCGCGCATCGCCAGGTTGCCGGCCAGCTGCTGCAGGTACAGCTCCGGATAGCCACCCGGCAGGTACAGGCTGTCCACCGCCGGCAGTTGCCGGTCGTCGAGCGGCGAGAAGAATACCAGCTCGGCCCCCAGCGCGCGCAGCAGGTCGAGGTTGGCCGGGTAGACGAAGGCGAAGGCGGCATCGCGGGCCACGCCGATGCGCACGCCGCGCAGCAGCGACGAGTGGCCAAGCGGCTCGGGCGCGGCGAACCCGACCGGCGCCGGCAGGCGCAACTCGGCACTCGCGGCCAGCGCCGCGGCGGCGGCATCCAGACGGGCATCGAGGTCGGCCAGTTCGGCGGCCTGCACCAGTCCCAGGTGGCGGCTGGGCAGTTCGATGGCGGCGTCGCGCGGCAGCGCGCCGTACCAGCTCAGGTGCGCCGGCAGGCAATCGCGCAGGATCTCGCCGTGGCGGACGCTGCCGACCCGGTTGGCCAGCACCCCGGCGAACGGCAGGTCGCTCTGGTAGCTGGCCAGGCCGTGGGCGATGGCCGCGAAGGTCTGCGCCATGGCCGAGCCGTCGATCACCGCCAGCACCGGCACTCCGAAGCGCCGCGCCAGGTCGGCGGCCGAGGGCGTGCCGTCGAACAGGCCCATCACCCCCTCGATGAGGATCAGGTCGGCCTCGCCTGCCGCCTGCCACAGGCGGCGCCGGCACTCCTCCTCGCCGACCAGCCAGAGGTCGAGGGAGTCCACCGGCGCACCGCAGGCGCGGGCGAGGATCATCGGGTCGAGGAAGTCCGGCCCGCACTTGAACACCCGCACGCGCCGCCCCTGGTTGACGTGGTGGCGGGCCAGCGCGGCAGTGACGGTGGTCTTGCCCTGCCCCGAGGCGGGGGCGGCGATCAGCAGCGCGGGACAGTGGCGCACGTCCATCAGAACTCCACTCCCTTCTGCGCCTTCACCCCGGCCTGGAAGGCGTGCTTGACCAGGCCGATCTCGCTGACCGTGTCGGCCGCCTCGATCAGCCCGGCCGGCGCACCGCGGCCGGTGACCACCACGTGCTGCAGCGGCGGGCGCGCGGCGATATCCGCCAGCACCCTGTCCAGCGGCAGATAGCCATACTTGAGGGCGATGTTCAGCTCATCGAGCACCACCAGGGCGACCTGCGGGTCCTGCAGCAGCTCGCGGGCCACCGCCCAGGCCTGCTCAGCTTTCTCGATGTCGCGCTGGCGGTCCTGGGTCTCCCAGGTGAAGCCCTCGCCCATCACGAAGTAGCGCACCTCCTCGGGGAAGCGGCGGAAGAAGGCTTCCTCGCCGGTGCTCGCCGCGCCCTTGATGAACTGCACCACGCCGGCCCTGAGGCCGTGGCCGAGGGTGCGCGCCAGCATGCCGAAGGCGGCGCTGCTCTTGCCCTTGCCGTTGCCGGTGTTGGCCAGCAGCAGGCCGCGCTCGGCACTGGCCTCGGCGATCCTGGCATCGACCACCGCCTTCTTGCGCTGCATGCGCGCCTTGTGCCGCTCGTCACGCGCCAGTTCGTCCTGAGTGCTCATCGGCTCGCCTCCACGCCACGGGCCTGCTTCCAGGCATGAGCGGCGGCCAGCAGCAGCGCGGCCGCGCCGACGTACAGCGCCAGCGCCTGCAGCGACTGCGGGTAGTAGGTGGCGATGCGCGGCAGGAAGCCGGCCAGGGTCGCCTCGGGGTAGCGACCGGAGAAGAACCAGAAGCCGCCGCTGGACAGCAGGTGGCAGGCGAAGCTGGAGGCGAGCAGGCAGGCCAGCAGGCGCGGCGGCGCCGCGAGGTCGTCGCGGTGCCAGCCGGCATAGACCCGGCCGCCGAACCACAGCGCAGCGTAGGCCGGCAGCAGCAGCCAGTAGGCCGGGGTCACGCACCAGTTGCTCGCCCCGCCCCAAGTCACGGCGACGAGATCGAGGGCGACCGCCTCGAGGAACAGCGCCGGGAAGGCCAGGCGCGCCGGCAACAGCGCGCCGGCGAGGAAGAACACCGCCCAGGAGGCGCTGGGCAGGTTGATATCGCTGAAGTGGTGGCCACGGGTCGCGGCCAGCAGTGCGGCCAGGACGATGCCGATGGCCAGGCGGCTGCGGGGGGAAAGGTCGAGCATGGTGGAACTCCTCGGGTAGATGGCATCGGATGGTGTAGCTGGCGCTGCAAAATGTCGGCGCCGTGCTGGGTTTACAACAGCTGCGGGGAAAACCTCTGCCCTGCCAGCGCCCCTGTCTCAGAGCGCCTGGTAACGCACGGTGAAGTACACCGCCTGGCCCGGCTGGTTGTAGCCGGCGGCGGTCTGGTAGTCGGCGTCGAGCAGGTTGCTCACCCGCGCCTGCAGGCGCCACTCGTCGTCGAGGCGGTATTCGCCGCGCAGGTCGAGGCTGGCGTAGCCGGACAGTTCGCTCTGGTTTTCCAGATCGTCGTAGGCCGAGTCCCGCGCGTAGAGCGTGCCGCCCACGCTGAAACGGCCGAAGGCGCGGTCGACGTCGAGGTTGAAGGTCTGCCCGGGGCGCCGGCTGAGATCCTTGCCGTAGTAGGCAATGCCGGAGCGGCTGGAGCGCCTGGAGCGGTTTTCGGCGTCCATCAGGCTGTAACCGGCAGTCCACTCCCAGCCGCGCAGGTCGCTGCCGACCTGCAGTTCGAGGCCGCGGATGCGCGCCTCGTCGACCCCTTGCGCCAGGCTGGCACCGTTGACGCGCACGCTGCTGATCAGATCGTCGACCCGGGTCCGGTACACGCTGGCCGTCCAGTGCCCCCAGCCGGGGCTGCCGTTCAGCCCCAGCTCGACAGTCCGCGATTTCTCCGCATCCAGCGCGGGGTTGCCGTAGCCGGGGTAGTACAGCTCGTTGAAGGTCGGCGCCTTGAAGGCCGTGCCGTAGCTGGCATGGACGCGCAGCGTCGGGCCCAGGGCGTAACCCCAGGCGGCGCTGCCGGTATCGTGATCGCCGAACTGCTGGTTGTCGTCGCGGCGCAGCGCCAGCTGCCAGTCGTGACGCCCCGACCCGCCGAGGTACTGGGCGAAGTAGCCGTCATTGTCGCGCGAGTCCTCGGCGTAGCGCCTGGTGCTGTCGATCTCGTCGTGCTGATGGTCGACGCCCAGCACCAGGGTATGGCCCGCGGCCAGGGTCACGTCGCTCTGCCAGGACAGTGAGTCGCGACGGGTGTCGTAACGCGAATTGAAGCCACCGTCCTCGAAGGCGTCCGACCGGTCCTCGCTGCGCCCGGCCTGCAGGGTCACCAGCCAGGACTCGAGCGGGGCAAGGCGTGCGCGCAGGCCGGCGACCTTCTGCACCCCCTCGGTATAGGCGTCCTCGCCCGTGGTACTGTCGAAATCGTTGTGCGACTCGGCCTGCAGGAAGCTGCCGTCCAGTTCCAGGCCGTTGGCGAAGCGGTGGCCGGCGCGCAAGGAGCCGGACAGGTTGCGGTAGCCGTCGCTGTCGTCCTCGTAGCCGCTGGCGCCGCGCGGCTTGACGTTGATGCCGTCGGTGTCGCTGGACGAGACGCCGAGGCTGAACCAGCTCGCACCGGAGCGCCCGGACAGCCCGGCGCTGCCGCTGTGACTGTCGTGGGTGCCCGTGCCCGCCGAGAGGAACGGCCGCAGGCCGGCGCCGCCGTCCCGGCGCGTGAAGATCTGGATCACCCCGCCGATGGCTTCCGAACCGTACAGGCTGGAGCGCGGACCTCGGACGATCTCGATGCGCTCGATCAGCTCCACCGGCAGATCCTGGAAGGCGGCACTGCCGCTGGTGGCCGAACCGACCTTGATGCCGTCGATCAGCACCAGCACGTGGTCGGACTCGGTGCCGCGCAGGAACAGCGAGCTGCTCTTGCCCGGGCCGCCGTTGTTGGCCAGCGTCACGCCCGGCACGCCGCGCAGCAGCTCGGGCAGCGAGGCGGCCTGGCGGCGCTCGATTTCAGTGCGCTCGATCACCGTCACGGAGGCCAGTGCGTCGCTGGCCGTCTGCGTCGTGCGGCTGGCTGTCACCAGCAGGGGCTCGACCGACAGCGCTTCGTGCGCCAGGACGGGAATGGAGGAAAGACTACACAGCACGACGATTGTCGGCCGCAGAAGGGCATGTCTCATCGATCACTCTCTGCATCGCGCTCACCCGCGCGATTGGCTTGCGAAGGCATGCAGAGGACCGGACGACGAACGGACAGCAGGACACGCAGGCCGCCCACCCGACGGGTAGCGCCCTCCGCGATACCGTGGATGCGACAGGCCGGTCTCCGGGCTTGCGAGCGGAACCCGAGGGTTCCCGAATCCACGCCTTCCCGTGTCTGGACACAGTGGCCTGGCAGTTGGCGGACGCCTCTGGAGCGTCGCTCATCTGCCGGTGTGGCTTCTCGACTCGCCTACCGTTGCGGGGGCAGCGCCGGCTTGGTATCAAAATTGCAATGAAAAAATCATTACATATACGCACCGGCTTCCCTGTTTCACCCCTCCGAGTCTGGACTGGGGGGCACCTGAAGCAGGTGGCGCAGGTTAGAGACTTGCCGGACGGGCGTCAAACTTTCCGCCCCTCCCGCGCGACTCTCCCGGCCCGGAACGAAATTGCCAAACAGCTCACAAAACCGAGGCTTCGCGACAAAGCCCACAAGCGGACTATGGCCTTTACTGCGACATCGTGATACTGAAAGCCCACGCACCTTCGCGTGGGGCTTACAGAACAAACCACTAAAAGTAAGTCGAAACGTTTACAGCAAGGATAACCTTCATGGGATTCGTCATTTCCTGGTCGCCCGAGTACGCCACGGGCATCGATATCATCGACGAGCAGCACAAGCGCATCTTCGAATATCTGTCCGAGATCGATCACGCCATCAAGGCCCAGTCGACCAGCGAGGTCGAGTACGTGATCAAGGCCCTGCTCGACTACGCCATCTCGCACAACACCTTCGAGGAAAGCCTGATGGAAAAGGCCGGCTATCCGATGCTGGACGCCCACCATCAGGTGCATGAAGCCTTCAAGACCCGCGCCGAAGCCTACGGCCAGCGCCTGAGCAACGGCGAAGACCACTTCCGCCTGGCCCGCGAAGTGCGCACCGACATCGGCCTGTGGCTGACCAACCACATCAAGCGTGACGACAAGCACTACGTGCCCTTCGTCAAGAAGAGCCTGGACGGCGGCTTCGTGTCGCGCATGCTCGGCAAGTTCTTCGGCTGATCGCCTTGGCGGCGATCGACTAGGCCTGCAGGCCGGCTACCAGACCGGACCTGCAGCGCAGGCAGTAGCAGTCCCCGATAACAACAATAAAAGAGACGAACACCCATGCCATCCAGCCAACTCCGGCCTGCCATACACATCCACACCTCCAGGGGAGGCCTGACTCAGGGAACGAGCAACAACCCCAGCACCTGATATCCATCCAACCGCACGGACCACGAGGACGTGCGTGCCCGGTCAGGCTGACGCCTGTCACCGATGGCTACCGGCGAGCAGGACGAGCGCCGGCGGAAGATATGCAGGGCACCACGCCAGCGCGATTCAAACGTTCACAGGACAAGGGATCTACGCCATGAGCTTTGTCATTTCCTGGACAGCAGAATTCGAAACCGGCATCGATATCATCGATGAGCAGCACAAGCGCATCTTCGAGTATCTGGAGGAGATCGACCACGCGATCAAGACGCGCAACGCCGACGAAGTCGAGCACGTCATCAAGTCGCTGATCGACTATGCCATCTCCCACAACACCTTCGAGGAGAGCCTGATGGCCAAGGCCGGCTACCCGATGCTGGAGGCCCATCACCAGGTGCACGAGGCCTTCAAGGCCCGCGCCCACGCCTACCACGAGCGTCTGGGCAAGGGCGAGGAAACCTTCCGGGTAGCCAAGGAAGTGCGCACCGACATCGGTCTGTGGCTGACCAACCACATCAAGCGCGACGACAAGCACTACGTGTCCTTCGTCAAGCGCAACATCGAGGGCGGCTTCGTCGCCCGCATGCTCGGCAAGTTCTTCGGCTGAGCGCCACAAAGGTCCAGCAGACAAGAGGGCCGGTCGCGAGACCGGCCCCTTCGTTCAGACAGGCAAAGCCTCAGTTGGCGACCAGCCGCTCGCGATTCTTCTCCAGCGTCGCCGCACCGATGCCCTTCACTTCCAGCAACTCGTCCACCGAGGTGAACGCGCCATTGGCCTCGCGATACTCGACGATGGCGCGGGCCTTGGCCTCGCCGATGCCGTTCAGCTCGCGCGCCAGGGTTTCCGCGTCGGCGCTGTTCAGATCGACCTTGGCCAGCGGCGCTTCGGCCGTCGCCTGAACCGCCACCGGCGGGGCGGCAGACGCCGGTGCCTCGGCAGCCGAGGCCAGCGTGGAGAATCCGGTGAGCAGGGCGAACAGCAGGGAGGAAACACGCAGTTTCGACATGATCGACACTCCTTGTGTCAGTGACGGGGTACCGCCGCGATCCTGGCGGCCCATCGACACTAGGCCATGGCAACGCAATCGCCAATAATCCATGCGACATGAAGGGCCTTTTTTTGCAGCGGGGCGACGCAGTCGACATTTGCCGCACACCGCTGGCGCGCGTTCAGGAGGCAGGGGAACGCCGCCGGTAGCGCACCTGCGGGTGGTTGCCGACGCGGCGCACTTCGAACAGGTCGATGGCGGCGAACAGGTCGATCAGCCGCGAATAGCCGTAGTTGCGCGGCTCGAAGGAGGCCTGGTTGGCAATGCGCGAGCCGACCAGGCCGAGCGGCGCCCAGCCATCGTCGTCGGCGGCGTACAGCACCGCGTTGCGCAGCAGGCTCATCAGCTTGCTGTCACCCTTGAGCTGGGATGCGCTGCGCCGGCTGACCAGCGCCACTGCCGGCGGCACGCAGGCCACCCCCTCCTCCTCGGCCTCGGCGGGGTTGGCGCTGGTGCCCAGCGGCTGGATGGTCACCTCCACCGGCATGTCGTCGAGGTAGACGAAGCGCGAGCAGGCGTTGACGTAGGGTTCCGGCGACTTGCGCTCGCCGAAGCCGATCACCTGCTTGCCGTCGGCGCGCAGGCGGGTGACCAACGGAGTGAAGTCGCAGTCGGAGGACACCAGGCAGAACACCTCGACCGGCTTGCCGTGCAGCACGTCCATGGCGTCGATGGCCATCGCCATGTCGGTGGCGTTCTTGCCCTTGACCAGGTCGAACTGCTGGATGGGCTGGATGGCGTGCTCGTGCAGCACCTGCACCCAGGACTCCAGCCGCGGGCTCTTCCAGTTGCCATAGGCGCGGCGGATGGACACCACGCCGAGCACCGCCAGCTCGGCGAGGATGCCCTCGATCTTGCGGCTCGGCGAGTTGTCGGCATCGATGAACAGCGCTACGCGGACATTCTGCACGGGGCTGCCCTCATCCCGCGGTCGATGCCCTCAGCCTAGCCCTTGAGCGCCTTCTTCGGGTAGATGTCGTAGCGGCTGGACTTGCCCTCCAGCTGGTGGGAGGGCCTGGGGCCGTCGATGCACGGCGCCTTGCGCGGGCGCTTGACCACCACCCGGTGGCTGGCCAGCGCCAGCGCCGCGGCGAGCAGCGCCGGGGCGTCGAGGTCGTCGCCGACCAGCGGGCGGAACAGGCGCATCTCCTTCTTCACCAGCGCGCTCTTGTCGCGGTGCGGGAACATCGGGTCGAGGTAGATCACCTGCGGCGGCTCGCCGGCCCAGCCCTGCATCAGCTCCACCGCGTTGCCGGTCAGCAACTGCATCTGCGCGACGATCGGCGCCACCTCGGCAGCGCGGGCGGCGCGCGCCAGGCCGTCCTCGAGCAGCGCGGCGACCAGCGGCTGGCGCTCGATCAGGGTCAGCGCGCAGCCGAGGCTGGCCAGCACGAAGGCGTCGCGCCCCAGGCCGGCGGTGGCGTCGAGGATGCGCGGACGCACGCCGCTCTGGATGCCGACCGCCTTGGCGATCATCTGCCCGCTGCCGCCGCCGAACAGACGCCGATGGGCGCTGGCACCCTCGACGAAGTCGACGCGCACCGGACCCGGAGCATCCGGGCCGAGGTCGACCAGCTGCAGGCCGGCGTCGCCCAGCTGCAGGGCGAACTCGGCCTCGCCCTCCTCCGCCAGTCCGAGCCGGATCGCCCACCGATGGGCGGCCGCGGCATGGGCGGGACTCAGGGCTTCGACGCGGACACGGGCGGGGCTGGCGGACATCGGGGCTACCGGGCAGGAGAAAGGGGGCGCCATTCTGCCAAAGATCGCCTCAGCGCGCAGGCGCGCGGCCGAGCAGCACCCAGGCCACCCCGCCGAGCAGCAGCGCCGCGGCCAGCAGCAGGCGCGTCCCGAAGGGCTCGCCGAGCAGCAGCACGCCGAGCAGCGCGGTGATCAGCGGCACGCTGAGCTGCACGGTGGCCGCCTGGGTGGCGCGCAGCGCCGGCAGCACCGCGTACCACAGGGCATAGCCACAGCCCGAGGCCAGCGCGCCGGAAAGCAGCGCGTAGAGCGCCCCGGCGCCGTCCAGCTGCGCCCAGGGCAGACCGGCCAGACCGAGCAGCACGGCCAGCGGCAGGCAGCGCAGGAAGTTGCCGGCGGTGCTGCCCGTGGCGTCGCCGACGCCGCGCCCGCGCAGCGAGTAGACGCCCCAGGCCACCCCGGCCAGCAGCATGGCCAGCGCCGGCAACACCGCCGGCGCACTGGCGCCGGGCAACAGCAGCACGGCCAGCCCGGCGCCGGCCAGCAGCAGGCCGCAGCCCTGCCCCGCCGTCAACCGCTCGCCGCGCCACAGCCCCCAGAGGATCATGCTGGCCTGCACCGCACCGAACAGCAGCAGCGCGCCGGTGGCGGCGGACAGCTGCAGGTAGGCCCAGGAGAAGCCCGCCGCATAGGCGAACAGCGCCAGCGCCGACGGCCAGTTGCCGCCCAGCACTGCGCGCGCCGCTCCCTGACGCAGGCGGACGATCAGCCACAGCGCCAGGGCGCCGGAGGCGAGGCGGAGGGCAGTGAAGCTGGCGACGTCGATATGCTCGTCGCGCAGGGCGATGCGGCACAGCAGCGAGTTGGCGGCGAAGGCCAGCATGGCCAGGGCGACGAGCAGCGCCAGGCGCGACAGGGGCATGGCAGACAATCCGGTCCGTGGTGGTGTGGCGAGGGTAGCGCGAAAGGTGCGGTGGCGGGGCGCGACTTTGGCACGACTTCCATCGGTAGGGTGCGCCATGCGCACCATCGACCACTGCCCTAGCTAGCCAGCGGTGCGCATGGCGCACCCTACAGCAGACCGAGCTGTTCGCCGCTGCTGCTCTCGGCCAGCGCCGGCAGGCCGGGCAGGCGCGCCATCAGCTGCGCATGGAAGCGCCGCGCCAGCTCGGGCGCGCGGTGGTTGTCGGGGGTGTGCAGGTAGACGTGCGGCGCGCGGCCTTCCTCGATCCAGGCGGCAACCTTGTCCAGCCAGGGGGCGAGGAAGGCGTCGTTGGCTGCGAGGTCGGGATGACCGATGAAGCGCACCTGCGGATGGCGGGTGAAGGCCGCCGGGCGCGGCGGCACGCGCGGCTTCTTGCTCTGCGCGTGGAGCACCGCCGGACTGCGCTCGGTGCAGCTGAACAGCGCGCGCGAGTCGAGGCCGATGCGCTCCACGCCGCGGTCGCGCAGCAGGCGGTTGAGCGCCTTCTCCTCGTCGCCGCGGGCGAAGAACGCCGGGTGGCGCACCTCCACCGCCAGGCCATGCGGCGCGGCCAGTCCGTCGATGAAGGCGGCCAGTTCGGCGAGCCGCGGCGGGCCGAAGCTGGCCGGCAGCTGCAGCCACAGCGGCGCGACCCGCGCGCCCAGCGGCGCCAGCAGCTCGAGAAAGTCGCCGGCGGCGGCGAGACTGGCGCGCAGGTCGCCCTCGTGGCTGATGTCGCGCGGCAGCTTGGCGCAGAAGCGGAAGCCTTCCGGCATGGTCTGTGCCCAGCGCGCCAGGGTGGTGGCGGCGGGCCGGGCATAGAAGGTGGTGTTGCCTTCCACCGTATTGAACACCCGGCAGTAGGCGGCGAGGAAGTCGCGGCTGGCGCTGCCGGCCGGATACAGGCCGCCGCGCCAGGCCGGCTCGTTCCACGACGGACAGCCGAGGAAGTACGGCAGCACGGGCCTCAGCCCTTTTTCGGCGTGGCCACGTTGTCGCGCAGGTAGACCGGCTGGGCCTGCTCGGCCGCCACGGCCTCGCCGCGCGCCCAGGCGAAGGTCGCCAGCTGCAGCAGATCCTCGGCGTGCGGCAGCAGGCCGGCGTCCATGGCGCTGACCGCCAGCGGGATGCGCGCCGCATAGCCCCAGCCGGTGCCGGCGCCGAACCACTCGCCGTCGGCGCCGCGCGGCAGGGCGGCCTGCTCCGGCGGCAGCACCGCCTCGACGCCGGCCAGGCGCATCTCGCCGCCCTCCATCTGGTAGCAGCCCCAGTAGACCTCGTCCATGCGCGCGTCGATGGCGGCGGCCACCCGGGTCACGCCCTGCTCGCGGTGGGCGCGCTGGGCGAGCACGGCGAGGTTGGAGACCGGCAGCACCGGCCGGTCGAGGGCGAAGGCCAGGCCCTGGACCACGCCGACGGCGATGCGCACGCCGGTGAAGGCGCCCGGGCCGCGGCCGAAGGCGATGGCGTCGACCGCCGCTAGGGCGATGCCGGCCTCGGCCAGCACCTCCTGGACCATCGGCAGCACGCGCTGGGCATGCAGGCGCGGGATCACCTCGTAGCGGCTGAGCACGCGGCCCTCGTGCAGCAGGGCGACGGAACAGGCTTCGGTGGCGGTATCCAGGGCCAGCAGGGTGGTCATGACGGTATCCGGTGTGATGGCAAACGGGCGGGCATTGTAAATGCAAACGGCCCGCACAGGGCGGGCCGTTCGTGGCAGCAGGGGAGCGATCAGCTCAGCGCGGCGAGCACCTTGGCGGTGATCTCTTCGACGCTGCCGACACCCTCGACGCGCGAGTACTTCGGCTTGCCGGCGGTCTGCGCCAGGTCCTGGTAGAAGCCGACCAGCGGCAGGGTCTGGGCGTGGTACACGTCCAGGCGCTTGCGCACGGTCTCTTCCTGGTCGTCCTCGCGCTGGATCAGGTCCTCGCCGGTCTCGTCGTCCTTGCCAGCCACCTTCGGCGGGTTGTACTGCAGGTGGTAGGTGCGGCCGGAGGCCGGGTGCACGCGGCGACCGGACATGCGGCTGATGATCTCCTGGTCTTCCACGGCGATCTCCAGCACGTGGTCGATGTCCACACCGGCGTCGCGCAGGGCTTCGGCCTGCGGGATGGTGCGCGGGAAGCCGTCGAACAGGAAGCCGTTGACGCAGTCGGCAGCGGCGATGCGCTCCTTGATCAGGCCGATGATGATCTCGTCGGAGACCAGGCCACCGCTGGCCATCACGTCCTTGACCTGCAGGCCCAGCGGGCTCTCGGCCTTGATCGCGGCACGCAGCATGTCGCCGGTGGAGATCTGCGGAATGCCGAACTTCTCGGTGATGAAGCGAGCCTGAGTACCTTTGCCGGCACCCGGTGCCCCCAGCAGAATCACACGCATCGTATTGCTCCTGAAAGGATGTAGAAAACCCTGGATTCGCCTCGCGGGGCCAATCTCGAAATTCTTGTCTTCGCCCCTAGCATGAAATGGGGCGGCGAAAAAGCAGACCAAAATACACAGCCGGCCAGCCGGACACAAGATGCCGGCTGTCCTAGTATTGATCGTTTCACCCGGTGTTGCGCAAGCCGGCGGCGATGCCCGCGACGCTGACCAGCAGGGCCCGTTCCAGCGGCGTTTCGCCATGCTCGGCGAGGCGCCGCGAGCGGGCGAGAAGCTCGACCTGAAGCAGGTGCAGCGGGTCGAGGTAGGTGTCGCGCACGCTGATCGACTCGCGCAGCACCGGGTCGCTGCCGAGCAGCTGCGCCTGGCCGGTCAGCGCCAGCACCATGCGCTCGGCCTGCGACAACAGGTCGCGCAGTTGCTCGCCCAGCGGACGCAGCTCGTCGCTCACCAGGCGCTCGTCGTACAGCCGGGCGATGCCGGCGTCGGCCTTGACCAGCACCATCTCCAGCATGTCGATGCGCGTGCGGAAGAACGGCCAGTGTTCGCGCATCTGCTGCAGCAGCGCCGCCTCGCCGCGCGCCACCGCCGCGGCCAGCGCGGTCTCCCAGCCCAGCCAGGCCGGCAGCATCAGCCGCGTCTGGGTCCAGGCGAAGATCCACGGGATCGCCCGCAGGCTCTCCACCCCGCCGCTGCGCCGGCGCGCCGGACGGCTGCCCAGCGGCAGGCGGCCGAGCTCCTGCTCGGGGGTGGCCTGGGCGAAGTAGTCGACGAACTGCGGATGCGCGCGCACCACCGCGCGGTAGGCCGCCACGCCGTCGGCGGCCAGGCGCTCCATCAGCGCCCGCCACTCGGCCGTGGGCGCCGGCGGCGGCAGCAGGGTGGCCTCCAGCACGGCGGCCAGATAGAGGTTGAGGTTCTGCTCGGCCAGGCGCGGCAGGCCGAACTTGAAGCGGATCACCTCGCCCTGCTCGGTGACGCGGAAACGCCCGGCCACCGAGCCCGGCGGCTGCGAGAGGATGGCCGCGTGGGCCGGACCGCCGCCGCGGCCGACGGTGCCGCCGCGGCCGTGGAACAGCAGCAGCTCGACGCCGTGGCGCGCGCACACCGCGACCAGCGCCTCCTGGGCGCGGTACTGGGCCCAGGCCGCCGCCACGGTGCCGGCGTCCTTGGCCGAGTCGGAATAGCCGATCATCACCTCCTGCGGCCCGGCCAGGCGCTCGCGGTAGACCGGCAGCGCCAGCAGGCTGTCGATCACCGCGCCGGCGTGCTCCAGGTCGGCGAGGGTCTCGAACAGCGGCACCACGCGGATCGGCCGGCGCAGCCCGGCCTCCTTGAGCAGCAGCTGCACCGCCAGCACATCGCTGGCGGCGCCGGCCATGGAGATCACGTAGGAACCCAGCGCCGCCGCCGGCGCCTGGGCCACCACCCTGCAGGTGGCCAGCACCTCGGCGGTGTCGGCCGCGGGCCGGTGGTCGGCGGGCAGCAGCGGGCGCGGGCTGGCCAGTTCGCGCTGGAGGAAGTCGAGGCGCTGCGCCTCGTCCCACTCGGCGTAGTGCCCCAGGCCCAGGTAAGCGGTGATCTCGTCGAGGGCGGCGCGGTGGCGGCCGGCGTCCTGGCGAATGTCCAGGCGCACCAGGCACAGGCCGAAGCAGTGGGCACGGCGCAGGCTGTCGAGCAGCGGGCCGTCGGCGATGGCGGCCATGCCGCAGGCGCTCAGCGAATCGTGGCAGAGCAGCAGCGGCTCGAGCAGCTCGCCGACCTCCTGCAGCACCAGCGGACCCGGCGCCAGGCCGGGGCTCTCCAGGGCGGCGACGGCCCAGTCGCGGGTGGCGAACAGCCGCGTGCGCAGCTGGCGCAGCAGCGCGCGGTAGGGCTCGGGCGCCTCGCCGACCCGCGCGCGCAGCGCCGGGCTGGCCTGGTGCATGGACAGGTCGGTGATCAGCCGCTCGAGGTCGCGCAGGTGCAGCTCGGCGGCCAGCCGGCGCGCCAGCAGCAGCACCTCGGCGGTGACCGCGGCGGTGACGTTGGGGTTGCCGTCGCGGTCGCCGCCCATCCACGAGGCGAAGCGCACCGGCGTGGCGTCCAGCGGCAGGCGCGCATTGCAGCAGGCGCCGAGCAGCTCGTCGACGCCGCGCAGGAACTCCGGCAGCGCCCGCCACAGCGAGTGCTCGACCACCGCCAGGCCCCACTTGGCCTCGTCCAGCGGGGTCGGCTTGCTGCGGCGGATCTCCTCGGTATGCCAGACCTCGGCCAACAGCCGGCACAGCTCGCGGCGCACCCGCGCCTGCTCGCGCGGCGCCAGGTCGGCGTGGTCGCGCGCGGCCAGGCAGGCGGCGATGTCGTCGTACTTCTGGATCAGCGTGCGCCGCGCCACCTCGGTGGGGTGGGCGGTGAGCACCAGCTCGATGTCCAGCGCGGCGATCTGCCGGGCCAGGCTCTGCGGCGCGTGGCCGGCGGCCTGCAGGCGGTCGAGCAGCTCGCCGAGCACGCGCTCCTCGAAGGGCGGCGCCTCGTCCGCCCGCCGGCGGCGGATGCGGTGGTACTGTTCGGCGATGTTGGCCAGGTTGAGGAACTGGTTGAAGGCCCGCGCCACCGGCAGCAGCTCGTCCTCGGCGAGCGCGTCGAGGGTCTCGCCGAGCTGGCGCGCGCCCTCGGCCGAGCCGCGCCGCGCCGCCTTGGCGCCCTGGCGGATGCGCTCGATCTTGGCCAGGAAGTCCGCGCCGCGCTCGGCGCGGAAGGTGTGGCCGAGCAGCTCGCCCAACAGGTGGACGTCCTCGCGCAGCCGTGGATCGATCTCCGCCATGCCCGCCTCCTCCGTCCTCGCCAGTGCAGCCCCGTGCGGCAGGAGCCTCAACAGCAGTCTAGGCTTTTTATCACTACATCCCCGTGACGGGCAGTCCGCGCAGGCCGGGAGGCAGGCATGAAGATCCGCGATCTGGTCAACGACTGGGAACTCAGCGCCAAGGGCCGGCTGAGCAAGACCACCTACAGCATTCCGCTCGACCTGGAATCGGCGGCCCGCCTGGCGGCGCTCAGCGAGATGTACCCGAGGCGCCACGCCGAGGAGCTGCTCGGCGATCTGGTCGGCGCCGCGCTGCAGGAGCTGGAGGAAAGCTTTCCCTACGTGAAGGGCACCCGGGTGGTGGCCACCGACGAGCAGGGCGATCCGCTGTACGAGGACATCGGCCTGACGCCGCGCTTCCTGGCCCTGGCGCGCAAGCATCTGGAGGCACTGAGAAAGCAGGACGACGACAACGACTTCTGACCGTCCCACGGTTGCCAGCAACAGTCCCGAAACGGGATTGTCGCCGGAACGGACTTCTCCGCTCCGGCCAAAGGTCGTGCCCGCCATTTCGCCTGCTTTTCTGGGAAAATGCCCCGGCGCCGCTTGCGGGCCGGCGAGCGGATGCCGCGCCCGCCGGTCGATCCGGCGCAACTCGCGGCCCGCCCACGAGTCTGACCATGTCCTAGCCCCGACCCGCCCAAGGCGGAAGGTTGCCGAATGCCCCGAGTTTCCCACCTGCTGTTGCTGCTCGCCGCGCTCTGGCTCGGCGGCGCCCAGGCGGCCGTCAACGAGATCGCCGGCGAGGCCTACGGCTTCCCCCTGACCAATCCCTTCGAGGCGACCATCGCCACCACCCCGCCGGAGCTGCGCCCCGCCCTGCCCGAGCTCGCCGACATCGACCAGGCCGACTACAGCCTGCGCCTGCGGCCACGCCGCGAGCTGCCGGACAACTTCTGGGCGGTGAAGAAGCTGCGCTACCGCCTGGCCCGCCAGGCCGGCCCGGCACCGCTGGTGTTCATCATTTCCGGCACCGGCGCGCACTACGCCAACGGCAAGACCGAGGAACTCAAGCGCCTGTACTACGGCGCCGGCTACCACGTGGTGCAGCTGTCCTCGCCGACCAGCTACGACTTCATGACCGCCGCCTCGCGCCACGCCACGCCGGGCATCTCCGACCGCGACGCCATCGACCTGTACCGGGTGATGGAGAAGGTCCGCGAGCAGCAGCGGGACCTGCCGGTGACCGACTGGTACCTGACCGGCTACAGCCTCGGCGGCCTGCACGCCGCCTTCGTCAGCCGGCTCGACGAAGAGCGCCAGGCGTTCAACTTCCGCCGCGTGCTGCTGATCAACCCGCCGGTCAACCTGTACACCTCGGTGAGCAACCTCGACCGCCTGGTGCAGACCGAGGTGCGCGGCATCGACAGCACCCGCACCTTCTACGACCTGGTGCTCGGCAAGCTGGCGCGCTACTTCGAGGAGCGCGGCGCGGTGGAGATCGATGCGGCCATGCTCTACGACTTCCAGCAGTCGAGGCAGCGCCTCTCCGACGAGGAAATGGCCATGCTGATCGGCGCCGCCTTCCGCTTCGCCGCCGCCGACATCGCCTTCACCTCGGACCTGATCAACCGCCGCGGCGTGGTCCTGCCGCCGACCTACCCGATGGACGAGGGCACCAGCCTGACGCCCTTCTTCAAGCGCGCCCTGCTCTGCGACTTCGAGTGCTACATCCGCGAACAGCTGCTGCCCTACTGGCGCGCCCAGGGCGACGGCAACAGCCTGCTGCAGCTGATCGACCAGGTCAGCCTCTATTCGCTGCAGGGCTACCTGGCCGGCAGCGACAAGATCGCCGTGTTCCACAACCGCGACGACCTGATCCTCGGCCCCGGCGACCTCGGCTTCCTGCGCCGCACCCTCGGCGCGCGCCTGACCCTGTTCCCGCGCGGCGGGCACTGCGGCAACATGAACTACCGGGTCAACACCCAGGCCATGCTGGAGTTCTTCCGTGACTGAATCCCTGCGCCGCCTGCTGCCGACCCTGCTGCTCGCCGCCAGCGCCGGCGCCCTCGCCGGGCAACCCGCCGACGCCGACGGCTTCACCCAGCCGCTGGAGCGCCTGAAGTTCAACCCGCGCCTGGACCAGCGCGAGTTCGAGCGCGCCACCCTGGTGGCGCTGGTCAACAACGACCCCTGGGAGGAGTGGAACCGCCGCGTTTACCACTTCAACCAGCGCTTCGACGAGTGGGTCTACCTGCCGGCGGTCAACGGCTACCGCCTGGTCACCCCGCACTTCGTGCGCAGCGGAGTCAGCCACTTCTTCGCCAACCTCGGCGAAATTCCCAGCCTGGCCAACCACCTGCTGCAGCTGCAGGGCAACGATGCCATGACCACCACCGCGCGCCTGCTGTTCAACACCACCCTCGGCGTCGGCGGCCTGTGGGACCCGGCCACGCGCATGGGCCTGGAGCGGCGCAGCGAGGACTTCGGCCAGACCCTCGGCTACTGGGGCGCCGAGGAAGGTCCCTACCTGGTGCTGCCGCTGCTCGGCCCGTCCAACCTGCGCGACACCGGCGGCCTGCTGTTCGACACTGCCGTGGTCGGCGGCGCGGCCAACCCAGCCGCAGAGGCCGGCCTGACCGAGCAGGCCGGCGCCTACTACGGACTGATGGCCATCGACCGCCGCCACATCAACGAATTCCGCTACGGCCAGCTCAACTCGCCGTTCGAGTACGAGAAGGTGCGCTACGTCTATACCGAGGCACGGCGCCTGCAGATCCGCGAGTGAACCGCGAACCAATCGAGCGGATCGATGGATTGGGTGCAAAAACAGCACCCATCCATCCGGCGGATTGAACCAGAATGACGGCATGTCCCGACGCAAGGAGTCCGCCATGAGCTATCCCCACTACCGCGACGTCCTCGACCTGCACCAGGGCCGCGCCACCAGCGACGGCGACGGCGTGCGCCTGACCCGCCTCATCGGCGGCGCCGGCCTGGAGCGCTTCGATCCGTTCCTGATGCTGGACGCCTTCGATTCCGTGGATGCCCGCGACTACCTCGGCGGCTTCCCGGCGCACCCGCACCGCGGCTTCGAGACGGTGACCATCATGCTCGAGGGACGCATGCGCCACGAGGACCAGCTCGGCAACCGCGGCCTGCTGGTGCCCGGCGGCGTGCAGTGGATGACCGCCGCAGGCGGCATCGTGCACAGCGAGATGCCCGAGCAGGAGCAGGGCCGCCTGTTCGGCTTCCAGCTGTGGCTGAACCTGCCGGCGTCGGACAAGCTGGGTCCGGCAAGCTACCGCGACTTCGCGCCGGAGGAGATCCCGCAACTGACCAGCGCGCGCGGCGTCGCCGTGCGGGTGATCGCCGGGCGCTTCAGGGAGGGCGAGCAGGAGCAGGCCGGCGCCGTGCAGCGCCCGCACACCGAGCCGCAGCTGTACCAGCTGGAGTTTCCCGCCGGCGCCTGCCTGATGCCCGAACTGCCGCGCGGCCACAGCGTGCTGCTGCACGTGTTCGAGGGCGAGCTGACCGTCCGCGGCCAGCGCGACCGGAGCATCCAGGCCGGCCAGCTGGCGCGCCTCACCGACGGCGACAGCCTGCACCTGACCAGCGCCAACGGTGCGCGCGCCCTGCTGATCGCCGGCAGGCCACTCGGCGAGCCGATCGTGCAGTACGGCCCCTTCGTGATGAACAGCCGCGAGCAGATCGAGCAGGCGCTGGCCGACTATCGCGACGGCAGCTTCGGCCGCTGACTCAGTCGTAGAGCTTCGGCGCCCCTTCCGGACGGGTCTTGAAGCGGCGGTGCGCCCACAGGTACTGCTCGGGACAGGCGCGCACCGCCTGCTCGATCCACCGGTTGATGCGCAGGCAGTCGGCCTCCTCGCTGTCGCCGGGGAAGTCGGCCAGCGGCGGATGGAGGGTCAGGCGGTAGCCGGAACCGTCGGCCAGGCGCTGCTGGGTGAAGGGCACCACCCGCGCCTTGCCCAGGCGGGCGAACTTCGTGGTGGCGGTGACGGTGGCGGCGGGAATGCCGAACAGCGGCACGAAGATGCTCTGCTTGCGCCCGTAGTCCTGGTCGGGCGCGTACCAGATGGCGCGCCCGGCGCGCAGCACCTTGAGCATGGCGCGCACGTCCTCGCGCTCGATGGCGCTGGCGTCGGGGTTGTGGCGCTCGCGCCCGCGACGCTGGATGAAGTCGAACACCGGGTTCTTGTGCTCGCGGTACATGCCGTCGATGGTGTGGTGCTGGCCGAGCAGCGCCGCACCGATCTCCAGGGTGGTGAAGTGCAGCGACATCAGGATCACCCCCTGCCCCTCGCGCTGGGCGGCCTGCAGGTGTTCCAGGCCCTCGACGTGGGCCAGGCGCGCCAGGCGCGCGCGCGGCCACCACCAGCTCATCGCCATCTCGAAGAAGGCGATGCCGCTGGAGGCGAAGTTCTTGCGCAGCAGGCGGGCGCGCTCGGTGGCGGACAGCTCGGGAAAGCACAGCTCGAGGTTGCGCGCGGCGATGTGCCGGCGCGAGACGGCGCCGAGCAGCATCAGCGCGCCGAGGGCGCGCCCGAGACGGAGCAGGACGACATAGGGCAGCTGCACCACCAGCCACAGCAATCCCAGCCCCAGCCACAGCGGCCAGAAGCGCGGATGAAGAAAGGCGGCACGAAAGCGGGGACGGTCCATCAGCACATCCAGTCGGGCGAACGAGCGCGACATTCTACCCCGTCACGCCTTGGCGAATCAGCCATGCATGCAACTTGCGACCCCGCAGGCTTGTCGTTATAAGTCCCGGCATCTCCCTGGCTGCATTCGACATGACTCAAGCTGATCCGACCACCCAAGAACCCGTGTTCCGGCTCAAGGGCAACATGCTCGCCGTCACCGTACTGGAGCTGGCCCGCAACGACCTCGCGCGCCTCGATCGGCAGCTGGCCGAGAAGGTTGCCCAGGCCCCCAACTTCTTCACCGCCGCGCCGGTGGTGCTCGGTCTCGAGCACCTGCCTGCCGCGGACGGCGAACTCGACCTCGGCGCCCTGCTCGACCTCTGCCAGCGCCACGGCCTGGTGGCGCTCGGCGCGCGCGCCAGCCGTCCGGGCGACGTCGCGGCAGCCGAGGCGCTTGGCCTGCCGCTGCTGCCGCCGGCCTCCGGGCGCGAAC
>NZ_SSTC01000071.1 GCF_004801855.1 Pseudomonas sp. A-1 | reverse complement strand
TCGACGTCCCACACGGTGGCGTTCTCGGCGCGCTCGGCGACGATCGGGTGGATCTGGCTGACGCCGCGGGCGACGGCGGCCTGGCGGCGTTGCAGCAGGGAAGCGTTGGTCTGGCTCATGGTCTTTCTCGTTGCCGGTATTGAATGGAGGCGGACTGGCTCAGATGGCCAGGCACAGGTACTTGATCTCGAGGTAGTCCTCGATGCCGTACTTGGAGCCCTCGCGGCCGAGGCCGGAGGCCTTCATGCCGCCGAACGGCGCCACTTCGGTGGAGATGATTCCGGTGTTGATGCCGACGATGCCGTACTCCAGCGCCTCGGCGACGCGGAACACCCGGCCCAGGTCGCGGGCGTAGAAGTAGGCGGCCAGGCCGAATTCGGTGTCGTTGGACATGGCGATCACTTCGGCCTCGTCCTTGAAGCGGAACAGCGGCGCCAAGGGGCCGAAGGTTTCCTCGCGGGCCACCTTGGCCCCGGCGGGAACGTCGACCAGGATGGTCGGCTCAAAGAAGTTGCCGCCCAGCGCCTGGCCGCCGGCGAGCAGGCGGGCGCCCTTGCCGAGGGCATCGTCGATGTGCTCGCGGACCTTGGCCACCGCCTTGTCGTCGATCAGCGGGCCGGTGGTGACGCCTGCCTCCAGGCCGTTGCCGACCTTCAGGCGGGCCACGGCGGCGCGGAGCTTCTCGGCGAAGGCGTCGTAGACGCCGTCCTGCACGTACAGGCGGTTGGCGCACACGCAGGTCTGCCCGGCGTTGCGGTACTTGGAGGCCAGCGCCCCCTCGACGGCGGCGTCGAGGTCGCCATCGTCGAAGACGATGAAGGGCGCGTTGCCGCCCAGCTCCAGCGACACCTTCTTGATGTCCTTGGCACACTCGGCCATCAACTGGCGACCGATCTCGGTGGAGCCGGTGAAGGTAAGCTTGCGCACCAGCGGGTTGCCGGTCAGCTCGGCGCCGACCTCCGCGGCCGAGCCGGTGACCACGTTGAACACCCCGGCGGGGATGCCGGCGCGGCTGGCCAGTTCGGCCAGGGCGAGAGCGGAGAAGGGCGTCTGCGAGGCCGGCTTGAGCACCATGGTGCAACCGGCGGCCAGCGCCGGGCCGGCCTTGCGGGTGATCATCGCGCTGGGGAAGTTCCACGGGGTAATCGCCGCGGTGACGCCGATCGGCTGCTTCAGTACCAGCAGGCGCTTGTCGGGCTGGTGACCAGGGATGCTGTCGCCGTAAACGCGCTTGGCTTCCTCGGCGAACCATTCGAGGAAGGACGCGGCATAGAGGATCTCGCCGCGCGCCTCGGCCAGCGGCTTGCCCTGTTCGAGTGTCATCAGCCGGGCCAGGTCCTCCTGGTTCTCGAGCATCAGTTCATACCAGCGGCGCAGCTTGCCGGCGCGTTCCTTGGTGGTCAGGGCGCGCCAGGCGGGCAGGGCGCGGTCGGCAGCCTCGATGGCGCGCCGGGTCTCGCTGGCGCCCATGCGCGGGACCTGGCCGAGGCGTTCGCCATCGGCCGGATTGTCGACCGCGATGGTGCGGCCGTCGTCCGCGTCCAGCCACTGGCCATCGATGAACGCCTGCTGGCGGAAGAGGACTGGGTCGTTCAGGTGCATGGCGGACTCCTGGCGGGATGAAGGTGGTGAGGAAAACGCTAAATGTTATGAAACCATATCTTATGTTTTTGTGGATGCCAATACCCATGCCGAAAGCGGCTGGATCGGCCCTTGTGGGGCTGCCCATGGCGCGATGCCGGCGGGCGATTCAGTCGGCGCCAGCAAATAAATTCGCTGCGCAGGGCAAAAAGGGCATTGAAAGATATGAAACCATATTTTAAATTTAAGCCGTCCCAACCCGATCCCGCAGCGGCGAACCGCGCGGCCGGGCGCTGCGGGCGCTGCAAGGAGACGGCGACTCGTGACCGCAGCCAACTTCAATCCCCATCGGAGGTGCGCATGACTGCCAGCGTTAGCAACCTGTTCGAATCGGCTCCCTATCTCGACGTCACTGACCCGGCGTTCTCCATCCGCTCGCGGGCCGTCATGGAGGCGCGCGAGAAGAGCTGGTTCGCCCGCACCCCCTACGGCATCGCCATCCTGCGCTACGACGAGGTCAACAACCTGATCCGCGACCAGCGCCTGCGCCAGGGCAGCTACGCCTGGCCGGCGCACAACAAGGCCACCGGCAGCTTCGCCGAGTGGTGGGTGCGTATGCTGCTGAGCCGCGAGGGCGCCGATCATTCGCGCCTGCGCCGGCTGGCCAACCCGGCCTTCGCACCCAAGCTGGTGCGCAAGCTGACCCCGGACTTCCAGAACATGGCCAACGCGCTGATCGACGGCTTCATCGCCGACGGCCAATGCGATTTCGTCAGCCAGTTCGCCGAGCCCTACGCCACCCAAGTGATCTGCAGCCTGCTCGGCCTGCCGACCAGCGAGTGGCGCGCGCTGGCCGAGCTGGCCTCCGACATGGGCCTGGCCCTGGGCGTAACCTTCAAGCAGGACGAGGCGCGCATCAATGCGGCGACCGACAAGCTGGTCGCCTATGCGGTACAGGCGGTGGAGAAGGTCAAGCAGCAGGGGCTGGGCGACGACTTCCTCAGCGCGCTGGTCAAGGCCAACGCCGAGGACAAGTCGGCGCTGAGCGACCAAGAGCTGTACGACATGATCGTGCTGGCGATCTTCGGCGGCATCGATACCACCCGTAACCAGATCTCCCTGGCGATGGACACCTTCCTGCAGCATCCGGAGCAGTGGAAGCTGCTCGGCGAGCAACCGGAGCTGGCGCGCGCGGCGGTGGAGGAGGTGATGCGCGTGCGTCCGACCGTGACCTGGGTGACCCGCGAGGCGCTGGAGGACTTCACCTTCCAGGGGCTGGAGATCGCCAAGGGCACCACCGTGCACCTGTTCAGCCAGGCGGCCGGCACCGACCCGCGGGTGTTCGACAATCCCGAGTTCGACATCACCGCCAAGCGCCAGCCGCACTTCGGCTTCGGTGCCGGCGCCCACCATTGCATCGGCCACTTCATCGCCCGTGGCGACATGACCGAGGCGCTGGCGCTGCTCGCCCAGCGGGTCAGGAATCCGGCCTACAACGGCGAGCCGAACTGGCTGCCGGACAGCGGCAACACCGGGCCGCTGAGCCTGCCGATCAAGTTCGATCCGGAGGCCTGAGCCATGGCCAGTCCCACCGTCGCGATAGTCGGCTCCGGCCCCTCGGGCTGCTACCTGGCGCAGGCGCTGCGCAAGGCCTGGCCGGATGCCGAGATCAGCGTCCTCGACCGGCTGCCGGTGCCCTACGGGCTGGTGCGCTACGGCGTGGCGCCCGACCATCCGGGCACCAAGGCGGTCACCCGGCAGTTCGACCGGCTGTTCGAGCGCGAGAACATCCGCTTCGTCGGCAACCTGGAGATCGGCCGCGATATCGCCCTCGATGAGCTGCGTGGCGCCTGCGATGTCGTGGTGCTGGCCACCGGCCTGTACGGCGACCGTCGTCTGGGCGTGCCCGGCGACGATCTCGAGCGCGTGCATGGCGCCGGGCGGCTGACCCGCTTCTTCAACGACCATCCCGACGAGGTCGGGCTGGCGCCGCGCTTCGGCCGGCGCACGGTGATAGTCGGCAACGGCAACGTGGCCATCGACCTGCTGCGCCTGCTGGCCAAGTCGGCGGACGAGTTCGCCGGCTCGGACATCTCCGAGACGGTGCTGGCGCATCTGGCCGGCGAGCGGCCGCAGACCATCCACATCGTCGGCCGCTCGCCGGCGATGCTGGCCAAGTTCGACACCGTGATGCTGCGCGAGCTGGGCAAGCTGCGGGACGTGACCTTCGCCCTGGGCGAGGGCTCACTGCTGCACGCGGGGGAGGGGGATGCCGCCAAGCTGGGCGCCCTGCAGGAGCTGCTCGTGCGCCCGGCAACCGGGGCGCGCCAGGTCGTGTTCCACTTCGGCTGGGAACCCGAACGGGTGCACGGCGCCGCCGGCGTCGAGGGCATCTCCTTCGTCCGGCAGGGCGGCGAGCGCCTGGAACTGGCGGTCGACAGCGTGCTGACCGCCATCGGCTTCGCCGAGGATGCAGGCGGCGCGCTGCGTCGCGACAGCCTGTCCGGCGCCGTCGCCGAACTCGACGCCGGCTGCCTCGACCACGGCCTGTACTGCGCCGGCTGGTATCGCCGCGGCCCGCGCGGAACCATCCCGGAGAACCGCGCCGATGCCCGCAGGGTGGCCGACGCCATCATCCAGGTGGTGAGCGACGGCAGCCTGACCCTGGGCAAGCCGGGCTTCGCCAGCCTGGGGGCGGCATTCGCCGGGCCGCGGGTGGCCTACGAAGGCTGGAAGCGCATCGACGCATTCGAGCTCGAACAGGCGCCGGCGGGCCGCCAGCGCCGCAAGATCCGCACGATTTCCGACATGCTGCGCATCGCGCAGCCCTGAATGCAATGGAGTTCCCGAGATGAAAACCACCATCCTGTTCGGTACCGAGACCGGCAATGCGGAAATGGTCGCTGAGGACCTCGGCGAGGCGCTCCAGGGCGAGCTGGAAGTGGTCGTGCGCGACATGTCCGGCTTCACCGTCGACGAGTTCGCGGCGGACACCTTCTATCTGGTGGTCTGCTCGACCTATGGCGACGGCGAGTTGCCCGGTTCGGCGCAGCCGCTGTTCGACGCCCTGGACGGCGAGCGCCCGGACCTGTCCGGCGTGCGTTTCGCCGCCTTCGGCCTGGGCGACAGCTTCTATGCCACCTTCAACAACGGCAGCCAGATCATCGCCGACAAGCTGATCGAGCTGGGCGCCAGCCAGGTCGGCGAGCGCGGCCAGCACGATGCCTCCAGTGGCGAGCTGCCCGGCGACGTGGCGCTGGCCTGGGTGAAGACGGTGCTGGCCCAGCTCTGAAACCATGGCTCCGACCCGGCGTCGCCGCCAGCGACGCCTGCCCCACGAACAAGGAACCCTTCCATGACCGACCAGCCCCTGAATCTGTGCATCATCGAGAACGGCCTCACGCCGCCCGATCTGCAAGAGACCTTCGGCAGCTATCCGCAGATGATCGAGCGCTGGCTGGCGCCGCAGCTGCCCGGCGCCCGTTTCACCTATGTCTCGCCGGTGAGCGGCGCGCCGCTGCCCGACCCGGAGGCGTTCGACGGCTATCTGTTGTCCGGCTCCAAGCACAGCTGCTACGAGGGCCTGCCCTGGATGCAGGCGCTGATCGATTTCCTCGGTCAGCTGCGTGAGCTGGAGCGGCCGGTATTCGGTATCTGCTTCGGCCACCAGATCATGGCCGATGCCTTCGGCGGGCGCACCGTGCGCGCCGCGAACGGCTGGGGCGTGGGCGCGCAGCTGTACCGCTACGCAGCGGAGCAGGCCCCCTCGGCGGGCGCCGCGCTGATCTTCCATCAGGACCAGGTTCGCGAGCTGCCGCCCGAGGCGCGCTGCATCGGCGGTTCCGAGCACTGCCCGCACGGTGTGCTGGCCTACCGTTTCCCGGCGCTGTCGGTGCAGTTCCATCCGGAGTTCACCCCGGCCTACATCCGCGCCCTGACCGAGAAGTACCGCGGCAGCCTGCTGCCCGAGGCGATCGCCACGCAGGCGCTGGCCAGTCTGCAGCAGCACGAGGTCGACAGCGTGCGCATCGCCCGCTGGGTCGCCGAGTTCTTCCGCGCCAACGTGCGCACCGCCGTGCCGGCCTGATTTCCGGTCGTCCCTTTGGCGCGCGATCCCTTGCGGGTTGCGCGCCTTTTTTCGTCTGCAGATGGGGTGGGGCAGGTGGGAGCCGGGCAAGCAGGCGCCCCCGCAACGAGGCGGGGGCGCCGGGGATCACAGCCTGATCCAGGTGGCCTTGATCTCGGTGTACTTGTCGAAGGCGTGCAGCGACTTGTCGCGGCCGTTGCCGGACTGCTTGAAGCCGCCGAACGGCGCGGTCATGTCGCCGCCGTTGTACTGGTTGATCCACACGCTGCCGGCGCGCAGCGCCCGCGAGGCCTGGTGCGCCTTGGACAGGCTGGCGGTCCAGATCGCCGCGGCCAGGCCGTAGGGGCTGTCGTTGGCGATGCGGATGGCTTCGTCGATATCGTCGAAGGCGATCACCGACAGCACCGGGCCGAAGATCTCTTCGCGGGCGATGCGCATGGCGTTGCTCACCCCGTCGAACAGGGTCGGTTCCACGTAGGTGCCGCCGGTTTCCTCCAGCACCTGGCGGCCGCCGCAGCGCAGCTGCGCGCCCTCGGCGCTGCCGGTGGCGATGTAGCCGAGCACGGTATCGAGCTGCTGGCGGTCGACCACGGCGCCGACGCGGGAGTCCGGGTCCAGCGGATGGCCGGGGCGCCAGGCGGCGAGCGCCTCGACCACCATGGGCACGAAGCGCTCCTGGATCGAGCGCTCGACCAGCAGGCGCGAGCCGGCGACGCACACCTCGCCCTGGTTGAAGGCGATGGCCGCGGCGGCAGCCTCGGCGGCGGCACGCAGGTCGGGGGCGTCGGCGCAGACGATGTTCGGGCTCTTGCCGCCGGCCTCCAGCCAGACGCGCTTCATGTTCGACTCGCCGGCATACACCATCAGTTGCTTGGCGATGCGGGTGGAGCCGGTGAACACCAGGCAGTCGACGTCCATGTGCAGGGCCAGCGCCTTGCCGACGGTGTGGCCGTAGCCGGGCAGCACGTTGAGCACCCCGGCGGGAATGCCGGCGTCGACCGCCAGCTGGGCGATGCGGATGGCGCTCAGCGGCGACTTCTCCGAAGGCTTGAGGATCACCGAGTTGCCGGTGGCCAGCGCCGGTCCCAGCTTCCAGCAGGCCATCATCAGCGGGAAGTTCCACGGCACGATGGCGGCGACCACGCCGATCGGCTCGCGGGTGACCAGGCCGAGTTCGTCGTGCCCGGTGGGCGCCACCTCGTCGTACACCTTGTCGATGGCCTCGCCGCTCCAGCGGATGGCGCGTGCCGCACCGGGCACGTCGACCGCCAGGGCATCGCCGATCGGCTTGCCCATGTCGAGCGTCTCGAGCAGGGCCAGTTCCTCGGCATGTGCTTCGAGCAGATCGGCGAAACGCAGCATCGCGGCCTTGCGGCGGGTCGGCGCCAGGCGGGACCAGACGCCTGCCTCGAAGGCGGCACGGGCGGCCTGTACGGCGAGGTCGGCATCGGCGGCGTCGCAGCTGGCGACCTCGGCCAGCTGGCGGCCGTCGATGGGGCTGAGGCAGGCGAAGGTGCGGCCGTCGGCGGCGGGCTGGTAGCGACCGGCGATGAAGGCGCGCGACTCGATGGCGAGCCGGCTGGCGCGCTGTTCCCAGTCGGCGCGGGTGAGCTTGGTCATGGGGTGTCCTCGGTGTGGGCGGGTAGGGGGAGTCAGAGACTGTCGAGGTATTCGCGCAGCAGCAGGCTGCAGCGCGCGCGGTTGGCCGGTTCGCGCTCGGCGATCTCGGCGCGCATGCGCTCGGGCAGGTCGCCGGCGGTGGCGAGGAAGCGCTGGCCTTCCTCGCTGCACTGCCAGTAGTCGATCCAGGTGTCGAACATTTCCGGGGTGATTTCCGGGTGGAACTGCACCCCCATGGCCTTGCCCTGGCGATAGGCCTGCGCCGCCAGGTCGGTGCGGCCGAGCAGGGTGGCGCCCGGCGGCGGGGTGAAGGCGTCGAAGTGGAAGTTCAGCCAGGGGCCCTCATGGGCGCCGCTACGCTCCACGGCCTGCACCGGCGTCCAGCCGATCTCCGGCTGGCTGTTGCGGTACACCTCGCCACCGAGGGCGCGGGCCAGCAACTGGCTGCCGAAGCAGATGCCGAGTGTCGGGCAGCCGCGCTGCTGGACGGCCCTCAGCCAGGCCAGCTCTTCTGGCAGCCAGGGCAGGCGGTGGTCGTAGGCGGACTCCGGGCTGCCCATCACCACCAGCAGGTCGAGTTGCTGCGGATCGGGCAGGCCGCGGGTGATGGGAACGACCTCCAGGTTAAGGCCATGGCTGGCGAACAGCTCCGGCAGGCTGCCGGCCGAGTCGGTCTCGGCATGGATGATGGCGACGGCACGGGTGGACTGCATGGGGATGCTACCTCTGGGTCAGGCATTAAACATGTGAAACCATATCTCATATTGATTTTTCTGCCAATCGGAGTGCCTGCCTGGCCGGACAAGGCTGTTGCTGATCCTCCAAGGCACCAGCGTTTGCCTGAAATGGCAGGCTTGCGGGACGCAGAGAGATTTTTCGTTGCCCTCTTGAAAGATATGAAACCATATCTTAAATTGATTTCGACGCTGCGGCATGACCAGTCGCCGCAGCCCAGCCAGTCCCCTCTTTGCTTCGCCGGCACGCAGAGTGCCTCGGGAGAGCCAGATGACAGCGTTAGACCTGCACCGCGAACTGAACACCAGCTCCAGCGCCGCCGCGGACCTTGCCGCGAAAATCCGTGAGTCGGGTGTCGAGTACATCTATTACCAGGTGGTCACCCTGTCCGGCCGCGTGCTGGCCAAGGTGGTGCCGGCCAAGCACCTGCTGCGCAACCTGGAGAAGGGCGTGCAGTTCCACCGCACCGCACTCACCGACCTGCAGACCACCCGCTCCGGCGTGCTGCTCGGTGGCGGCGCCCAGGCTGCCGAGTTCACCGCCATTCCGGATATCGCCAGCTTCAACGTGCTGCCGTGGGATCGCTCGATCGGCGCCTTCTTCTGCCGCCTCTACGAGCCGGACCACCGTCCCGAAGTCGGCGGCCAGCCGCTGGCCACCGACGCGCGGGGCAATCTGTATCGCGCCCATGACGAGTTCACCCGCGAGACCGGCCTGCGCCTGAAGTCCGGCTGCGAACCGGAGATGTCCTGGCTCGGCGAGAAGCTGGAAGTGCAGGTACGCACCGGCGCCAGCCCCGCCTATCACCTGGGCAACCTCGAGCTGATGCGGCCGATCTTCAAGAAGGTCATGGAGTACTCCATCGCCATGGGCCTGGACATGATCGAGGGCGACTACGAGGATCCGGGCCAGCTCGAACTGAACTGGATGTTCGACTCCTGCGAACTGACCGCCGACCGCCTGCTCACCTACCGCATGATCTGCCGCCAGGTGGCCCGCGAGTTCGGCGTGATCGCCAGCTTCATGCCCAAGCCGAGCACCGGCTCGATGGGCAACGGCTGCCACCACAACGTCAGCCTGTGGCGCGGCGAGCAGAACGTCTTCGCCGAAGCCGGCCGCCGCGAGCTGCACCTCACCGACATCGGCCTGCACGCCCTGGGCGGCATGCTCCACCATGCGCCGGCCTCGATGATGGTGATGGCTTCCACCGTCAACTCCTACAAGCGCTTCTGGGACACCGGGCTGTTCGCGCCGACCCGCATCAACTGGGGCATGGACAACAAGACCTGCACCGTGCGCCTGTCGGCCAATGGTCGCCTGGAGTACAAGCTGCCCGATGCCAGCGTGAACCCCTATCTGTCCCACGCGCTGCTGCTCGCCGCCATGCGCGACGGCCTGCAGAACCGCATCGACCCGGGCCCCTCCGAGAGCAAGGACAGCTATGCCGGTGGTGGCACCGCGGCGCGCCTGCCGCTGACCCTCGGCGAGGCGGTGAACGCCTTCGACCAGAGCGAGGTGATGCGCGCGACCCTGCCGGAGGAGATGAGCCAGCTGTACCGCGACCTGAAGGCCGATGAATGGGCCCGTGCCTGCGGCGCGGTGACCGACTGGGAGCGCAAGATGTATCTGGAGTACCTGCCGTGAGCGACGCAATGAACGAACTACGAGTGATCTGCGCCGACCTGCCGGCACCGCCGCTGTTCTGGCGCGACGGGCTGGGCGAGCGGCACGGCTACGAGGCCGACGTGGCGCGCCTGCTGGCGCAGGTCATGGGGCTGCGGGTGCGCTGGGAATATCGCAACTGGGGGGACTTCTATCCCGTCCTGCAGGCCGGGGAAGGCGACCTCGTCCTCTGCGGTCAGGGAATTTCCGAGTACCGCAAGACCCTGGCCGACTTCACCGCGCCCTATGCGGTGTTCGACGAGTCGATCATGGTGCTGCGCGGCAGCCCGGTGCGCTCGCCCGCCGACCTGCGCGGCAAGCGGGTCGGCGCCATCGCCAACAGCCTCAACATGGCCCTGGCGGAAACCTTCGAAGGTGCGATCTGCGTGCCGTTCGGCGGCGACAGCGATGACGTGATGGGCGACATGGTCAAGGCACTGCGCGCCGGCAGCATCGACGCGATGGTCGACGACGACGTGGCGCTGGTGCCGCTGGCCGAGGAGAAGGATCTGGCCATCGCCTTCACCGTGGCGACGCGCAACCGCTGGGGCATCGCCGTGGCCAAGTCGCGGCCGGAGTTCCGCGCCCGGGTCGACGCTGCGCTCGCCGAAGTGATCGCCGACGGCAGGCTCGAGCAGGTCTGGCGCAAGTGGATGCCGACCCTGGCGTATCCCTTCGCCTGAGCATCGTCGACAGCAATACCATGACAGGACCGCCCCGGCATTGCCGGGGCGGTCCTGTTATTGATGAAAAAATCTGATGTTACAGGTATGAATGCCCGGCAAGCTGCCAACTTTGGTAAATTAGCGCCATTGCGTATGGAGCGCCCGCTGTCCGACCGGGCGGCGTTCGAGCCTGCGACGTCTTGGAACAGGTGATCTATGAGTGCAGTCAGCAAGGCCCATGCTGCTGGTTTCATCCGTCTGCGTCAGGAAGGACGCACCGAGGAAGTGGTACGCCGGCTGATCGAGGTGATCGATCTGGGCTTGCTTGCCGAAGGCGAGCAGTTGCCCAGCGAGAGCGAGCTGGCCATGCAGCTTGGCGTGGCCACCGTGACCCTGCGCGAAGCGCTGGCGGTGCTGCGTCAGCGTGGCCTGATCGAGACCCGCCGCGGCCGCAATGGCGGCAGCTTCATCTGCGCCCCGGTGGAGATGCCGGAAGACTTCCTGCTGCAGCGCCTGGAGGAGATGAGTGCGCTGGAGTTGCGCGATCTCGGCGACGAGATGATGGCCATCTCCGGCATGGCGGCACGCCTGGCGGCGCAGCGCTCCACTGCGGAGCACCATGAGCGGCTGCTGCACTATGTCGAGACGCTGGGCGTGGCGAGCAGCCGTCTCGAGCGTCGCCGCGCCGACGCCCGCTTCCATATCGAGATCGCGGTGGCGGCCCAGTCGGTCCGTCTCACCCATGCGGAAATGCAGCTGCAGGCCGAGCTGGGCGAACTGCTGTGGATCCAGGCTGACGGCGTCGCCGATGCCGCGACCATCCAGCAGGAGCACCGCACCATCCTCGACGCCCTGGTGGCAGGCGATGCCAACCTGGCCGGGGCGCTGGCCGAGGCGCACGTCGCCCGTGGCATCAAGCGGCTGGTCAACCTGCGACTGGCATTGCTGGCTGCCGGCGATGAGAACGAGTGATGGCATGCGACTTGCAAAATCTCCGGAAAGGCTGCCTGCCGTGTAGACGTGAGTAGAAATTTCACGCTATCCCCGCCGGCGGCACTCTTCGGAATAACAACAAGAAGAAACAAAGACTAGTGCGAGGTGCATCGTGTCGATCCAGCCCAATCTCCATCCCCTGCAGGCCTGTGCGCAGCGGATCAATGCTTCGATTGGTAACGTATTTGCTCAGCTGAACCAGCTCGTCGATGGGGTCCGTGCGCTGTGGGAAGAGGCCGAGGCGGCGGGGCGACAGCCATGCTCTCGCGACCTCGAAATACTGCGCCCGAAGATCGATGCCCACCTCCTGGAGTCCCGCTCCTGCGCCTATGGTGCCGGCGTGGTGCTCGAGCCCGGGGTACTGGCCGACCAGGAAATGTATCTCGAGTGGCGCCGCCTCGTCGGCCAGCAGAAAACCGTGCCGTTGCGCCTCAACTTCAACCAGCGCAGCGAAAACTTCTACAACTACCTGGGCATGCCCTGGTTCCGCGTGCCGCGCGAGACCGGCAGAAGCACGGTCGCCAGTCCCTACGTGGATCTGTACGGCTCCGACATGTACGTGATGACCTTCACCACGCCGATCATGGTCGGTGATCGCTTCATCGGCGTGGCGGGCGCCGACGTTCCGCTGCACAGCTTCGAGCGGGTGCTGGCGCGCAGTCTGGTGCGTCTCGAGCAGGATGCGCTGGTGCTCTCCGCGGATGGGCGAGTGATAGCGTCCAGTACGGCCGACTGGAGTGTCGGCGAGCTGGCCAGCCATTTCCTGGCCAACGCAATTGACGGTTGCTCGGTGCTGAAGCTGAGCGAGATGGCCACCTGGTCACTGGTCTGCCTGCCGAGCTGCCGACGCATGGCAGCAGCCTGAGTCACCGCCCTGCATGCCGGCGCCCCGTGGGGCGCCGGTTGCCTCGTCTTCAGCTGCTGCAGGCATAGCCATCGCTGGAGGGGAGCTGCAGCCCAGGTGCAGGCTCTCATCCGAATGAAGGCCGGACGCCCATCATCAACTATCGATGCGAGACCTGATGCGCCCGATGAACCGGAGCGCTTGAGGTGGTGTTTGCCGGAGCTTTGTGCGTCCCGGCGCTGGAGGGATCAGTGGCTCGTACCAAAGTCTGCGAGCAGTTGCAGTATCCACTGCGGAGCTAGACGATAAAAGCTGGGGCAGGTGCTCGGCAGAATGATTGTCATGGCAACCTCCACTCGGTAAGGGGCTGGAATGCGCGTCGAGTGCGCAGTCCCAGGCTTTATAGATATAAAATATGAAAGTATATTTTATGTCAAGCAAACCCATATCCTGCATGTTGCCGAAGAGCTGTCCAGCGAAGGCGTGTCGCTGCGCTACTCGTTCGCCCCCTCAGCCGCTGGGGGCTGGCCGCTGCGACAGGGCGGTCAGTACTTCGCGCACAAGTCGGAAGCCCAGCTGGCGGAGCTGGACATCGTCGAGTGTATGGACGTCCGATGGCGTGACGTTGAATGCGCGCATCGGTTGCGCCTCGCAAAGGAAGGCGACCTGACTCCACCGAGGCATCGCTGGGTTGAGGCAGCCGGCTGCCTGAGCCCGCCTCGGCAACGATCTACGCCCAGGCAAGCCCAGCGGCAGCGGGCGAGCCGATCCCCAGGTTCGAGGCGGTCATGTGCTCGGTGTCGTTCGCCATGGCCTCGGTCCTGAAGCTGGCGACCAGTTGCCTCATCTGGCTCGCCTGGTCTTCCAGGGTGGCGACGGCGGCCCGGGATTGTTCGGTCAGGGTGGCGTTCTGCTGGGTGGTGCTGTCCAGCTGGTTGATCGCGGTATTGATCTGGCCGATGCCGGCGCTCTGTTCGCGGGTGGCGCTGGCGATCTCCTGCATCAGCGTCGAGAGCTGGCCGATCGAGACGACGGTTTCACGGATGGTCTGGCCGCTGTGCTCGGCCTGGCGCACGCCATGGCCGATCTTGGTGGAGATCGTCTCGATCAGCTGGCGAATCTCGCTGGCCGAGGCGGCGCTGCGGCTGGCCAGGCTGCGTACCTCGGCGGCCACCACGGCGAAGCCGCGGCCCTGTTCGCCGGCCCGGGCGGCCTCGACCGAGGCGTTGAGGGCGAGGATGTTGGTCTGGAAGGCGATGGAGTCGATGACCTGGATGATGTCGTTGATCTTCTGCGAGCTGGACGCCAGTTCCTGCATGAGACGGATGCTCTGCTCGACGTCCCGGCCGCCGCTTTGTGCCGTGGCGGCGGCCGCCGCGGCCAGGCGGCTGGCCTGCTCGGTGGACTCGCTGTTCTGCTGCACCAGGGCAGTGATCTGCTCCATGCTCGAGGCCGTCTGCTGCAGGGCGGCCACCTGCTCGTCGGTGCGCGCGGCCAGCTCCTGGCTGCCGAGGAGGACCTCGTGGGCGCTGGCGAACACCTGGTCGCTGTTGTCATGCAGCGAGGCGACCAGATCCGAGAGTTTGCGGTTGGTTTCGCCCATGGCTTCGAGCAGCTGGCCGGTCTCGTCGTGGGTGTTGCCGTGGATGGCCTGGGTCAGGTCGCCCTCGGCGACCCGGCGGGTGGCCTCCAGGGCGCTGCGCAGCGGGGCGATGATGCCGTGGCTGATGCGCACGGCCATGATCCCGGCGATCAGCACGGCGAGGGCGGCAAAGGCCAGCAGGCCGGCCAGGGCATTGCGATGCTGCTGTTCGATCCTGTCGTCGGCGCTGGCCGCCAGCTGTTGCGCGGCCTGGGCGATGGCGATGGCCTGCTGGTCCAGTTGCTGGATCTCGTCGTTGAACTGGCCGAAGACCATGTCGGCGATGGCCGGATCGCTGATCTCGCCGGCGGCGATCCGCTCATAGACGCCGCTGAAGCCGAAGTGATAGGCGTCCAGCAGGGTGGCCGACTGGCTGTACAGCTCGCCCAGACTGCTGTCGGGCGCCAGGCCGACGCCCTGCTGCAGGGTCGCGGTCAGCTCCTGGTGGGTGGCGTCCCACTGCTGCTTGTAGTTCTGCACCGCCTGCGGGTTGCTGACGTTGAGGAACAGGCTCTTCTCGATGCGGCGGCCCTCGAGGGTCAGCCGGCGCACTTCGGCGGCGTTCTGCAGGAGCGCCATGTCGACATGCAGCAGTTCGTTGGCGGTGCGCTTCTGGGTGGCCAGCCCCTGTACGCCAACGACGGTGGCGGCGACCAGCAGGAGGACGATGCCGCCGAATGCCAGGTGCAGGCGGGCGGCGATGTTGAGACGGGAGAGCATGCAAGTTACCGGATCACAAGTGATGTCGGATTGATATCACTTGAATGTTGCGCTTCTGTGACTGCGCTGGTCCGGAATCTGCTGGGGGTGGCGCGGCGGTGTGATTCAGGCGCGCGAGGCTAGGGCGCCGTGCCGCCCATGGCGGGACTGGCCGTCCGGGCCGTAGAGTCCGCTGCCGCCAGCCTCGCGAAGGAAGTTGAGCATGCGCTGGTTCTGCTCCAGGCGCGCGCGGATGCCGTCGCCATTGCGACGGTTGAGCTGCTGTGCCCGGCTGGCCTGGGCGAGCAGCTGCTGCCAGCTGTCGAGGCAGTCGGCGTCGGCGGCGGCGCGTGCCGCTCCCTGGCGATCGTCGCCATAGCCGAGGCGGAGCTGGGCGTGCCGGCGTTGCGCCTCCAGCTGTTCGAGCGTGTCCAGCAGCGCCTGTTTGCCGGCGGCCAGTTCGCTCAGGCGCTGGCCGTCCACCTGGCCCTGGGCCAGGGCGCGCTGCTCGTCTTCGAGCAGGAGGATGAACTGCGCCAGGGTGGCGGATTGGCGGGCGAGATGCTTGGCCAGGCTCATGCGGGCTCCGGAATACGGGTCAGTTCTGCTCGAGCTGTTCGCGCACGCTGGCGATCAGGCCATCGGCGATGCGCTCGGCATCGATTTCCAGGCGACCCTCGCGGATGGCCTGGCGCAGTTCGGCGACGCGCGCCAGGTCGATATCCTCGCTGCCCGAGCGGTTGTCGGACGTGCTGAGGTGGGTCACCGTGGACGGTGACTGGTCCGCTGACGCCGCCTGGGCGCGCTGGGCGTGGGTTGCCGGCTCCTTGCCCGAGGTGGCAAGCGGGCGAGCCGGTGGCTGTGAGCTGTCGATCTTCACGGGAAACCTCCCTTGCGTGGTGCCTGTCTTCACTATCGGCCCGCGGCGGGCCGACTTGAGTGCCCGGTTCGCGGGAAAGTGCGCTCCGTGTCGCAGATTATGCGCCTGGAGCGAGCGGGTTAGAAATCGACCGTCAGCAGATTGCGGCTGTGCACGCGGGCGCGCAGGACGGCGCCGGTCTCGGTGCGGATGCGGATCTCGTCGCCCTGGCCGCCGCTGTCCAGGGCGGTGCCCTCGCGGCTGGCCACGAAACCGCCGGCGCGCGCCTCGACCCGGACGCGGGCGCCGCGCTCGACCAGCGGCACGCTGCGCAGGGCGTTGATCGGCAGCGGGCTGCCCTTGCCCAGCGCCCGGGTCAGCTCGCGGCCGATGACCTGCTCGGCGTCCAGCGCGGCATGCCGCGGCAGGCGGCCGAGGTCGCCCTGCTGCAGTTCGAGCAGCTCGGCGGTGACCACTTCGCCGGCCGCCAGCGCCCGGCGGGCGACGGGGTAGGCGGCGTGGATCGTGATCGTCGCCTGCCGGTAGCGGGTGGCGCCGTCGCCGCAGCGTACGCCGACGGCGACGCGACCCAGCAGGCGCTGGGTGGGCTGGGGCAGGAAGGGTTGCGGCTGGGCGCAGGGCGGCAGGTGCGCGGCGACGGGCGCCACCGCCACGGTCACCTGGCGATCCGGACGGGCGGCTTCGCGGCGGAGGAAGTCATGGATCGCGACAGCCACCGGGTCGCTTTCCGCGGCTGGCGGCGCACCGGCCAGCAGCAGGGCGAGCAGCCCGGCGAGGCCGGTCAGGCCGCGCGAAAGGTGGAAGGGACGCGGCATGGCGGCGCCTCGAGGCAAGCGGGAGGGCCAGATTCTAGGCAGGCCGGCCGGCAGCCAAGACGGAAATTGAACGGTAAATACCGGCCTGTTCGCACCTTTGCGCTGACGGCCGCCCCCCTATTCTGTGTCCTGAACAACTTTCCCTTGTGCGCCGAGTGGCGCGGAGGACGTCCGCATGATCGACAAGCTCGACGGTGCGCTGCGCATGCACCAGCTGGCGCTGGGCTTGCGTGCCGAGCGTCAGCAGGTGCTGGCCAACAACATCGCCAATGCCGATACGCCCAACTTCAAGGCGCGGGACTTCGATTTTGCCGCGGAGCTGGCCAGGGCCGCCCAGGCGCAGCCGGCTGCCGGCCCCCAGGCGCTGAGAACCACCGATGCCCGTCACCTGAGCGGCCGCCTCGGCGGTCTGGCCAGCGAGCGCGAGCTGCTCTACCGCATTCCCGGCCAGCCCAGCATGGACGGCAACACGGTGGACATGGATCTGGAGCGCGGCGAGTTCGCCGACAACGCGATGCGCTACCAGGTCAGCCTGACCCTGATGAACAGCCGCATCCAGGGGCTGAAGACCGCCCTGCAGCCCGAGTAAGCCGCCATGACCATGTTCAACATCTTCAGCATTTCCAGTTCCGCGCTCAGCGCGCAGTCCCAGCGCATGAACGTCACCGCCAGCAACCTGGCCAATGCCGACAGCGTCAGCGGGCCGGATGGCCAGGCCTACCGCGCCAAGCAGGTGATCTTCGAGGCGCAGGGGAGCGACAGCCAGGGCGTCGGCGGAGTGAAGGTGGCGCAGGTGATCGAGGACGATGCGCCGATGCGCATGGAGTACCGCCCGGGGCACCCGCTGGCGGACGAGCGGGGCTACGTGACCCTGCCGAACGTCGAGCCGGTCAACGAGATGGTCAACATGATCTCCGCCTCGCGCTCCTACCAGGCCAACGTCGAGGTGATGAGCACCAGCAAGCAGCTGATGCTCAAGACCCTGACCCTGGGCGACAGCTGAGGAGCGCCGGCATGAGCAACACCATCGACAGTTCGGTCATCAGCTCGATCAACGGCGGCGGCAGTTCGGCCGGCGTCAGCGAGCAGAAGAAGGCCGACGACCTGCGCTCGAACTTCATGACCCTGCTGGTCACCCAGCTGCAGAACCAGGATCCGCTCAAGCCGATGGAGAACGCGGAGATGACCTCGCAGCTGGCGCAGGTCAACACCCTGAGCGGCATCGAGGAACTCAACGAGACCCTCAAGGGCATCACCGGGCAGATCGATGCCGGGCAGACCCTGCAGGCCTCGGCGCTGATCGGCCGCGGGGTGCTGGTGCCGGGCGACCGCGTGCTGGTCGGCAGCGGCGAGACCACCCCGTTCGGTGTCGAACTCGGCCGCGCAGCCGATCAGGTCAAGGTCAGCATCTACGACGGCGCCGGCCAGCTGGTGCGCCAGTTCGACCTCGGCGCCCTGTCGGCGGGGGTCGAGTCGTTCGTCTGGGACGGCACCCTCAATGACGGCAGCGTGGCGCCGGATGGCGCCTACCGGGTGGCCGTCGAGGCCCTCGCCGACGAGCAGGCCCAGCCGGCCACCGTGCTCACCTATGCCCGGGTCGGTGGCGTGAGCAGCGGCGCCAGCGGTCCGCAGATCGACCTCGGCGCCACCCTGGGGCGGGTCGGTCTGCAGGACATCCGCCAGATCCTCTAACCACCTTTTCATCGTTGCATTCGCGCAGCTGGCGGTCAGCCACTGCGCCAGGGAGTCAAGCAATGGGCTTTTCGCAGGCACTCAGCGGTCTCAACGCGGCATCCAAGAACCTCGACGTGATGGGCAACAACATCGCCAACTCGCAGACCATCGGCTACAAGAGCGCGAGCATGCAGTTCGCCGATGTGTACGCCGGGGCCAAGGTCGGTCTGGGCGTCAGCATCGCCGGGGTGCAGCAGAACTTCAAGGATGGCAACCTGGAGGCCACCGGGCGCAACCTCGACCTGGCGATCAGTGGCGGGGGCTTCCTGCGCTTCGACATGGGCGAGCAGATCGTCTATGCGCGCAACGGTCAGCTGACCATGACCCCGGATGGCTACCTGGAGAACGCCCAGGGCGGCCGCCTGACCGGCTACCCGGGAGCGGCCGGCAACGGCGGCCAGCTGCAGCAGCTGAACATCTCCGCGGCCGGCCTGCCGGCCAAGGCGACCGGCGAGCTCAAGGCCACCCTGAACCTGGACGCCACCCTGCCGAGCCTGGACCCGGCGGCCTTCGACCCGCTCAAGTCCAGCACCTATTCCTACGCCAACGGCGCCACCGTGTTCGACTCCCAGGGCACGCCGCAGACGCTGACCCTGTACTTCATCAAGACCGGGGTCAACACCTGGGACGTGAAGACTGCACGCGCCACCCCGGCGGGGCAGGAGTTCTCCGTGGACTCCACCCGGCTGACCTTCGACAGCAACGGCCTGCTGGCCAGCAGCACGGCGATCCATACCGCGCCGGACGGCACCGTCACCAGCGGGCCGTTGCAGGCGCCCTACGAGCCGACTCCGATCAGCTTCGCGCTGAGCACCGGCGCCAACGACATGAGCTTCAAGCTCAACATCACCGGTAGCACCCAGTTCGCCAACGAGTTCGAGCTGGGCAGCCTCAATCAGGACGGCTACACCTCCGGCAGCCTGGTGGGCATCAGCGTCGACAAGAAGGGCCAGGTCATCGGCAACTACTCCAACGAGCGGACCCAGGTGCTGGGCACCATCGGCATGGCCAACTTCCGCAACCCGGAGGGCCTGACCCCGGTCGGTGGCGGCTGGGTGGAGACCAGCGATTCCGGCCAGGCGCTGATCGGCGAGGCCGGTACCGGCCTGTTCGGCGACATCGAGGCCGGCGTGGTGGAAACCTCCAACGTCGATCTGACCAAGGAGCTGGTGGCGCTGATCATTGCCCAGCGCAACTTCCAGGCCAACGCCCAGACCATCAAGCTGCAGGACGAAGTGCTGCAGCAGGCAGTCAACCTGCGCTGACCGGACTGAGCCATGGATCGCATCCTCTATACCGCGATGAGCGCGGCGCGCTTCACCCTCGAGCAGCAGGCGGCGGTCAGCCACAACCTGGCCAACGCCGCCACTCCGGGCTTCCGCGGCGAGCTGATGGCCATGCAGGCGGTGCCCGTGGAGGGCGCCGGCCTGGCCACCCGCACGCTGACCGTGGCCAGCACGCCGGCCGCCGATTTCAGCGCGGGGCCGGTATCCGGCACCGGACGCGAGCTGGATGTCGCCCTGCGCGGCGACGCCTGGCTGGCCGTGCAGGCGCCCGATGGCAGCGAGGCCTACACCCGGCGCGGCGATCTGCAGATGGATGCCACCGGCATGGTCACCATCCTCGGCCGCCCGGTGATCGGCGAGGGCGGCCCGCTGATCGTGCCGCTGGGCAGCACCCTGAGCATGGGCGTCGACGGCACCATCAGCGCGATCGGCGAAGGCCAGGGGCCGGAGAGCATCGCCGAGGTCGGTCGCCTCAAGCTGGTTGCCGCCGCCCCGGGCAGCCTGGTGCGTGGCGAGGACGGCCTGTTCCGCAGCCAGCCGGACGCCAACGGCGTCGGCACCACGCTGCCGGCCGACGACAACCAGCGGCTGACCCCCGGCGCCCTGGAGGGCAGCAACGTCAGCCCCACCGAGGCGATGGTGGCGATGATCGACAACGCCCGCCGCTACGACATGCAGATGAAGGTGATCGGCAGCGCCGACGACAACGCCCAGCGCGCCAACAGCCTGCTGTCGCTGCAGGGCTGAGGCCCTGGCGACCCACCCAATCCCGAGGAATTCCGATGATCAGATCGCTGTGGACGGCCAAGACCGGCCTGGAATCGCAACAGGTCCAGCTGGACGTGATCGCCAACAACCTGGCCAACGTCAGCACCAATGGCTTCAAGCGCTCGCGCGCGGTGTTCGAGGACCTGCTGTACCAGAACCTGCGCCAGCCCGGCGCCAGCAGCACCGCGCAGACCAGCCTGCCGTCCGGCCTGCAGATCGGCACCGGCGTGCGCCCGGTGGCCACCGAGCGCATCCACAGCCAGGGCAGCCTGCAGAACACCGAGAACTCGCGGGATCTCGCGATCAACGGCAACGGCTTCTTCCAGGTGCTGCGCAGCGATGGCACCACCGCCTATACCCGCGACGGCAGCTTCCAGATCGACCGCGACGGCCAACTGGTCACCGCCAGCGGCTACCCGCTGCAGCCGAGCATCACCATCCCCGACAACGCCCTGTCGGTGACCGTGGCCCAGGACGGCATCGTCTCGATCACCGAGCCGGGCAGCACCCAGAGCCGCCAGGTGGGCCAGCTGACCCTGGCCACCTTCATCAACCCGCCGGGGCTGCAGAGCATCGGCGAGAACCTCTACCTGGAAACCGACAGCTCCGGGGCACCCAACGAGAACGTGCCCGGCCTGAACGGCACCGGTGTGCTCTACCAGGGCTACGTGGAGACCTCCAACGTCAACGTGGTGGAGGAGATGGTCAGCATGATCCAGACCCAGCGCGCCTACGAGATCAACAGCAAGGCCGTGGAGACCTCCGACGAGATGCTGGCGCGGCTGGCCCAGCTGTGATGCGCACCTCCCGCGCGACCGCTGCCGTCCTGCTGGCCGCGCTGCTGGCCGGCGGCTGCGCCCAGCTGCCGCGGCCTTCGGTGGTCGGCGAGCAGGAGCGGGTGCAGATTCCCGAGCGCCCGCTGCCGCAGGCCAATGGTTCGATCTACCAGTCGCGCCAGGGCTTCCAGCCGCTGTTCGAGGACCGCCGCCCGCGCATGGTCGGCGACATCCTCACCGTGGTGCTCAACGAGCAGGTCAGCGCCAGCAAGAATGCCGCCGCCAACGCCAGTCGCAACGGTTCGGCCAGCCTGACCCCGATCACCGTACCCGACCAGCTCAGCAAGCTGTCCGAGTGGGCGACGGAGCTCGAGGGGGAAAACGTGTTCGCCGGCAGTGGCGGCGCCAAGGCCAACAACTCCTTCAACGGCACCATCACCGTGTCGGTGCTGGAGGTGATGGCCAACGGCAACCTGCGGGTGCGCGGCGAGAAGCAGATCGCCATCAACCAGGGCACCGAGTTCATCCGCTTCTCCGGGGTGGTCAATCCGCGCGCCATCACCGTGCAGAACACCGTGCCCTCGACCCAGGTGGCCGATGCGCGCATCGAGTACGTCGGCGACGGCTACATCAACGAGGCCCAGACCATGGGCTGGCTGCAGCGCTTCTTCCTCAACATCTCGCCGTTCTGATGGGGCCGCGACCGCCATGCGACTGAATATCCCGCTTCCCGCCCGCCTGCTGATGCTGCTGCTCGTGCTCTGCGCCGCCGGCAGCGCCCGCGCCGAGCGGCTGCGCGACCTGGCCGAATTCTCCGGGGTGCGCAGCAACGCCCTGGTCGGCTACGGCCTGGTGGTGGGCCTGGACGGCTCGGGCGACCAGACCATGCAGGCGCCGTTCACCGGACAGAGCCTGACCAACATGCTGTCGCAGCTGGGCATCACCGTGCCGCCGGGCACCAACATGCAGTTGCGCAACATCGCCGCGGTGATGGTCACCGCCGACCTGCCGGCCTTCGCCCGGCCCGGCCAGCACCTCGACGTGGTGGTGTCCTCGGTGGGCAACGCGCGCAGCCTGCGCGGCGGTACCCTGCTGATGACCCCGCTCAAGGGCATCGACGGCGAGGTCTACGCCCTGGCCCAGGGCAACCTGCTGGTCGGCGGCGCCGGTGCAGAATCCGGCGGCAGCAGCGTGCAGATCAACCAGCAGGCCGGCGGACGGATCGCCCGCGGCGCCACCGTCGAACGCCAGGTGCCGCTGCAGCTGGGCAACGAACGCGGCCTGCTCGAGCTGCAGCTCAAGCAGCCCGACTTCGGCACCGCCCAGCGCCTGGTCAGCACCATCAACGCCAGCTTCGGGCGCACCGTGGCCAGCGCGCAGGATGCCGGACTGATCCTCCTCGACGCGCCGCGCGACCCCAACGGCCGGGTCAACTTCATGGCCCGTCTGGAGGGCCTCGACATCCTGCCGGTCGAAGCGCCGGCCAGGGTCATCATCAACTCGCGCAGCGGCGCCGTGGTGCTCAACGGCAGTGTCACCCTGCACAACGCCGCGGTGGCTCACGGCAACCTGTCGGTGGTGATCGAGAACCAGCCCAGGGTCAGCCAGCCGGCGCCGTTCAGCGAAGGCGAGACCGTGGTGGTGCCGGACTCGAAGATCACCGTCGAGCAGCAGGGCACCGGGCTGCGCATGGTGGCGCCGAGCACCAACCTGCTCGACGTGGTCAAGGCGCTGAATGCCCTGGGCGCCACTCCGCAGGACCTGATGTCGATTCTCGAGGCGCTCAAGGCGGCCGGTGCGCTGCGCGCCGAACTGGAGATCATCTGATGAGCGTCAACGATCTGAGCGGCCAGTTCGCCCTCGACCTGCAGGGCCTGCAGCGCCTCAGGCAGAGCGCCCGCCAGGACCCGGCCGCGGGCCTCGGCGAGGCCAGCCGCCAGTTCGAGGCGGTGCTCCTGCAGATGATGCTGAAGAGCATGCGCGAAGCCGGCCCTCAATCCGGTCTGCTCGACAGCCAGCAGAGCCGCCTGTACACGGAAATGCTCGACCAGCAATGGGCGCAGACCCTCGCCGGCCAGGGTCTCGGCCTGGCCGAGCAGATCGCCGGGCAGCTGCGCAGCCAGGCGGGCATCGCCGCACCGGCGCACGATGCCGGACTGATCGCCGGCATTCCCCGCGGCACGCCGCGGCCGCTGTACGGTGCGCTGCAGCTGGAGCCGGCCGCCGCCGCGCCGGCGGGTGCCGCGGCGGCCG